>CAVFLV010000028.1:0-2910 GCA_963623485.1 bacterium | reverse complement strand
GAATACCACAAACAACGCAGTCGACAATTCTTATCCACTTTTTAATTTTATTTCTTTTGAAAATTGTAAAAATCGTAATCGCAGCAAAAATCGCCACAATAATCCACAACGATATCAGCCATTTTAATGGTAAAATACCAAATACACTAATTATCGCACTAAGCATAATCAGACAAATATTCGCTAGCACAGTTAATGCAATCATAACGACATTTAAAATTTTCTTTTTGTCTATCTTTTTGCCGTTCTCATTCTTATTTTTTACCATTTTCTACCTCCATAAATTCCTTATATTTTTTAATCACCTCGTCAGTTTTTCCAACCTTCTTTATTTCTCCGTCATGTAGCCACACCACTCTATCACACAACTCCGAAATCGTATCAAGATTATGCGAAACAATCACCACCGTCCGATAATCCGCCGAAATTATCTCACGCATTCTGCTATAACTTTTTTTCTTAAAATATTCATCGCCCACGCTCAAAACTTCATCAATCAAAGTTATATCCGTTTCTAATGTCGCTGTAATCGCGAACGCCAATTTCGAATACATCCCCGATGAATACTCTTGTACTGGTTTATAAATAAACTCACCCAACTCGGCAAAATCAATAATTTCTTTCTCTTTCTCTCTGATTTCCTTTTCCGAAAACCCCAGTAAAAGCCCCGAGAGATAAATATTCTCATAACCGGATAATTTTTTATTAAACCCCACCCCAATAGAAAGTAGCGACACCGTATTCCCATGAACATCAATTTTTCCGCTGTTCGGCGAAAAAATCCCCGCAATCGCTCTCAAAAGTGTAGATTTCCCCGACCCGTTTCGACCGATAATCCCCACAATCTCACCTTCCGGAATTTCTAGCGAAACCCCCTTCAGCGCTTCAAAGCCTTGTTTCTTTTTGTGTTTTCTAAAACAAGTCTTTTTGATCGAAGTTTTTTCTAAACTTTGATATGCAATGTGCAAATTTTTAATTGTTATTGCTGTTTTATTCATCTAAACCACCTTCGCATATGAATTTTCATATTTTATAATCAACCTAAAACCAATTACACATAATACAACCCCAATCACTAGCCAAATCACCAGTCCCTCAAAACTTGGCATCATTCCATAAAGCATCACTTTTCGCATTTCGCTCATCAAAAAAGCTACCAGATTGCATCTTAATAAGAAAAATTTCGCTACCCCGTCTAGCCTTGTATTAATATTATAAAACACCCCAGATATATAAAACACTAATCTCAAAATAATTTTCGTAGCATTTTTCAAATCTTCGACATAAACTCCAAAATGCATCAAAATCATCGACAACCCAAAAGTAATAATAAACAGAATTAAAACTATCACCGGCACTAACAATATCCACGGGCTAAACGAAACTCCCAGTGCAATCGCCAGTGTCAATGTTAGCCCCAAAGAAATCAGCATTTTAAATAAATATGTAAACGCTTTCGCAAGTAGCAGAATATATTTCGGAATATACGCTTTCGAAATCAGGTCGCGATTACTAGCGATCAATTTTATCGACCCCATAATCATCCTATTAAAGAATTCCCAGCAACTCACCCCGACCATGATAAACGCCGGAAAATAATTTTCTTTATTCGGAAAAACTACTGAAAACACAAACGTGTAAATCAGCATATACCCCAGTGGCTCGACAATCCACCACAGCCATCCCAATTTCGAACCTGTCACTTCGCTTTTTAGCTCCGCTTTTGCCGAACGCACCGCATACGGCAAATATTTTTTAAAATCTTTCCATACTTTGTTCATTTTGTTTTGCCCAGCCCCAAATCCTTTTTAATTTTTGAAGTCGAAATATTTTCGGTCCGTGGCAAATACACCACGTCGCACAAATCACGCAAACATTCAAATTTCTCATTCCCCATCCAATCATCACCCATCACCACAATATCAACATTATATTTTTTCACGTCATCTCGCTTTTGCCCCCACTCTTTTTCAGGTATCACCATATCCACATATTTCACAGACTCCAAAATTTCTTTTCTTATTTCATAACTATGATACGATTTTTTACCCTTAATCGCATTAAATTCGTCCGTGCTAATCGCCACAATCAACTTATCCCCCAGCGCCTTCGCCCGCTTCAATATCCGCACATGCCCCTGATGAAATAAATCAAACGTGCCGTATGTTAGAATAGTTTTCATTTTACCTCCTCAAATAATTCTTCAAAACAACGAATTGCATTAGAGTTATATTTTTTATAATCTACGCCTAACCTTATTCCACCTTTTTCAAGCATTTCTTTCATCCCCAAATAAATTCCTTCCTCTGAAGATTCGACCAATTGACCACCACGTTCGCGCATAAACTTACTTGGCCCAGTAATATCAGTAGCCATCACAGGCAATCCCAAAATATCTCCTTCTAAAAGCGTCAACCCAAATCCTTCATAAGTCGATGCTTGTATTAAGAAATCACATTTTCTCATCAAAGAATACGCTTGGTCTAAAGATTTAATTATCGCAATATTTCCCTTGCACGGTAGCTCTCGTACATAGTTACAAAGCTGTATGTACAATGAGCCGTAGCCTCCCGCTATAAATAATTTAATCTCAGGATGCTCTGCCCATAATTTATAAAATGCATCTATCAACCTCAGTTGTCCTTTTTCTGGCGAAAATCGACCAATATTTACAAACTTTTTTCCAGAAGCTCTCAACATTTTATTTATCCGATATTCACTCTTATTTGCAGTCGTAGTTTCGAAAAAGTGAAACGATTCATTCCCTTGTTCCAAAATGGCTTCATAATTTATGCAATTTGGGACTAATTTAATTTTTGCTTTGTCTGCTCCAAGTTTTAAGACTGATCCCAACAAATCCTCAGATACAATAGCTATATTATCGAAATATTCATAAACGTATCTCAAAAG
>CAVFLV010000027.1:11988-28633 GCA_963623485.1 bacterium | reverse complement strand
GGGCATATTCTGCGTCGCTTTTATTTATCATCGCTTCGGCAAGTTCACGTCTTTTTATCTGATAACTTTGTCTTTGCTTATAAATCTCGCCTGGCGATTTTGCTTCTTCGCATAATTTTTTAGCGATTTTTTCCGCGTATTCCACCTCTTCTAGTTTAATGGTCGCATTCGATAATTCTTTCTGTGCGCTTATTACGGTTGTTTTTTTGAGAGCCATTTCTGCAAGATATTCTCGATATATTTTACCGATCATTAAGTCACGTTGCTCCGCTAACCTATGCATATAGTTGGTATCTGCATAAAAATGCCACCTCCCATCTGCCTCGACTTCTTCAAGTTTGTTTTTCCAATTTTTGATTTTATATTGTTTTGCAAAACGTTGAAGAATTTTTGACTGGTCAATTAGTCCCATAATTTTATCGTGCCAAGTTTTGTAGTAGGCTATCTTAAGCTCCGATTCGAAAAATACAGCTATAAATGTCCACACGGGGACAAGACACAGAGCTAAAATCACCCATAGATTAGCCTTATTAGAAAAGAAGTCCATATGATTAAGCGAAACACCGATTGCAAGACAAATTACGCATGTCAGACCAGAAGAGAAGCAAATATTAAACAAATGCTCACCAAATTCAAAATTACCAAAAGTTTTAGACATTACTCATCCTTTACTACTTCTATTTTTACTGTTCTGCGCTCGGTCTCGGGCAAAGAACTTCGACAGGTATAAGATTCGTTGTTGGATTCTGGCGGAGAGCCTCGTTCTCCATGGGCTTCTACCTTGTTTTCCGGTATGCCTAGCTCTAATAATATGGATTTGATAGCATTAGCGCGAGAAAGTCCCAATTGTCCCTCATCTATACAATATGCAATATACCCGGTCAATTTTAGTTTTGTGCTACCATTTGGGTTAAAATGTTTAGAAAAAGATGATAATTTTTCTTTAACTTCGCTCGCATTTATCAATACTGCCTTGTCTGGGTAGAAACGCCCGACGTCCTCGTTTACGTTAAACGTGTCGCCAACCTTTAGCTCGTCGACATATACCTGCTGCACGCTATATCCAGAGTCAACGGACGTCGCATCTGCAGGAATACCAGTATAATTGTTTAAGCTAATTTTTCCAGCCCCCAGATATTCAAGTGCGAGTTTGTAAATTTCTTTAGCATCTTCCTTATAGACATTCAAACTAGCCTGCGGAGCCACCGTATCGCCCAAATTATACCAATAAATCGTTGTCTCATTAAGCACGCCTTCTTTCGTCTGCCGATTTTGTGAGAGAGTCTGAGTGATATTGTTGGTGTTTTGCCAATACAAATTAAAAATCTCACCGGACGCAAAGTTCAACGCGCCAGAATCGCTATATCCCGAACCGACCACTAATATCATTGGATTTTTTGATGTATTGGAAATGATATTGTTCGCTTCTAGAATCGCACCTAAATAATCTGCCCCAGATTCTGACGGCGAAGTCTTGATCGCTTTGTTCAATTCTTTGCCAAGTTTTTTAAGCTCGTTGTTTGACGCAATAATATTTTGAGCGACTTTATGATTAGCGGTATATTCTATTATATGATTACTTCCAGCAACCGACACTATTGAGATGTTTGGAGTGGCACCTCTCTCCGCATTATAAAATACTCCCCCTAAAATATCGTATAGTTCGCCCTGGGTAAAGTCTAGGTCTGGAGCTGGGGTGTTTTTAGTGTTGCCGGTCACAATAACTAGCTCATCGTAGTCTTTACTTGAAGTAACACAATAGCCGCTGCGTTCTGCATCTTCTTCGCGAGTTCCACAACTCGAATTTTCACTCGAAGACGAGCCGGCATGAATAAAAAAACCAAGCGCACAAACACATAAAACCACAATAATAACAGTAAGCCACTTATTATCTTTTTTTGACCTGCGTCTCGACATAATTTCTCCTAAACTTTTGTTGTTTTCTAGTACGTTTAAGAGACTTTTGTCTAGGTAGTTTCTTATTGACACAAAAATGTGGCTACGTACCAAGTTGCTTAGACCTTTTGACAAATCTGGTTTCAAGAACCAAACTCGAGCACATAGCCACAAGATTTTCTTGAAACCAGCGATTCTTATTGGAATCGGTTTGTCAAATTATAAAAGTCTAAGCTATTTAATTATATCATAGTTATGATAAAAAATAAAAAATATTGATTTAGTCCCAAGTTCGGCTACTCAATAGTGGACTTTTTAGGTTAAGTGTGATATAATAGAGGGAAGAGTTTCGGTTGGCTCGCGGATTGCTGTAAGTGGGCTGACAAATAGACGCTAGATATGGTGTTTTGTGGGCGATTTTAGCGCTCAGGACGCTAGATATAGTGTATTATTAAATAATAATAGGGAAGAGGATTAGATGCCAACTATCAATCAGTTGATTCGCAAGCCACGCAAAAAGGCGGCGAAAAAGTCGAAATCTCCGGCGCTCGGTTCCATTGTGAACACGCTGAAGACTAAGCGCTACGAGAAAGCTTCGCCTTTGAAGCGCGGGGTTTGCATTAAAGTAACTACCAAGACGCCAAAGAAACCAAACTCGGCGATGCGGAAGGTCGCGCGTGTGCGGCTAACTAATGGTCAAGAAGTTTGGGCTTATATCGGGGGTGAAGGCCACAATCTTCAGGAACACGCAGTCGTGTTAGTGCGCGGCGGGCGGGTGCCGGATTTGCCAGGTGTGCGTTATCATATCGTGCGTGGGGCTTTGGATCTCCAGGGCGTACAAGGTCGCAAACAAGGTCGCTCAAAATACGGGGCGAAGAAGGAGGGTAAGTAAATGCCACGGAAAACTACTAAGTCGCTAGAGCGAAAAGTGAACCCAGATCGCAAATATCAGTCGATTTTGGTGCAAAGATTAATTAACAAGTCAATGTTGGATGGAAAGAAACAAGTTGCGGAGCGTGCGGTTTATGCTGCGATTGAGGGTGCAGCGAAAAAATTGGATTCGGAGAATCCAGTCGAAGTTCTAGAAAAAGCAATTGCGAATATTTCGCCGGATTTCGAGGTTAAAAGTCGCCGGGTTGGTGGTGCGAACTACCAAATTCCGTTCCCGATTTCGGGGCACCGGCAACTACATTTCGCATTTTCGTGGCTAGTTCAATCTGCCCGAGCGCGCAGCGGCATGCCATATGCGAAACGGCTCGAACTTGAGATTGTTGACGCCTACAATGAGCAGGGCGCAGCGTTCAAGAAGAAAGAAGATTGCCACCGCATGGCCGAAGCGAACCGCGCTTTTGCGCATTTTGCTCGCTAACCCGCCAAGCAACAAAAACACCCTTTCGGGGGCGTTTTTGTTGTGGGAAATTTTTGTTAGTTTATTTTCTTATAGTTGAAGCGTTCTAATTCTGGTAAAATATCATCGTATATTTTTCCCGCCAGCAACCCGCCAGCAATAAAATCTTCTTGAGTTACGTCTGCTAACGCCACGCTTGGCATTTTAAAGGCTGATTTTTTATCTACGGTATCAAATTCGAAATCCATAAGCACAAGCCCTTCCAAATCATCAACAAATACATCGATTTCGGCCATTTTGCCATCGACTGGCATTTTGTACCTATCCTTAGCTACCCGTTTTTTACTGCAACTCGACAAGGCAACGAATTCTTCTTTTGTTAGCGGAATTGTTTGTTCAATTTGCTCTGACGCATTTCCTTCCACGACTGGTGTTTTCTTGGTGATTTCATATTTCTCGCCTTTTTGACGTAGTCTAAGATGTGAATGTTCTGGCGTGTCCGGAATATAAATGTCAACTATACGCGTCGGCGTTACTTTTTTGATGCCTTCAGGCAAAGCTTTTACTAAAAAGGTTAGTTCTAATTCTAATTCTTGGTTCATTTTTTCTCCTTATTTTACTTTAATTATAAACCTTTATTTACCAAAATATAGTCGCAAACTTTCTTAAATCCAGCAATATATCTTTCGACAATCTCAGCTTCATCAGTAAAAGACCAGACTGGAATTTTAATAAAGCACCCAGCGTATTGTTCCGCAATAGGAAAACCTTTCTGCAGCGGCAGGGCATCAGAATATAGTCTACCAAGTATTTTATCAGGTCTAGTAAACAGCGGTAAATTATTCAATAAGCCGGTAGAGCCTGGAATATCAACTTCAGCCAATCCCTCCGCACGTAAGGCATCTACAAATTTTTCCCTCGTAACACCAAAAGTTTTTTCTTTAATATACTGGAAACCGTATGCGTACCAAGATCTTACCACATTATCCGTCGCTGTCGGAAGCTTTAAAAATGGATACTTTTCCAGCGCTTCGGTAATTTTTATAGCATACTCGTTCCTTATTTTTAGAAAATCATTTAGATGGTCAAATTGTTCGTTCGCCATGGCGATTGCTAATGGATGCGCACGTAGTTTTAATCCCATGCCGGTAAGGTAATACTCATATAGCTCATTCGTTTTGTCAATTTCATTTTTTGGTCGTTTGTTATAGTGACCTTGCAAAAGTGCGCGTTCAAACATCTCCTTGTTGTCGGTTAAGATTATTCCGCCTTCTCCGCCAGTAATGGTTTTCTGCCCTTGCAGACTCCAAGCCGCAATGTCACCAAAAGTCCCAACTTTCTTGCCATATATCGTCGCGCCGTGAGCATGAGAGCAGTCTTCGAGGAGATAAATATGTTTTTCTTTGCAGAAATCAGCAATTTTTTAGATATCTCTTATTGGCGTCCCCCACATATGTGTCACGATAACTGCTTTTGCGCTGGGAGTATAATTGTTTTTGATACTCTCAAACGAAATATTTCCTTCATCGTCGCTATCACAAAAAATTGGTCTCACCCCGAAATACATCATAGGACTTACTGTGGCATGAAAAGTATAAACTGGACATAAAACTTCATCTCCATTTTTTAAATCAATGCCTTCGAACATGGAAAATATAGCGGATGTACCAGAATTAGAGAGCAAAGAATATTTTTTATTATGATAATCCGCAAATTTTTTCTCGAACTCGCCAAAAATGCCAGAGTCATCATAAATTGAGATTGTTTCATGAAGCTGTTTTACGACGGCCTTTTCTGTGTCGTCTGTAATTCTTGGCCAGTTGAACCTCATTTCGCTGCCATCCGCTATTTTGTCTCCCCCGAAAATTGCAAGCTTTTCCATATGCTATCCTTTCTTCAATTGCTTAAAATATTTTATAGGATTTTCCGCCTTATGTGTCTCGGCTGAAATGTACGAAGCTTCCAAAAACGAAACTTGTTCCATATAATCATCTATAATTTTTCCTTTATAGTTTTTGCTAATAATTTTTTCATGAAAATCCTCAAGCTGGTCAATAATAGCAGACGGCCATCCACCCAGTCTCAATAAATGTTCGGCCTCCTGCCCGGCAACGTCTAGCCTTATCGGCTCGCCACGTTTGACCGATACGCTACCATCAGAACCATATGCTACGAGATATTCATCTTTACCTGGGTAGACTCTCGAGACGACAAGATTTCCCAAAACCCTTTCATCGTCTTCCGCCATATCATTGTATGAAAAATCAACGAAGGCAGTGTCCTCTACATTATATTGTTGGTTTACACGGTTACCAGTAGAAACTTTGCAAGTTACTGAATCTGGAAGTCCAAAATACCAAACTATCAAATCTATAAAGTGATATCCCATATCCGCTAATGCTCCGCCGTAAGCTACGTCTTTCACGGCACGCCATCCACTAGCAAGATCAGCTATGTTCATAGTGTAACGCGCCTCAATTGCGTAGATTTTTCCAATTCGTTTTACTAACTGTTCGAAAGATTTAAAAATTGGATTGTATCGTCGTTGCAAAGTTACAAACAGGGAAATATCATTTTGCTCAACGATGTTTTTAAGTTCCGAAGCCTCTTTTAATGAAACCGCAAACGGTTTTTCTTTGATGATGTCGATTTTATCGGCGGCTACTTCTTTAATTATTTTTAAATATTCGCTATGCGGAACGGCTATTAGTGCGACGTCAATTTTTATATCGATTTTAGTCTTTAATTCCGAATACGTTTGCGCGAAGACAGCGTTATATTCTTTGACAATTTTTTCCGCATGTTCTTTATCTATGTCGATAACTCCGACGAGATTATATTTCTTGCTCACTCGAATAGCGGGGAGGTGGTCCTCAAGGCTTTGGTGTCCAAGACCGATAACTATGATATTTAAAATTTTACCGTGCATAGTTTTCCTTTCGATAAAAAACGACAACCGTTCTAGGTTGTCTACACCAAATATCGAAAGTTTAAGCTCTCGTATCTTTTGAACAGTTGTCGCTTTAAAAGCTCAAACCTATCCAAATGATACGTTTCGATATTCAATGTAGACATTTTCATTATAACATATTTTATATAAAGATTGCGTCGTTTTTTACTCAATCAAAAAATGTTATCAATATTTAATAGCCTGCCGGCTTGTGCTTTTGAAGCGAAGTGTGGTATAATGAGCTTAAGTATATTTAGGAGGTAAAAATGGTAAAAGTAGCGATTAATGGCTTCGGGCGCATTGGGCGGAATGCGTTGAAAATTTTGTTGGAGCGACACGACACGCAAGTGGTGGCGATAAATGATATAACAGACGCAAAAACTCTGGCGCACCTCTTAAAACACGATTCTTCGTATGGCACTTATGACAAAAAAGTGGCGGCGAAAGAAAATGCAATTGTAATTAACACGCGCGAAATCCCAGTTTTTGCGGAAAAAGACCCGGCGAAGCTGCCGTGGGGTGAGCTTGGTGTGGATGTCGTGATTGAATCGACTGGATTTTTCACTAATCCAAAAGACGCGCGGGCGCACATTAAGGCGGGCGCGAAAAAAGTGGTGATTTCGGCGCCGGCTAAGGGCGATGGTGCAAAAACCGTGGTACTGGGGGTCAACGAAGACGTGGTAGAAGACAGCGACGAGATACTTTCAAACGCGTCCTGTACGACAAACTGTATCGCGCCGGTGATGAAAGTTTTGGAAGACGAAATTGGGATTGAAAAGGCAATGATGACGACGGTGCATTCTTATACTGGCTCGCAAAAAATCCTTGATGCGCCGGCAAAAGATTTACGCGAAGCACGTTCAGCGGCGGAAAATATCGTGCCGACCTCGACCGGAGCATCAAAAGCAGCGGCGCTGACGGTTCCGAGTTTGAAGGGTAAATTTAACGGATTGTCCGTGCGTGTTCCTACTCCGGTGGTTTCGTTGTCGGACATCACGGCGGTCGTAAAACGCGATGTAACCAAAGAAGAACTGCAAAACTTGTTCAAAAAAGCCGCCAAAGAGCCGTATTATCAGGGAATTATCGGTGTAACGGACGAGGAATTGGTATCGTCGGACTTTATTGGCGACCCGCATTCTTGCATTGTGGATTTGCCGCTCATTGACGTAGTGGGTGGAAACTTAATCAAGATTGTGGCGTGGTACGATAACGAATGGGGGTATTCGAACCGGCTAGTGGAACTCGCGGTTGATTTCGGGAAAGGTGCATAATGCGAGTTTTTGTCGGGGCGGATTATCGCGGATTCGAGAAAAAGAATGAGCTTTTAAAGTTTTTGGCGGGCAAAGATTATGAAGTAATGGACGTTGGGGCGTACAGTTATCACGAGGGGGACGACTATAATGACCCGGCGATAGCGGTGGCGCGAGCGGTGCGCCGTGAGCACGAGGCTTTTGGGGTGCTGATTTGCGATTCAGCGCACGGCGTAACAATGCAGGCTAATCGGTTTAAAGGCGTGCGGGCGGCGAATTGCGATTCGACTGAGTCAGCGAAGCTAGCGCGTAAACACGACGACGCAAACGTGTTGTGTTTGTCGGCGCATTTTATCGACGAAGCTGCAATGCAAGAAATCGTAACTCAATTTTTAGAAACCAAGTTTGAAAGTTTAGAACGCCGAGCGCGGCGAATTAATCGTTTAGACGAAAGGGAAGATTATGATTAGGCAAGTGTCGATTGTGCCAGCAATTTTGACCGACAATAAGCAAGATTTTCGGGCGCAAGTTGAGCGAATTAACGTATTCACTCGGCGGGTACAGATTGACGTGACAGACGGAGTGTTCGCGCCAACGCAGACGCTCGATATTACAAATATCTGGTGGCCCAAAAACTGGGAGGCGGATCTGCATTTGATGGCGGCGAGACCTTCGGAACAACTAGATACGATTTTAAAACTCACACCGTCGCTGTGCATTTTGCATGCCGAGGCGAGCGAAGATTTAATGCCGTCGTTTGAAAGATTGAAAAATGCTGGGATTAAAACTGGCGTGGCGCTTTTGCCCTCGACTTATCCTGGGGATGTCAAACAGTATATCGACGCAGCGGACCACGTGCTGATTTTTGCGGGGCAACTCGGAATACAGGGCAATCCGGCCGATTTGATGCAGATGGAAAAAATTGCGCTCATTCGCAATATGAAGCCAGAAGTAGAAATCGGTTGGGATGGCGGATCCAACGAGACTAACGTGCGGGCTTTGGCTCACGCAGATTTAGATGTGATTAATGTCGGGGCGGCGATTTCGCAGGCCGAAAATCCGGCGGCGGTGTTTGAAGAATTGGTAGCCGAAATTGACAAAAGTGGGGTGGTACTATAATGGCACGAATACTTTCGCTCGGCGCAGGATTACAAGATATTTATTTGATCGACCATGATGATTTGATTGCGACCACGATTGGTGAGACGGCGATTTTTGGCAAAGTTTTGGTTGGCTCGAAAGTCGATATTGATAAAATTTCTTACGAAGTGGGCGGAGGTGGCGTTAATACGGCGATTACGTTTGCAAGGTGTGGGCACGAAGCGATTTTTATGGGCAACCTCGGCCACGACCCAGCCGGAACGGCAATTATCAAAACCTTGGCGCGCGAGGGCATCGACGATAGTTATGTGAACTTTTTAGAGCGCAAAACGACGGGAACGTCGGTAGTGCTGCTCGATTCAAAATCGGGGGAGCGCACGATTTTGACTTGCCGGGGTGCGAGTGAGCAATTTGGTAACTTTTCGGAGACGGATTTAGATTTAATCTTGCCAGATTGGTTGTACGTCGCGACTTTGCGTGGAGATTTGGAAACTTTTGCACGGTTTGGCAAAAAAGCTCGTGAAATTGGTGCAAAAATCATGTTCAATCCTGGCGTCAAAGAGTTAGAACGAGCGTCGGAGTTAATTCAACTATTTAAATACGTGGATGTTTTGATTGTCAATAAGTCCGAGGCGGCTAAACTCGTGCCGGGGACAACACTCGGGGAACTTCTGTATCGGTTGCAAAGTTATGTCGGGACGGTAATTATTACCGATGGAGCGATGGGCGGAATTGCCGGCAATGGCGAGGAGATTTATCGGTTTGGGATTTACGAAGACCAAAAAATCAAAGATGCAACTGGAGCGGGAGATGCGTTTGGGGCTGGATTTTTGGCTTCTGTCGCCACTGGCAAAACCTTCAAAAATGCTCTGATTTTCGCCTCCGCCAATTCGACCTCTGTGATTTCGAAACTCGGCGCCAATAAGGGCGCGCTTACCGGACGCGAAAAATTGCACCCGATGCCAATTCAAAAAATATAAGGAAAATTATGTTACAAGATGAATTACTTAAAAAATTAACCATCGAAGATTTAGAGCGGGCAAACGCTTACGCCAAGGATTTAACCAACGGGCTAAGGACTCTGCGCACTTTTCCGCAAGGGGTAACCGTGTTTGGTTCAGCGAGATTGCCACAGGACAGCAAATACTGCCAGATGGCGTATAAACTCGGGGGGCTACTCGCTGAAAACGGGCATGCGGTGGTTACTGGTGGTGGCCCTGGCATCATGGAGGCGGCCAACCACGGCGCGTATGAGATTGGCGGGCGTTCAATCGGGCTAAACATTACCTTGGCGCACGAGCAATTTCCGAATCCGTATCTTACGGACTGTCTTACTTTTGAATATTTCTTTGCACGCAAAGTGTCGCTTGCGATGGCGTCAAAAGTGTTTGCCTTTTTCCCGGGCGGGTTCGGAACCATGGACGAAGTTTCAGAGATTTTATGCTTAATGCAAGAAAATAAAATGCCCAAAATGCCAGTTTTCTTAATCGGTAAAGATTATTGGAAAAGTTTTGAAAAAGTAATCCAAAAAATGCTGAATTTGAAACTCATCGGCGCACGAGACACCAAAATTTTCACCATCACAAACGACGTGACCGAGGTCGTCAAGGCCGCCAACAAAATCGGTCATCCGAAGATTTCGGAGAACTTCTACGACGGGTTTAAGGAAGCGCGGGAGCTGGGTAAGAAATAATTGGCAAAACTAAGAAACACCTCTTTTAGTACTACTCAAAAAACGTTCCGAAAAACACTATTTTTAGCCACTTATACTCTAGCGTTGCAGCCCTAACCTGGGGTTGGTTTCGGCGATGCGGATGAGTTCGTTGTATTTTGCGATGCGTTCGGAGCGGGAGAGGGAACCGGTTTTGATTTGGCCGGTGCCGAGCCCGACGGCGAGGTGTGCGATCGAGACGTCTTCGGTTTCGCCCGAGCGGTGTGACATGACGGTTTTATAGCCCGCCCGTTTGGCCGTTAACACGGCGTCGATAGTTTCGGACAGAGTGCCGATTTGGTTCGGTTTAATCAAAATCGCGTTGGCGGCGCCCATGTCGATGCCTTTTTTCAGCAGTTCGACATTAGTCACGAACAAATCGTCGCCAACTAGTTGGACTTTGGACCCGAACCGCTCGGTCATTTTGCGCCAATTCTCCCAATCATTTTCTGCGAGGCCGTCCTCGATCGAAATCACCGGATAATTATTGATAATCCAGTCGTACCAGTTCATCATATCGTCCGCCGTTTTCCAGTCGCCGTTGGTCTTTAAGACATAATGGTCGGTATCGTAAAATTCACTAGCAGCGATATCCATCGCGATAGCAAAATCGGCGCCGAGTTGGTAGCTAGCCCGTTCAATTGCGAGCCGAATACACTCTAGTGGTTCGTTATTGCCTTCGCGTACTCGCGGAGCATAACCGCCTTCGTCGCCAACCGTGGTCGGGTAATCACGTTCGGATAAAACTTTTTTCAGAGTATGAAAAACCTCCGCGCCCATGCGCACCGCTTCGGCGATATTTTCCGCCGAACGCGGGACAATCATGTATTCCTGAAAATCAGTCGCCCAGGAAGCATGCGCGCCACCGTTCATCACGTTCATCATCGGCATTGGCAGCGACATTTCTTTAGTCGTGCCGGCTAGTTCGGCGATATATTGATAGAACGGCATGCGGTTTGCCTTTGCATTCGCCTTGGCATTCGCGAGCGAGACTGCCAAAATCGCGTTGGCACCGAGATTGGATTTATTTTTGGTGCCGTCAAGGTCTAGCATCATTTGATCGACAGTTTTAGGATCGGAAGTATTACCTACTAAAACGTCGGAAATTGAGGAATTGACGTTCCAAACGGCCTTTAGAACCCCTTTTCCGCCGAACCGGCTCTTATCGCCATCTCTGAGCTCCAACGCCTCTCCGGCGCCCGTAGAGGCCCCAGAAGGCACAATTGCCCGTCCAAAACCGCCATTTTCAAGCCAAACTTCCGCCTCGACCGTTGGATTACCCCTGGAGTCCAAAACTTGCCGAGCTTTGATATTGCTAATTATCGAATTATCCATAAACTTTATTATAACATGATATAATAAACATAAGCATAAAATATAAAAGGAGTTTTTATGGAGCAAAAACCTGGTTCTGGCATGAACTTTGGGACGGTCGGAACGCCAAATCCGCTCAACCCTAGTTTTGGGACGGAAGCATTGGATGCTAATCCATCTGAAGTAATGACGCCGGTGCAGCCGATGGCGCCGAGAGTAATGGGTGAGAGCACCGTGCAACCGATGGGGGTGGTGACGGACATGAACGGTGTGCCGACGGAAATAACTAGCGACCCGCTAGATCGCCCGATGCAAAAGGCGGTCGAGGAGGCGCCGGAAAAACCTAAAAAGAAAAAAACTGGACTGATTATTGGCGCGATCGCGTGCTTGGTACTAGCGCTCGGTTGTGGAGTGGCGGCGGCCGTGGTGATTGCGAATCTTAATCGTGGCGACATGGTGGCGCAGGCTTTTGAACGATTATTCTCCGGTAAAGCTCCGGCTAACCTAGCCGTGGACGGAACGATTAATATCGACGTGCTAAATGAAAAATCTTATATCACCGACGCACAAATTGCGCTAACTGGCGAAATGACGTCGAGTTCAAATATCAATACCGCCAGCGCAAAAATCAATTTAAACACCGTAACGGGACGAAGCTACACTTTAAGTGCTAGCGAAGTCTATGCTGCGGACGGAGATTTATATCTAAAGTTTGACGGAATTACGAATTTATTGTCGGAGGTGAGCTTACAGACGGCCACCGAGACCACGCTTGAAGCCGAGACGGACCCGACGGTGGCAATTGACCCCGAAATGACGGTCAACCCAGTGACCACCGAAGAAACAACTGACCCAGCAACCGATATCGACCCAGAAATGAGTATTGAGACCGAAATGTCGAAGTGGATGCTGGTGCAGATGGTTAAAATGTTTGAGGTGGTGGACGGAGAGTGGCTCCGAATTCCGACCGATAACATGGGGACGGTCGCTGGTTTTAGCGAAAATAGCCTGCCGGTTTGTACGACGAAGTTTATAACCGAGCTAACCAATAATAGCAATAGTTTAATCGGAGCATACAACCGCAACCCGTTTATCGGCTCGACGACGGAAAACCTGAAAATCGCGAGCGAGCAGAACCCGATTTATCAGCTGACAATTGATACCGATAATCTAGCTGGGTTCTTTGGGAATTCGGTGATTACGACGGCGGCGCAAAATTACACCGATTGCCTCGGTCAGTCGTCCGGAGAGATGACATCCGCGTCCGAAGTGGCAACGGAGATTGTGGAGGGATTGCCGGAACTGTACGTCGAGATTGATAATAACTACAATTTCACCAGATTTTATACTGAGACTAGTGACGGCAATATGGACGTCAAGGTCGACCTACGGTTTAACTACCCGGGCAACGTGAATATCTCGGAGCCGGTCGAATATAAAGATTTCTCAACGATTTTAGAAGAGGCGATTGAGAGCGGAAGCTAGCACAGTCAAAACCACCACGCTAACAGGGGCGAACTTGACTTTTGTGATAATCTGTGCTATAATTAAAAGATGGACGAGGTCTTAAAACAAAAACTTTCTAAACTCCCGACTACTCCGGGAGTTTATTTCCATAAAAACGCTGCGGGGGAGATTATTTATGTAGGCAAAGCGGCGGTGCTGAAAAATCGGGTGCGTCAGTATTTTCAAAAATCGGTTAAGGACGTGAAAACTCAGGCGCTGGTGCGGGAAATTGCGGATACGGATTGGATCACAGTCGAGACCGAAATGGATGCACTGTTTCTTGAATCCGAGATGATTAAGCGCTACATGCCGAAATGGAATATTCTGCTGCGCGACGATAAAACAGTATCGTATGTGCGAATTGATATGAAGTCGGAGGTGCCGTATGTTTCGTTTACACGTAATCCCGTGGACGACGGAGCGACTTATACGGGCCCGTTTTATGGTAAGGCGGTAGTCGAGAAGGCGGTGCGGACGCTCCGGCGGATTTTTCCGTATTATGTTAAACCCTACACGGGGAAAAAAACGCTCGACACGGACCTTGGGCTGACGCCGGGGATTGAAGTTGGGAAATCCACGCCGAAGAATTATAAACGAAATTTGCGAAAATTAATTCGTTGTCTCGAGGGCGGGCGCGAGAGTTTAATTCGGGAGCTTGAAAAAACTATGGCTGAGCAGGCGAAGGCGGGGAATTACGAACTCGCAGCGGAGGCGCGCGACCAAATTCGAGGACTCAGGGAATTACAGAAAAAAATTGTGTTTTCGGATAAGGAATTTTTAGATATTTCGTCGGACCAGGCTTTGAAACAACTGCAGGATGTGCTCGGGCTCGAAAAACCGCCGCGACGGATTGAGGGTTATGATATTTCGCACCAATCTGGCGAAAATACGGTTGGGAGTATGGTGGTGTTTATTAATGGCACGGCGGCGCGGAGCGAATACCGGAAGTTTAAGATCAGAAGTTCTAAAAATGACGATTTAAAAAGTTTACAAGAAGTAATTTCGCGGCGGCTAAAACACGTGGAATGGGACTTGCCGGATTTAGTGATTGTGGATGGCGGGGAAGGGCAGGTGCAGGCACTTTTGCCCCTGCTTCAGCCGTTTAATATTCCGGTGATTGGGCGAGATAAGTCTGGGAATCATAGCCGAAATGCTAAAGCAAAATTGGTGTTGCTAAGAAAAGCCAATAGTTCTGGAGGCGAGGCGAAAGACTTATATTCTGTGGATTTAACTCCTGGTTCTCATATTGATCGTTTGATTGCGCGCGTGGACGAGGAGGCGCACCGGTTTGCGATTACTTATCATTCTTTACTCCAGCGAAAAAACATGCTAAAATAGCTGTAGGAGTTATTATGAATATAGGAAATTTCTTTGAAGTAGTAGTTTTCATTTCGGCGATTCTGACGATTTTGTTGATTTTATTGCAACAGCGCGGGGCGACGCTCGGAGCCGGCTCGGGTAGCTCTAGCGAATTATATACGACTCGGCGGGGACTGGAAAAATCATTATTTGTCACGACGATTGTTACGACGGTGGTGTTCGTAGTATCAATTCTAGGACTATTAATTATCCCTGTGTAGCATGGCAAAATCATTAAAAAAGAGTGGGCAAAAATTATTACGCAAGGTCTCGCAGTTGACGGTGGAGGCTGGCGAAAAAAGTAGTGAGCGGATTCGGCGGAATTTTATTGACCGACTGATAAACGCGCGCAATGTGCGACTGCTCATATTGGAATGGTGTTTGCTGGTTAGCGCGCTGATTATGCTGGCTTTGACGCAGGCGTTTTGGTTTGGCGATTCCTACGCAGCGGATACTTTTGCTGCGGGCGGAACTTATACCGAGGCGACGGTGGGCGAAGTCAATTCTATGAACCCGCTATTTGCAACGACCAATAGTGAAAAAGTACTGAGCAAGTTGATGTTTGCGACGCTAACGGCGGTAGATAGGTCTGGGCATATTAAGGCCGAGCTAGCGGAGACGGTGCGTTCATCCGCGGACGGCAAAGAGTGGACAATTAAACTGCGCGAAGGGCTGAAATGGTCCGACGGCGAGCCGATAACGAACGCGGACGTGCTTTTTACGGCGGAACTATTGAAAAATCCGTTAGCGAACACAATTTATGACACAAATCTGACGAATGTCAAGGTGGCAGAAAATGAAAACGGGGAAATTGTGTTTACTCTGTCGTCGCCGTATGCGGATTTTATGTCGGCGCTAAATTTTCCGATTGTGCCAAAGCATATTCTTGGGGAGACTGAACCTCAAAGTTTGATTGAGCATAGTTTTTCGAACGCGCCGGTGACTTCGGGGGCGTTTACGTTTAATGCGATGCAGAGTAATTCCAGTAGCGAAAAGGTGTTTTATCTGTCGGCAAATAGTGAATATTTGGCGGGGGAACCACTTGTAAGTACTTTTGCGGTGCATACTTATGCCGACAAAAGTGAAATTATAGATGCAGTCAATGCGGGGACGGTGACGGGGACGGCGGAACTATCGGGCGCGGACATTGCGAAGGTGAATAACACGCAGTTTAATCAGCGGAGCGCGGGAATGAATATGGGAGCGTTTATGTTTTTTAATACAACTCGCAAAACTGTCAGTTCCAAAGAGATGCGCCGGGCGATTCGGCAGGGAATTGACCTTGCGAGAGTTCGGGCGGAAGCCAAAGACACGGAGGCGCTGGATTTTCCGTTGCTTAGTTCCCAGATTGAACTCGGTAGTTATCCGACTTTGCCGGAGCGGGATTTTGAAGCTGCCAAGGCTAAAATTGCGGAGCTTAGTGGGGGTGAGCAAAAACATTTAGATATCGCGACGGTGGAGACGGATTTTTTGCCAGAAGTGGCGCAGGCGATCGCGGAAGAACTCGAAGCGCTGGGGTTCGAGGTGAATGTTTCGGTATATAATGAAAATCAGGAGTTTATTAATAGTGTAATTTCACAGCGCAGTTATGATATTTTGGTTTACAAGATTGAGCTTGGAGCTGAGCCGGATTTGTTGCCGTATTATCATTCGTCACAGGTTTCGGGCGCGGGGCTGAATTTATCGAACTACCGGAACGCGCTAGTGGATGATCTACTGCTCGGGGCGCAAAATACCGTCAATAGTGAGCTGCGGGCAAAAAAATATCAGGCTTTTTTGGAATACTGGAATAGCGACGTGCCGGCGATTGGACTGTATCGCCCGAATTTGACCTATTTTTACAATCGCAATGTACGGACGTTTAGTAATGACGTGCGCCTCGTGACGGCGATTGACCGGTTTGGCGACGTGGCGGACTGGGCGGTAAACAAAATAACCAAAAATAAAACTCCCTAAACTTGAATTTTTGTGTTATAATAGGATTAAGCGCGCGTGGTGGAATTGGTAGACACGCTACCTTGAGGTGGTAGTGGCCACATTTACGGCTGTGCTGGTTCAAGTCCAGTCGCGCGCACCAGACCGAGTTGTTTCGGTTTTTTGTTTATCAAGGATTAGTTCCGGAGATCCACAATAAAACGATGCTTTCATTGGACATTATTTTATGTCCTTATTATTTAAAACATATTTAGCTTCGCGTGCTTCGCCGGTCA
>CAVFLV010000027.1:0-11978 GCA_963623485.1 bacterium | reverse complement strand
TCGACGAGTTGTTTGAGTTTTCTCTGGACGCTTCGGCGACTGACTTCTGGCATAAATTTCTCGGCTTCGGAAATGTTGATAGAACCAAATTTAGAAACGAAGCTTAAGATATCTTGATCTTCGCGGTCTAGCTCGCTCATGTTTTTGCCGTTTGGGATAGCGAGATTAATTATACGGATTTCAGCGTCAAGGACGTGAAGCGAGGTCAGAAAACCGTCCGTAAAGTATTCGAGCCAAGGCGTTAAGTCGGCTTTGGCTGAAGTAGTATAATCCTTACCATTTACGAGTTGCAATACCCCGTAGTAGGCTTGGCGGCCTGATGCATAATATGAATCAAGCACGAGCGAGCCGTTGCAGTCATATTGATTGAGCGCCAAGAATAACGAAGTTAGAGCGCGTGCGGTGCGGCCATTTCCATCAGAGAATGGATGAATAGCGGCAAGGCGAAAATGAATAATTGCGGCAATGATAACCGGATGAATGGAGAATTGGCTATCTTTAACCCACTCAACTAGCTCATCTAGGGCTTCTTTGGCTTTGTCTGCATCGATAGCCGTATAGAGCACTTCGTGGTCTTGATTCTCAATATAGACAGGATTCTTGCGGATTTTGCCGTTGCGAGTTTTGTCAAGTAGTCTATCAGTAATAATGCGATGTAATTCCAAAATATCTTCAAGCGTAATGTCTGAACTGCCATGACGGCGCTCGTCGATATAATCGAGAGCGTTTTTGTAGTTTTGGACTTCAATTTCGGCATATTCTTCTTTTGTAAGGATTTTATCAGAAGTAATGATCGCACGCACCTCATTTGCATTTAGAGGATTGCCTTCGATAGAAGTGGAGCTATGGATAGATTCCACGCTTGCACGAAGACGAATCGATGCTTCAGTTTCCGGCAGAATGCGACTTCCGCGGATTTTGTTCTTTAACTTCTCGATTTCTTGAATATGCCCACGTACTTTTTCATTGATAGTATATTTTGGAATATAACTCATGCATACATTATACCACATTATGACAAGTATTGCGCCAAAATCGCGACAAAGTGCTTATATTTTGCCGCGAAAGTTGGGCTATTGCTTGGCGCGGTAGTTTTTGACCGCGTCGGCGAGGGCCTCGTGGCCGAGGACGGAGCAGTGAAATTTGTGTTTGGGGAGATTGCCGAGGTAGTCGTCGATATCGTGGGCGGTGATATTTAGGGCATCGTCCAGAGTTTTGCCCTTGGCGAGTTCGGACAGGGCCGAGGTCGAGGCGATGGCCGAAGCGCAACCGTAAGTTTTCCAGCGTAGGTCAATGATTTTATTGTCTTTTACCTTGATATACATTTTCATTTGGTCGCCACAAATCGGGTTGCCGACTTGACCGACTGCGTCGTAGTCAAATTTGCTTTCGTCGCCCATGAGAAAATTGCGTGGGTGCAAAAAATGTTCCTTCACAATTTCCGAATAAATCCAATCTTCGTTTTCCATTATTTTTCCTCCTGGTTAATAGTGCTGATTTGTTGTAAATACTTTATAATCGGCGGCAAAACCGTCATGACTTTGTCGATATCGGCCCGGGTATTATCCAGACCAAACGAGAACCGAATCGAGGAATGCGCCACTTCGGCGTCGCCGGTTTTCGCCATCAGAACGTGGCTCGGTTTGGTATCGCCGGCCGCACAGGCGGAGCCGGTCGAGACAATAACTCCTTCGGCGTCGAGATAGAGCTGAATAGACTCGCCTTCGGCTGCCTGGAACGACGCGTTGAGAATATTCGGCAAAGATTTGCCGGGCGCGATATCGGTGTTTAAGCTACAACCTGGAATTTGTTGCAGGAGCCGGCGAGCTAGGTCGTCGCGAAGTTCGCGCACTGTGCTATCGAACTTAAGCCAGGTTTTTTGCGCGAGCATGATTTCGAGGGCTTTGCCAAAACCGGCAATGCCGGCGGTATTATAAGTACCGCCCCGACACTTATGCTCTTGACTGCCGCCGATTATCAGGGGTGAGAACGGTGCGCCCGAGCGAACATACAACGCCCCAACCCCGGCCGGACCGCCGATTTTGTGGGCACTAAAAGTGGCGTAATCAAGGCCGAGTTCGTGCATATCGAGCGGGACTTTACCTAGCACCTGAGTTAGGTCGGAGTGAACAAAGGCCTTTTCGGCACGGGCCTGATTCACGATTTTGCCAAGACCTAGAATTTCGCCGGTCTCGTTATTTGCCAACATGCATGAATATAACTTGGGTGATTTTTTGCCCGCGAATTGTTTGGTCGGTTCGAGAATGGAATTGTGTTCGAGCGGGGAAGTTTCGATTTCGTGGTCCGCAAAAGTGCGAATAACCGTGTTGTTGGATTCGCTCGCGCCGGAAGTGAAAATAATTTCTGACGGGTCGGCGCCAATCGCGTCGGCTAACAATTGACGAGCGTGTTCAATTGTGTTCATGGCGCGGTGGCCTGGGGTATGCAGAGCCGAGGCATTCGCGAAAAGGTCCGTATGCGCGCGCATCATCTCCGAGAGCACGTCCGGCAATATCGGCGTCGTGGCCGCATAATCTAAATACACCATAATAATATAATTATAGCATTTTTGAACTTGTCATGCTATAATTAAACAAACGAGGAGGTAAATGAAAAAAATTATCAATGTGTGTTTAGCGGGGCTAGTAGCGGTACTCGGCTTTGCGTTTTTTAGCCAGAGCGTGTATGCCGAGGAGGAAGAAGAAGCGCCACGCACGAGCCTAACTTTGACGCCGGTGAGCCGGACTTTGATTTTAAAATCGGAATCGACTTATGACGGGACTTTAAAAGTCACCAACGACGGAACCGCCGACATTAAGGTCGAGGTACACGCTTCGCCGTATTCTTACGTTTATTCTAGCGAAACTGATTTATACCAACTCGGTTTTAACCAAGAAAATAGTTTTACACAGATTTCGCGCTGGATCACGATTAAAGACGCGAGCGGAAATTATGTCGAAAATCCGACTTTTAGTATTCCGAAGGGGGAAACTTTAGAGATTGAATACAAAATTACTACCCCGAGCAATATTCCGGCGGGCGGACAATATGCGGTGATTTTTGTGCAGACGATGTCGAGCAGCGCGGGCAGCGGAATCCAAGCCGAGGCTAGCGCGGGGATGATTGTATACGGACATTCGACCGAGGGCGAGACCAATGTTTCGGCTGAAATTCGGGACATGAAACTTTCTCTGGGCGGCGATACCGAAACTACGACCGAAAGCAATGCCGAAACCACTAAGGCTAACACCTTTAAAGCTTCTGCCAAAGTTAAAAACACCGGCAATGTCGACTTTTTCGCTTACGGCAAACTCAAAGTCGAGTCAATTATCGGATTTGGCTCTTACGAAACATCTGAGGATGCCAGCGCGCCGTCGGTGATTCCGGAATCGGAGCGCGTCGTGGAGGACGAATGGACGGAGACGCCAAGTTTTGGGATTTATAAAGTAATGTGGACGGTAACCGCCGGGGAAAGCACCGAAACAATCGAACAGGTCTTTTTCCTGATTCCACCGATGGCGATAATTATTTTCATAATTGTCTTGACAATCATAATCGTTTTGATTATAATGGGGTTAAGGAAGCGTAAAGAGCGTCGTTCTCGGCTTGCGATTTAACCGAGCGACACAAAACTCTTTACAAAACCGAAACAAACAACAAACATAAAAAAGAGAGTGTAGAGCATGAAAAGAAAACACAAAAAAGTAGTTGGCTTTTTGGGGCTGATCGCCGTCGCGTCTATGACGGTGGTAGCAGCCTTATTGCCGACGCCAAATACCCAGGCTACCACGGCCGTAACCGACACGATTACCGTGCGGGTGGTAGATAATACACCGGAGATTATTATGGTTTCTCCGGCGGAAGGGTCGGAATTTACCTATCCGAACCAAGAAGTTAGTTTTGACTACTCGGATTCAAATACGGTGACGGCGACATTATATTATACAGATAATGCTGGGGAAGAATATACTTACGTCCTTACGGGACTAAATCCAGATTTTTATCCTGGCAGCGAAACGCTTGACACGGATTTGGCGTTTTATGGCTATGGCGATTTTACGCTGACGGTCAAAGGTGAGGGGCTAGACGGAGTGTATGACGAGCAGGTAACGCATTTTTCGTATATTCCGGTCAAGGCTACGGCGACCGAGGACCAAAATCACGACGTAAAGGTGGATTTGGATTATAACCCAGAGAACACCGACGTGCAAAAAATTGTGATTGAGGTGCGCGACGAAAACGGCAACCCGATTGAGGGGCTAGACCCGACCACGGTTTATCCGCCAGCTACGGACGCGACGATAAACTTTAGCGATGCCGATTTGCCAGAGGGGACTTATATAATTACGGTGACGACTTACAATGGGGAAGGGAATATAGTTTATCGGACTTATGAGTTTAGGTTTGTCTATGAGGGACCGGAAGAAATTCCGCTACCAGATACGGGTGGGCTGTTTGCCGGGTTAGATATTTCAAAAACTGACTATTTGATTACGGGAATTGTGATTTTTAGCATGATTGCGATTGCAGGAATTATGATGCTTGCAAATAAGCGCGAGAAAAAGACGGTCAAGGCGACTAGAACAGTCAAAGCAGCTAAGTCGACCAAGAAACGACGCTAACTCGGCCAACCTAAGCAAAGTTAGACAACTCCGAGCCGATATTATCTATACAAAAGTTAGTATCGGCCGGGAACCAAAAATGCTCTACAAAAAATCGGGCGCCACTGCGAGGGTGCCCGATTTTGATCGACTTTATTCAGTCACGCCAAGTTCAATGCGCTTGAATTGGCGAATGGTGATATTTTCGCCGGTGCGTGCAATGGCTTCTTTGATGAACTCAGCCACGGTTTTGGAGTCGTCCAAAATGTAAGGCTGATTCATGAGGACCTTGTCCGCGAAGGCCTTTTTGATTTGGCCGTCCAGGATTTGCTCCTTCATGTTCTCCGGGCCGTGGAAGTTCGCTTCGAGCTCTTTCAGTTTAGCCGCGCGAGCTTCTTCCGGAATATCTTCCTCGCTAACATAAAGCGGGTTCATGGAAGCGATTTGCATGGCGATTTGGTGTGCCAAGGTTTTGAATTCGTCGGTTTTAGCGACAAACGAAGTTTCACAGTTAACTTCGACGATAGCACCGAGCCGGCCGTCGTGAATGTAAGCGTCAACGAGACCCTCGCGAGTTTCGCGATCGCCCCGCTTTTCAGCTTTGGTGAGACCTTTTTTGCGCATAGCGTCGAGAGCTTTGTCGAAATCGCCTTCGGCTTCGACAAGAGCTTTTTTCGCGTCGGTAAGGCCTACGCCAGAAAGTTCTTTCAGCTTTTTGATTTGTTCAATTGTGATTTCAGCTTTTGCCATTTTGCCTCCTAGTTTTTACCTGCTTTAATTGCTTCTGCGACGTAGTCCAAGATTAGCGTGGTCGCCTTAATCGAATCGTCGTTTGCCGGGATGACGTAGTTAATCGCGGTCGGATCAACATTAGTGTCGACCATTGCGAAGACTGGGATGTTTAAGATATTCGCTTCTTTGATTGCGTTTTTCTCTTCGTTGGCGTCGACGACGAAGATTGCCACTGGTTGTTCGGTCATATCTTTAATCCCGCCATAGCGTTCGTTCAAAAGGTCGATTTCTTCTTGGAAACGTTGAACTTCGAGCTTCGAATAACGATTTTCGAGTTCGCCAGAGGCCATTTTGCGTTCTAAATCTTTGAGTTTTTTGATTTGTCGATTGACGGTCTCGACGTTAGTCAAAGTGCCACCGACCCAACGCTCAGTAACGTAAGGCATTTCCACCGCTTCGGCGGTCGCCTTGACGACATCTTTGATTTGTTTTTTCGTGCCAACGAAGAGGATTTTTTTGCCAGATTTGGCAATTTCCGTGAGCTTTGGCAGGGCAGTTTCCAACCCTTCCACGGTTTTTTCAAGGTTGATAATATGGATACCACCCCGTTTGGAATGGATGTACGGCGCCATTTTCGGGTGCCAACGGCTCGTCTTGTGCCCAAAATGCGCACCAGCCTCGAGCAGAGCTTTCATATCGACAGTTGTTGCCACGATATTTCCTTTCTCTTCACTTCCAGAAATCTACCGCTTAAGCTTTAGCCGCGGTCAGGAAACCTCCCAGAAGTTGTTTCGTTAAATTAATATATATTTCTATTATATCACGAGTGGGGAGAAAAGTAAAGACCTGGAGCTATCTATGTTTAGGCTATGTTGGCACAACACTTAGCGCTACGCAGGAGCGATAAATAATATTCTTTGGGCTAACCGAACAGACTGGTCGCCGTGCGATGATTTAGGGCGTAGGTGTTTACTTTTTGGAAAAAGTTTGGTATAATAGGGGGCAATTATGAGTAAAAAAGAGTTACACCCTAAAGATTATCGCGACGTCGTGTTTTCTGACGAAGCGGCTGGTTTTTCCTTTTTGACTAAGTCTACCGCAAAAAGCGACGAGACGATCAAATGGGAAGACGGCAACGAATATCCGTTGATTAAGGTGCAAATTTCATCGGCTTCGCATCCATTCTTCACTGGCGAAGAGAAGATTATTGATACGGAAGGTCGCGTGGATCGCTTTAAAGCGCGCGCCGAAAAAGCCGCTAAGATGAAAGCTGCGCTCGAGAACAAGGCGAAAAAATTGGCTAAAGCGGCCGAGAAAAAAGCCGAAAAACTCACCGAAACGGAAACCAAATAACAAAAGCTAGCCTCCGGGCTAGTTTTTTGGTATAATAAAAACAGTAATAAGGAGTGCATATGTTTGATACTAAGGAATACCGGAAAAAAATGGAAGCCGCGATGGAACGGTTCAAAAATGAGCTGAAAAAACTGCGAACAGGGCGGGCGCATCCAGATATGTTGTCGGGGCTAAAAATTGAGGTTTATGGACAAGTGATGCCACTAAACCAAGTGGCGAACGTAACTGCGGCGGACGCGACCATGCTAGTGATCACTCCGTTTGACCCGTCGAATATTGCGGCAATTTCGAACGCGGTGCGAGCTGACCAGGCTTTAGGGCTGAATCCGGCGGATGATGGACGCGTAATTCGGGTGCCAATTCCGGCTTTGACCGAGGAGCGACGTAAGGAAATTGTGAAAAATGCGGCGGGGAAGGTCGAAGAGGCTAAGGTGGCTTTGCGCAACGTCCGAGAAGATGCGCGTAAGGCGATCAAGATTGCCGACGAGATGAGCGAAGACATTAAAAAACGCGCCGAGAAAGAAATCGACGAGTTGACCAAAGAGTTCAGTAATAAGATTGATGCCGAATTCAAGAATAAATCAGACGAAATCATGAAGATATAATTCCATTATATCATACTTTGGAGAAAAAGTCAATGGATACAGAGAAAAAACTACAGCATTTAGGGATTATTGCAGACGGAAATCGTCGGTGGGCAAAGGAGCGGGGGCTGTCGACACTAGAGGGACATCAACGGGGATTAGAGGTAATCGAAGAGCTGATTGAGGCGGCAATGGAACAAAAAATTCCTTATGTGAGTTTTTTCGTGTTTTCGACGGAAAACTGGGGGCGGAGCGAAACAGAGGTGTCGTATCTGATGAGACTGGCGGACAAGCATATTATGCGCCTGGCCAAGAAAATGGTAGACAAAAATGGACGGCTGCTGGTGCTTGGCGCAAAAGACGGGCGGGTGCCAGTAAAACTCGCGAGCACAATTGAAAAAGCCGAAAAAATGACCGCGGAATGCGACGGAATTACGGTCGGGTTCTGTTTTAATTATGGCGGGGAACAGGAAATTGCCGATGCGGCGACGATTGCAAGCCGGGTCGAGGGCGAGATTACGCCGGAAACTATTCGCAAGCACTTGTATCATCCGGAAATCCCGGCGGTAGATATGGTGGTTAGGACTTCTGGGGAAGAGCGGATTTCGGGGTTTATGCTTTGGCGAGCGGCTTATGCGGAGCTACTGTTTATTGAAAAATATTTCCCAGAAATGACGGGGGCGGATATTAGCAAAATTGTCGCGGAATACGAAAAACGCAACCGCCGTTTTGGAAAATAATGGTATAATAAGGTTATGGATATTTTTATAGGTGTGGTTGTAGGGCTTTTGGTGCTGATGACGCTTGTGACCCTACATGAATTTGGACATTTTATGGCGGCGCGCCGAAACGGGGTGAAGGTTTTGGAGTTCGGGATTTGTTTTCCGCCGCGAGCCTTGGCGTGGGTGAAAGACCCGAAAACGAAAAAATGGCATAGATTGCCCAAAAAAGACTGGAAAAAACCTCAGGACGGTCTGATTTTTAGCCTGAACTGGTTGCCGATTGGTGGTTTTTGTCAGATGGATGGGGAATCGGACGCGGACACAAGAAAAGGCACTTTTGGGGCGGCGAGTTTTTGGGCGAAAACCAAGATTTTGTTTGCTGGCGTGGCAATGAACTGGCTAGTGGCGATTGTGATTTTTACGATTTTGGCTTGGACGGGGATGCCGGAGTTTTTGGACAATCAATTTACGATTGAAGCGGACGCGAGAACCGAGGCGACGCCGGTGCAGGTGAATAACGTAGCGGAAAACTCGCCAGCGGCACGTGCGGGATTTAATACGGGGGATTATATTACGGCGATTGACGGGCAGGAAGTTTGGCGGGCGAGCGAAATCAACGAATACAACCGCGCGCATGCGGGGGAGACCGTAAAATATACTTTGAATGGAAACAAAGAAACTACGGTGGCGCTTAATTCCAGCGACGCGGAGTATTTGCTCGGGATTACGATGGTTTCGACGCAGACTTTGACCTATGCGACTTGGTCTGCACCGGTGGTGGGGGTAGGGCTGACGGCGCAACTGACAGGCGAGACTTTCAAGGGCGTCGGGACGATGCTATGGAACTTGGTTTCGGGAGTGGCGAGACAATTTAGTGGCAACGCCGAGGTGCGCGAAAGTGGGCAAGAAGCAATTTCGGAAGTTGGCGATTCGGTGGCGGGGCCGGTTGGAATCGTGGGGCAACTGTTTCCGGCTTTCACTGCAGCGGGACCGAGGAGTTTGGCGTTTCTCGCGGCGCTGATTAGCGTTTCGCTAGCGTGCATGAATGTAATTCCGATTCCGGCACTAGACGGCGGGCGGTGGCTGCTAATTGCGATCTATAAACTGCGCAAGAAAAAGCTGACCAAAGAGACGGAAGAAAAAATCGTGGCCCGAGCGATGATGGCGCTGCTGGCACTAATTTTCCTAGTGACAATTCTCGATATTATTAAAATTACCAACGGAGGCTAAAAATGAAACAAACGACGAATGAAGCGCGTCCAAAATTGCCGAAAAAACAGGGGTGGAAATTAGCGGTAAAACTAGTCGGGCTGATGCTTTGGACGATGATGGTGGTGTTTGCGGCGCAAGTTATCGTCAGCGTAGTGATGGCGGGAATTATGCTTGCCGCGACCGGCAGTCGCGAAACCGCCGTGGCGCTACTTAGCGAGCCGGTTTGGACGACGGTATTTTCGGCGGTGACGTATTCGCTAGCGCTAGCGGTGCTGATTTTCTTGTCGCCGAAGTTGTATAATTTATGCGCTCGGCTTAAAAACAGGCGCGCAAAAAAGATCGAGCCGGCTAAAAAACCTAGCCGTGAAGAGCTAGGACTGGCGGGACTGCCGACCTGGACGGATTTAGGACTTGCGCCGGTGGGGTTTGTGGCGTATCTACTCCTAGCGGCGGGGCTTACGGTAATGTTTTCGCTATTTCCGTGGTTTAATGCGGAAGAAGTGCAAGATGTAGGTTTCAATGTTTTGTCTTCGAATGTGGACCGGTTGGTGGCGTTTTTGGCGCTCGTGGTGATTGCGCCGATCGCAGAAGAAATTATTTTTCGGGGGTGGTTGTATGAAAAAATGCGCAAAAGTCTATCGAAAAAAACTGCGGAATGGCTAGGGATGACAATTGCGGTTATTTTAACTTCGCTGGCGTTTGGGATAATGCACGGACAATGGAATGTCGGGGTGAATGTGTTTGCAATGTCGGTGGTATTATGTGGGCTGCGAGAGATTACGGGGACGGTGTATTCGGGCATGGTGATGCACATGCTCAAAAATGGAGTAGCTTTTTATCTGTTATATGTGCTTGGAATGTGATATAATTTTGTTATGAGATTATCGAAAACTTTTGTCAAGACTTTGCGCGAGGCGCCGAAAGATGAAACAGCGAAAAATGGCGCCCTGCTTACTCGGGCGGGCTACATCCATAAAGAAATGGCGGGGGTGTATGATTATTTGCCGCTGGGGCTACGTGTGATTGAAAATTTGAAAGGAATTATTCGTGAGGAGCTGAATAAGCTAGGTTGCGAAGAAATGTCGATGTCGGCATTGCAAAATCCGGAACTTTGGGAAAAAACTGGGCGATTTTCGGACGCGGAAGTGGATATTTGGTTCAAAACCGAGCTGACGGGTGGCGGACTGCTTGGTCTTGCCCCGACACACGAAGAGCCGATGGTGAATTTGGTACGAAAATATGTGACGAGTTATAAAGATTTGCCGTTTGCGACGTATCAGTTTCAGAATAAGTTTAGGAATGAACTACGGGCGAAGTCGGGGATTTTGCGCGGACGTGAGTTTTTAATGAAAGATCTGTATAGTTTTCATACTTCCGAGGAAGATTTGGACCGGTTTTACGAGCAGGTCGAAGGGGCTTACGCGCGAATTTTTGAACGTGTGGGGCTAGGGGATTGCACTTACAAAACTTTTGCGAGCGGGGGGATTTTTGCTAAGTTTTCGCACGAATATCAGACTTTTTTGCCGGTGGGCGAAGATACGGTGTATTATGATGCGGATAAGTCGCTAGTGCTCAATAAGGAAGTGTTTACGCCGGAAGTTTTAAGTGAATTTGGCAAAAAGGCGGAAGATTTTAGCGAAACTACGGCCGCGGAAGTGGGGAATATCTTTAAGTTGAAGTTTAAATATACTGAGCCGTTAGAGTTAAAATTTGCGGACGAAAACAACGAGCAGCAAGCGGTCTATATGGGGTGCTACGGGATTGGAGTGTCGCGACTGATGGGAGTGATTGCTGAGAAATTCGCAGACGACAAGGGGTTAGTCTGGCCGGAATCGGTAGCGCCGTTTAAATATCACGTTATTGGGATTGGCGAGCAGGGACTAAAGGCAGCAGAAGAGTTCTACGCTAAGCACGAGAATGAAACTTTGTTTGATGACCGCGACAAACGAGCGGGGGAGAAATTTGCCGATGCGGAACTGATTGGTTTGCCAACACGAATCGTGTTTTCAGATAAAACTTTGGCGGAGGGGAACGCCGAGGTGAGCGATCGGAGAAGTGGTGATACGAAACTCGTGAAAATTTCTGAATTAGCCTAGATTTATTTAGAAAGTTTCGTGTCTAGGCTGTGGCTTTTTAAGCTGTTTATGGTAAATTTTGTCATTTTAGACTTGACTTTAGGGTAGATTTTTTATAAACTAGAGTAAGTTTAAATGGAGTTTTGATTATGATTAAAAAAAGCGTGGATTTGACCGCAGAGGGGAAGAAAGAATTAGAGCGAGAGCTCGAGGAATTAATTGCCGAGCGTCCGGTGATTGCCGAAAAAATCGCGACGGCGCGGTCGTTTGGTGATTTGTCGGAAAACGAGGAGTATTCTTCGGCGCGCAATGAGCAAAAAATGGCGGAAAGCCGAATTTTGGAAATTCAAGAAATTTTAAAGAATGCGAAAGTAATTCGGGGCGGCAAAAAAGATAAGGTGGCACTCGGGGCGACCGTAGCGCTGGACTTTGGCGGCAAGAAAATGGAATACACTTTGGTCGGTCCGACCGAGGCAAATCCGCTGGAAGGCAAAATCTCGAACGAATCGCCAATCGGGAAGGCGCTGATGGAGAAAAATGCGGGGGAAGAGTTTGAATTTAATGGGAAAAAAGTTAAGGTTCTGGAAATTAAATAGGCTTTTTGAATTTGTCAGATGCAAGACTTTAAAAATTTGCTAAAAGAATGGAAGGCTTTTTAAAAAAAATTGCTATATCTAGGCTGAAAACTTTAAAAAATAG
>CAVFLV010000026.1:0-2915 GCA_963623485.1 bacterium | reverse complement strand
CCCTAGATCAGTTCGGAAACAAGGTTTATGAGCGTGAGGCGTTTGAAAAACATGGTTCGCAAAATTATGTTAATTTGCATCTCGAAAATGGAACTTATCATGGGACATTTGACGGGCATTCGGCCATCATAAAAATCAGCGATGCTAATAATTCTAATCAGATGCAAATTTTTTATGGCGGTAAGGGCTCTCCAGATGGTCCGGGACACAATCATGTCAATTGTGTAAACGGAAAACTTCAGTTTTGGCGCGAACATAATAAGACTCTCTATCGAGACGACAAAAGCATGCAGATCAACAACCTCTAATCATGTAAGGCTAGCAACAAAAAAAGTTGCTAGCCTATTTTATTTATCGTATAATAAAAATATGAAAATATTGCCAAGAGAAGAAGTCGAAAAAATAGCGAATCGTTTCGATATCGACGAACACCTTATTTTTGACAAGGTTATCGATTTTGAGCCAGATTGTAAAATCTACATATTATCAAACGAATCCGACAATCAGTTTGTTCTCATTTGCCGAGATTATCAGTTCGACGATCAAAAAACAGAAGAAAGAATTTTGAACACCGAAGTAGGGATTAATATTGTTGATAGATTAAAGTATAAGGGAGATTATTTTCTAAAAAATCAAACCCTCGATGACTTCGAATATATATTTTCGTTAGCCCAAATACTCTAGGGGATATTTTTAGCTACCGCCCCCGATATTTCTTCACCCCCTCGCGCGCAGCTTCGGTCTGCGCCTCTTGCTTAGAATGCCCCGTCCCCGTGCCCCTAAGTTCATCTTTTACATACACCCCCACCGTAAACGTTTTTTCGTGGTCCGGCCCCTCTTCTTTCAGGGTCCGATACACCGGCGCCGCCCCGTCCGCCTTTTGCGCCAACTCCTGCAGGTGCGACTTCGGGTCTCGCCAACTTTCGTCCGCCAAAATCGTATCAATTTTCACCAAAATATGCTCGGCAATCAACCTTCGCGCCGTCTCATAACCTTGGTCTAAATACGTCGCCCCGACCACCGCCTCAAAACAATCCGCCAAAATCGAATCATGCGCCCGCTCCGTCCCCTTTTTCTCGCCCTTGGACATCCGCACCAGCGGTTCGTACCCGAGCTCTTTCCCCGCCTCACCAATCGACTCTGTCCGCACCAGCGCCGCCCGCAGCGCCGTCATCACCCCCTCCGGATAATTATAATTCCGATACAGAAAATCCGACGTCACCAATTCCAAAACCGCGTCGCCAAGATATTCCAACCTCTCATTATGCTCCTTAACGGTTTTTTGATGCTCATTCACATAGCTCCGGTGCGTCAGCGCCGTGACTAAAAGCATAATGTCATTAAACTCAAACCCCAATTTTTCTTTCGCGAACTCGCGATATGGTGTCAAATCCATAAACCTCCTAAACTTCCCCCGCTCTAATTTTTTTCTTCGCAATCAACATCAACTTCCCGATATCTTCATATTCAATCTCATTCAAAGCGTCCGTAAACGAAAACCATTGAATCCCTTTCATCCACTTTTCCGGCTCCAAATTCTCGTGCGCATCGAGCGCCTGCACCAAATACACCTGCGTCGTCATCAGCACCAACTTATCCAGCCGGCGATATTTAAAGTGAATTTTCCCAAGCCATGTCAAAACCGAGACGTTTTTTAGCCCAGTTTCTTCCTCAATTTCTCGCCGAGCAGTCACTTTTGCCGTTTCGCCCGGCTCGATATGTCCTTTCGGAATTGTCCATCGCCCCTTCGAATCCTGAATCAACAAAATTTCAATATCTTTTCTATCTTTAGTGAATCGAAAAATAATCCCGCCCGAAGTCGGCTCACGCACAATCTCCTGAATGGTGGCCTTCCGCCGAAACGCCGACTTGATTTTATCAAAAGTGGACGTTTTTTCAATTGGCAAAGCCTCTGGAACTTTTAATTTCCGTTTTTCTAGCGGCTCGCGTTTTTCGTTATTCTTTTGTGGAGCCGTTCGTTTCAGTTGATTGCTCTTCTTGTTTTTTTGCTCCATGATTTTTTTCGTCTATCCCGAGCTTACGGTAGGCCGTCCCCAGAACTCCGTTCACAAATTTCGACGAATTTTCTGAACCGAATTCTTTGGCGAGCTCCACCGCCTCGTTAATCGCCACCTTCGGCGGGATCGTCTCCCGACATTCCGAAAGCTCATATAGCCCCATCCTAAGCACGTTTCTATCTATCGCCGCGATTGCCTCAATCGGCCACTCCGGCGCCAATGGCGCCAGCGCCTTGTCCAAAGTTTCTGCATTTTCGCGCACTTTTCGCGCCAAATTATACACAAACTCCGTATCCCCCAAGGCTTTCTCGTATGGCTCAATATTTTTCGCGACAATCAAATCCAACTCGACGTCAGGGTCCTTCGCTTGCGTTCGCAGTTCGTATTCATACAAACTCTGAAGCACAATTACTCTGCCTAAATGTCGATTACTTGCCATATTTTTAATTCTTTACCTTTAAGTTATTTTACTTTTTGCTTTAATCGTTTTTATTACGATTTGCTACTTTTGCTGTTTTACTACTTTTTTACAGCCTTTTTCACTGTTTTTTCAGCTTTTTTCACGGTTTTCTCGGCCTTTTTCGCCGCTTTTGCAATTTCCGCTTTCACGGTTTTCACTTTTAAGTTCGGGGTCTTTTTCTTGGTCTCGAACGCTTTCACGGGCGAAAGTTTATTCACTCGCTTCGCTAGTTCCAACCGAAGATGACTCCGCCTTAGCCCAGTCTTCCGCGGGCTACTCTGTTTTTTAGGTTCAGGCATTTTACTCCTTAATTTAATAGCTAATTTTACTCATTTTATCACTTTTTGCGATTTTTTGCAATGTTTTTGCGCTAAATCCTTGCAAAAACTTTCATATTTGTTATACTTAAATCATAAGATGAGCTCTAGAAACTCATC
>CAVFLV010000025.1:0-40846 GCA_963623485.1 bacterium | reverse complement strand
AACTGACAACCTCGAAGTTAACAGCTTCTTGCTCCACCATTGAGCTACAGGGGAATAACCAAATTTTCCACCGCACGAGTGTGCGATATATCTATTATAGCATATTTTTTAAAAATGTGATAAAATTAAAGGAGTTATATTATTTTTTAGCGCAGAAAGGGGCTTTTCGTGGAAGAAAAAACTATACAGATTGCTGGTTCTATTACTGTTGACGAGCTCTCACAGGCGCTCGGTCTTTCGGTAACCGAACTAATCGGCACGCTATTCAAAAACGGCATTGTTGCGACGATTAACCAACGCCTAGATTTCGAGACCGCGAGCATTATTATCGACGAGTTGGGGTTAGAAAACGTCAAACTCGAGCGCAAAAACACCTCGACCAAAACTTCGCATCTTCATCGCGAACTTTCTGACCACGCCACCGAGCGTCCGCCAGTCGTCGCCGTGATGGGTCATGTCGACCACGGCAAGACCACCCTTCTCGACACCCTCCTCAACAAAAAGACCGTCGAGGGCGAAGCCGGCGGCATCACTCAACATATTTCCGCCTATCAGCTAAACCACGACGGCCGACTCATCACTTTTCTCGACACCCCCGGCCACGAAGCCTTTGCCGCTATTCGCCAGCATGGTGCTATGCTGACCGATATTGTCGTTATCGTGGTCGCCGCTGATGACGGCGTCAAGCCCCAGACTGTCGAGGCAATTAACTTTGCCAAGACCGCCAACGCCAAAATCATCGTCGCAATTAACAAAATCGACCGCGAAGGTGCCGACGTCGACCGTACCAAGGCCGACCTGTCTAACCACGGTCTTCAACCCGAAGAATGGGGCGGCGATATCACTATGGTCCCAATTTCCGCCAAAATGAACCAAAACCTCGACCAACTGCTCGATATGATTCTGCTGACTGCCGACATCGAAGAACTCAAAGCCGACACCGATATCCCGTCCGAGGGGCTCGTAATCGAATCGCATATGGAAACCGGCAAAGGCTCGGTTGTTAACTTACTCGTCACTGGCGGGGAACTTAAAACCGGCGAATTTATCGTTGCCGGCTCGACCTACGGCAAAATTCGCACTATGCTAGACTGGAAAGGCAAGCCAAAGGGCAAAGCCACTCCGTCCACCCCTGTCACGGTGACCGGATTCAAAGAACTTCCGAACTTCGGCGACCGCTTTATCGAAGTCAAAGACGAAAAAACCGCTCGCAAAATGGCGCTTCTTAATGCTCAGGCCGCTGCCGACGAGTCCGCTTCTGCCAACGTCACCTCGACCGACCTGCTCCGCATGATGAATGTCGCTGACAATTCCAAAATTTTCAATGTTATCGTCAAGGGCGACGTGCTCGGCTCTGTCACCTCTGTTGTGGACAGCCTTAAACTTATCGACACCGGTGGCGAAATCACCCTAAATATCGTTCATACCGGCGTTGGCGATATCAACGAAAATGATATCTATATGGCAGCCGGTGGTAATACCGTGATTTATGGTTTCAATGTCAATGTCCCGATTAATATCTCTAAAATGGCCGCCCGCGATGGCGTTCCCGTGCGGATTTACCGAGTAATTTACGAACTTATCGACGACGTCAAACGCGAAATGGAGCAACTCCTAGACGCCGAAATCATCGAAGAGGACAAGGGCGAGATGAAAGTCCTCGGCGTTTTCCGCACCGAAAAAACCAGCATCATCGCCGGTGGGGAAGTTCTAAAAGGCGACGTCCGGGCCGACTATTTGGCGCGTGTTGTGCGCGACAAACAATATATCGGCGAGGTCAAAGTCGTCAGCGTTCAAAAAGAGAAAATGGCCGTCGATAATCTTGCCGCCGGCGAAACCGGTGGTCTCGCCCTCTCGACCGAACACAAAATCGAGCTCCAAATCGGCGATCGCCTCAAATTCTTTACACGCGAAACCAAAGCCAAAAAGCTCTAGCCACACCAGTAAAAGTGTACATAAAGTATACACATTTTTGGCAAAAGTATATATATTTACTAATATGTATACCTCACGCACAGAATGACTCCACCGGCAGGGATTATGTGTTATAATAACCATAAGGAGTATTAACATGAATTTTGATGAAAAGTTTTTACAAGAAATGGGGCTTCAGGCAATGCCAGAGGGCGAAAAGCAGAAATTCTTGGATTACATTCAAGAAGAGCTCGAAGTCCGCATCGGCGAACGCATTTCTCGTGGCTTGACCGAGGCTCAACTTAACGAATTCGACCAAATCATCGATCAAACCGAGACTAGAAAATGGCTCGAACAAAACCGTCCCGATTACCGCGAAATCGTCACGCGCACTATCGAAGAAATGAAATCCGAAATCCGCGCCAACCGCGCCCGCCTCGTCGGCGCTTAACTAACTGGGGAATAGGAAGCTTGGGGAAGCAAGGCTAAATTTTTCTTGGCGCGAAGCGAAACTGCAAGCAAATTCAGCCTTGCTTCCCGTATCCATTTACGAAACTCTTCGCATCCATCGTCTTGCGCCCCTCGGGCTGTAATCTGTCAATCGCTAAATTTTGCCCATCTGCACACGGCAAAGAAAGCACCGCCGTCTCGCCCACCTTCGCTATATGCGCCTCTAAAATGATACAAGAAACGCCAAAAAACGCATATTTCGCTTTCGGAAAGCCGGAAAAAGCCACAATTTTACGCAAAGTTTTTTCCGCCGTATCTGTTTCTGGCGTAAGAAGCGACATCGTTTTGTCCAATTTTCCACAAAAAGTCGCGTGCGTCTCATCTTGAGGCTTAGGCTCCGGCAAATCACAAAGATGCCGAACCACCCACTCCGCCCCTGTTTCCGCAAGAGCCGTATAAACAGCACTTTTTTCCGGCACTATCCCCGAAATTAGCTCCGAACCCGTCGCTCTCGCAATTTCCGCCCCCGTTAAAGTCTTCCGAAAATAAACCGGCCCCGCGTCCATCGCTTTCGCGAGTTTCATCACCGACACCGAAAAATCCGTCGCTCCGTCTAAAATCGCACTCTCAATCGGCGACGCCCCCCGATACTCCGGCAACAGGGAAGGGTGAATGTTCAAAATCCCCTCCGGCTCAAAAACTTCCAAAACCGCACCAGGAATTAACACCCCAAACGACGCCAACACCCCTATCGCCGCCGGGTTTTCTCGCTTCAATTCCACCGCTCGCGCTAAATCCTCCCGCGTTCGCGCGTGAAAAATCACTTGGCACTCTCGCTCCAAGACTGCTAATGCTTTTTCCGCTAGCAGTCCATTCCCGAAGAAAATTACCTCTGTCATTCCTCTCCCCACAACTCCGTGTTCCCCAAAATCTCACTCTCAAAATCCACCGGCAAAAGCTCCCCCTTGTCATCCATCCGATAAAACGCATCTTTCTCATTTTTGATATGATCAATAAACAAAATCCCGTTCAAATGGTCAATTTCGTGTAGCAACGTCCGCGCCAGCTCCCCCGACGCCTTAATCCGCACCTCTGTTCCGTCCTCGAGCTTCGCCTTTACTTTTACTTTCGAAGCCCGTGGCACCTTGCCATAAATCGCCGGCACCGACAAACACCCCTCAAAATCGCGGATAACTTTACCGTCCGCTCGAATTACTTCGGGGTTAATCAGCGCCGTAAAAGTCCCGTTTTTCTTGTCCTCCATATCGTCGCGAATGATAATAATCCGCTTATTCACCCCAATTTGAGGCGCCGCCATCGCCGCCGACAGCTCAAACGGATGCTCTTTTTCCCAGTCCAGCGACAATTTTCGCATCGCTTCAATCACCTTCAAAATCTCTTCGTCAATGACGCGCACTTTTTCAGACATTTCCCGTAGTCTCGGGTCAGGGGTGGTGATAATTTTCATATCTTGATTATATCACAAAATTCAATAAAGAGATACCGGCTACAAAACCGGACATCATAACTCGAGAACCCCAAAAACTACCCTACAACAAGCTCGGCGGATCCAGCGACACCTTAAAATTCTTATCCAACCCCTCACAAATCTGCGTTAGTTTTGCTCGCGACCGCGCTCGCACCACCAGTTGCCACGTAAATCCTCGCGCCGTCCGCTCATGAAACGCCGGCTGGGGCGGGGAAACCTTCAGCTCCGGGTCCGAACTTAATTTTCGCACCAATTCCCGCACTTTTCGCACCACCACCGTCTCTGTTTTCATCGTGATTTCGAGCTTCATTACGAACCGAAACGGCGGAAATCCCGCTTTTTGCCGTCGCTGAATTTCGTATTGGTAAAATCCCTGATAATCACCTTGCGCCGCAAACCTAAGCACCGGGTGTTCTGGCCGAAAAGTCTGGATTAACACCTCCGCCGTCTCTAAATGCCCCCGTCCAACTCGCCCGATTACCTGAGTTAATAGCTGAAAAGTTCGCTCCTCGGCCGAAAAATCCGGCAACGCCATCCCCGCATCCGCCTGTACCACCCCTACCGTCGCGAGCTTCGGCAAATCCAGCCCCTTCGCTACCACCTGCGTCCCGATCAAAATATCCACCTCGCCATCCCTTACCTCTGTAAACATCGCCTCTAGTCCCTCGCCCTTTTTATTATCCGCATCAAACCGTTGCACTCGCGCCTTCGGGAACAACTTTTTTATCTCCGTCTCTAATAATTTCGTCCCAAACCCCTTATGCATAATCCCCGGATGTCCACATTTCGGACAACTCGTCGGCACATTCATCTCGAACCCACAGGTATGACACCGCAAAGTATAACTATCCGTGTGCAAAGTCAGTGGCAAAAAACAATGCGGACAAAGCAGTTCCTCGCCACACTTTTCACAAATCGTCAGCGGCGCCGACCCCCGTCGGTTATGAAAAATCAGCGTTTGTCGCCCCTGTTCCAGGTTTTGTTGAATTTTGTCGAGCAAACTATCACAAAAATACCGATTTTTCCGAAAATCAGCCCGCTCTTTAAAATCCACAATTTTCACTTCCGCTGCCCGCGCCTCTTGCTTGGCTTTTTGAGTTAGCTCCACCACCGACCCCTGTCTAGACGCCAAATAATAATCTTCGATACTGGGCGTCGCCGACCCGAGAACACAGTCAATTTTCAGCTCCCGCGCCATCGCACTCGCCACTCGCACAGCCGAATATTTGGGGGTGTTTTCTTGGTAATAACTCGTCTCATGCTCCTCATCAATAATAATCAGTCCCAAATTCGTAAGCGGTGCAAACAGCGCCGATCTCGGCCCCAGCACGATTTTTGGCTCCTCGGACGACAGGAGGGAATTAAAAATCAGATGTCGCTCAGCCTCGGTCTGTTTTGAGTGAATTAACACCACATTTTCTCCAAACACCCGCCGAAACACCTGCACCAACTGCCCCGTCAAAGCGATTTCCGGCACCAAAACGACAGTTGATTTTTGCCGCCTAGACGCGTCTAGCGCCATTCTAAGGTATATATTCGTTTTACCACTACCAGTAACGCCAAACAGCAGTTTCGTCGCACTACGAGCCTGCTGGAGGCCTTTCAGGGCATTTTTTTGGGCAACATTCAGCGGAATATCAGCTTTTAATTTATCATGGACGGGTGGTATCGAAGGTCCATCAATGCCCCGAGCGGGTGACGTCTGTGGGAGGGAAACAGACGGCAGGACCCGCTCGGCATTAATTCCGAACATTTGTTCGGTTTTTGCTCCGCGCCTCTGTTTTTCGACCCCTTTGGGCAAAACCAACCCCACCCCCGCTCCACTCGGCACACAATAATATTCGTGAATAAATTTCACCGCCACCAGCAGTTGCCTCGGCAACGGCTTTGAATACAAAATTTTCGCAATCGGCTTGGTCTCAAAATCCGGTTGAGCAACTTTTTTTACTACCACCCCCGGCACAGTCCGTCGCCCTACCGGCACCAACACCACCGTCCCTGGCGCCAATGCCTCAGCGCCTAGCCCAGCATACGTCAACGCCTCCGTTCGCCCCTCCGGTATCACCTCATAATACATGCTCTCATTATAGCACGTTTTCGCTGCCTCAACCCCCGCCCACCCAAAACCGTTGTAAAAATTACCCCAAATCCCACAATCCGTGCTATAATAAGAGAAGTTAAGTGAGGTAATATGCTAGATATTTTCGTTACATCAAGGGTGCGTCGCAAAATTATCGTCGTTTTTGCCAAATATCCCGATTTCAAAACCCACGTCCGCGGGCTGGCAAAGCTCATCAAAGAGGACCCCGGCAACATCCAAAGGGAATTAAACCGCATGGTGGACGGCAAATTTCTCCTTGTCACCAAAAAAGGCAAAACCAAAATCTACCAAACCAACAAACAATTCCCAATCCTAAAAGAACTCCAAAGCATCGTCATTAAGAGTCAGAAAAAGAACAAACCCAGCAAAACTATCGGCTAAATACACGAATAACAGGGAAACAAAATGAACAAAATTTTTACTCAGCTCATTAAAAAACGCGGTCTCACCCCCGACTTTTTGGAGCCAAAATATGAAAATCTCACCGACCCCTTAGAACTCCCCGACATGGAAAAAGCCGTCGCCCGCATTAAAACCGCCCTTGAAAACTCCGAAAAAATTCTCATCTACGGCGACTACGACGTGGACGGCGTTACCGCTAGCACCGTCATGGAACAAACTCTAAAATTCGCCGGCGTTAAACCCGAAAATATCAATATCATGCTCCCCGACCGTTTCGCTGACGGTTATGGCATGAGTCCGCGCCTCATCACCCGCGCTAAAGATACTAACACTACTCTCGTCATCACCGTCGACTGTGGTTCACGCAACCACGCTATCGTCGAAGAGCTAAATACGCTCAAAATCGACAGTATCATCACCGATCACCACGAAACCGAGGACACCCTCCCTGATGCTATCGCTATTCTAAACCCTAAACGGCGCGACGCCCCCTGCGAAAAACTAAACAATTTGGCTGGCGTCGGCGTAGCGTTTAAACTCGCCGAAGCACTCGTCAAAGCAGGTCTCATCAAAAACGGTCTAGAAAAATGGTTGCTCGACCTCGTCCTTATCGGCACCATTTGCGACAGCATGACCCTCACCGGCGAAAACCGCATTCTCTGTTATTATGGCATGAAAGTCCTAGCCAAAACTCGCCGCCCTGGCCTCCTAGAGATCTGTAAAATAGCCAAGGTCAAAGAAATTAATTCCGAAACTATCGGTTTTTGTATCGGCCCGCGCCTTAACGCTGCCGGTCGCCTCAAAACCGCCGAGATCGCACTCAATCTCTTACGCACCAGTTCCCACGCAGAAGCGGCCAAACTGGCCAAAAAAGTAGAAGATCTAAACCGCGAGCGCAAAACCGCTCAAGACCAAGCCATGCAAGAGATAGAACAACGCGCACCTGGCGAAAAAACTTCGGTGATTATCGAAACCGGCCCTTGGCACGAAGGCGTAATCGGCATCGTAGCCGGGCGTTTGGTCGAAAAATATCACAAGCCAGCGTTCGTCTTAACCGAAGTTTCTAACGGTATTTATAAGGGGTCGGGGCGTAGTTTTGGCGATTTTAACCTCGCCGAGGCTTTGAATTATGCCAAAGAGGCCATCATCAGCGGTGGTGGTCATGCCGGTGCGGCCGGAGTTAAAGTCGCAGAGAAAGATCTTTACGCTTTTCGTGAAAAAATCAACGCCTACTACGACGGCCTAAATCTCAAAAACCAAACCAAATATTTCAAATTCACCCCAGATTTAGCCCTTGGCGACCTCGCCGACATCGATCTCGACCTCATCGCCGAGCTTAGCACTCTCGAACCTTTCGGGCAAGGGAATGAAGAGCCGATTTTTCTGCTCGAAGACTTCAAAATCAACCAAGTTGTCCTGCTCGGCGCCAACAAAAACCACCTCCGCATCGATTTTGCTGATAATGAAGGCCGAACCATTAAAACCATCGCCTTTTTCGCTCCCGAAAACTGGCTCAAACTCACCCCCGATGACCATGTCTCGGCGCTCATCAAACTAGTCAAAAACGATTTCGCCGGCACCCAAACCGCCGAAGCTCGCATTGTCGACCTTTCTGTGTTATAATATAGCCATGAAAAAAGTTATTTTGAAGGCTAAATTAAAAAGTCGCGACAGTTTCGAGGACAAACTTTCCGATATCGACCTAGATTTTTCCGCAATTTATTGGCAGCACGACCGCGTCTACGTCCCTAAAAACTACCAACCGCACGCCAATTTTCCGCGCCTTGTCATGCGCACCGAAATCAAAGCCGTCGACAGGCCCGCGAAATATTACTTCATTCTAAAACGCCACATCGAAGATTCCGGCGTCGACATTGTCGAAACCACCGAAGTCAAAGATTATGAAAAACTGGTAAACATTATTATGCAGCTTGGGTTTAAACTAATGAAAGAAGTCTCTCGCCGTCGCCAAACCCTAATTATGGGCGAGGGAACTAAAATTCACCTCGACAAAATCGACGCTCTCCCTGGCTACTACGCCAAAATCGAATCCGAACTCGGCCCAGACGACTCCGTCGTTGAAGCCAGAACCGACCTCGAAAAGACTTTCGAAACCCTTGGCGAATCCAACTTCGTTAAAGACGCCTATTTTGAACTATAAAGCTCTTTTTGGTTGCATAAAAAGGCTGAAAATTTGGGATATTACCCCCTAGGCGGCTCCCCATCCGGCTCACCGAGCAACTTTTTCGACTTAATTTCGTATCGTCGCCCATTCACCGGCGAGACATAATAATCTTCATTCAACAAATTTACAAACATGGTTAAATCTTTATCATCCATAATGATGATCGACCCGTCATCGTCCGTCATCAGCTCCAGTTGCATCTCGTCCGCATAATCCAATAGTTTTTCTTGAGGCATTTCCTCGGCAATATCCATCGCCTGCACTTTTTTCAAAATCGGCTTCTTGTCCGCGAGCAAAGCATCCAGCGTCAGCCCCTCCGCAAATGACAATTTATATTTTTCACACAATTCCTTCGCCTTCGCCTCAGCAATCACCTGCGACTTGTAATCATATTGAAACAAATTCTCGAATTTCGCCTGATTGAACACGATGATCGTCTTATCCACAATCGCCACTTGGTTGTCTTCCGGCATTTTTAGCGCAATTTCCGCCGAAAACGGCTCAAAACTCTCGCCATTAATCTCCCAAGACGTCGCACCCTTAAGCGCCGACGACGCCGGCAGTAGCTTCGCGATATAAAAAGTTTTCGTCCCGTCCTCGCCACCAGGATAGGTAAACTTCGCAATAATCCCCTTCACCTTCTTAAAATCGTACTCATTTTCCGAAAAATAATCAATGTCCTTGTATTCATTTTCAATCAGATGAATCAAAGTCTCCGCTCGCCCGACTTTCGACAGGGAAGTTTTATAAATCACCTTCTCCTCGCCGTCCGCCTTATCATATTCTCGGCACTCCAACCCCTTTTCCGCCTCCTCGTTCACGAAATTCGCCGCCTCTTGCATAAACATCGCTTTCACCGCCCCTGTCAGCTTGTCCGAATACTTAATCTTAAATGGTGTATAGTTTTTATTGAACAAAAACAACTCCGCGGAAACGTTATTTTTTACCTCGTCAATCTCGTTCGCCCAGAGAAACACATCAAATTCTTCCATTTTTACCTCTCTTATCTTTTACCCATTATACCACATCTTATGCAATGTTTCGCAATCAAAAATGCCTTTTGAGGACCGTAAGCTTGGCCGAACGGCCTTGAGTGTGTCCGAAAAAGGCATTTCTGATTGCTTTTGCCTGAGTGTTCGGTTATTAAACCACATTTTCGGCAATTTTCAACGCGCTTTGTTCGGTAAATTAACAGGGAAGTTTTCCACAATTGTTGAAAACTAAAAAGTGCAAAAAAGTCCAAAAAAGCTCTTGCTAAAATTTAAAAAATATCATAAACTAATGTTAAGCGAATACAACAACAAAAACGCGAAACAAAAGTACCTTAAAAAAGTTTGAGACCGACCAACTAGGAGCTTTGGCGCGCATTAAAACTTAAGCGAGATGCGACAAAACAATCGCGCGCACCTTCCTCAAAACACACCTCCCAATAAAAACTCTATGGTCTATCACACAATAAGTCTCTCAACGGCTACGATCAAGCATCGTGGTGGCTCTATTGTGCTAAACAAAAAATAAAGCAAACACAAACCCGCCTCAGTTTCTAGTTGAACGGTCTCAAACGAACAAAAACAGTGTATAATATACACATGGAGAAACTACATATCCCAGTGTTATTATCAGAAGTCCTAGCGGGGCTCGAACCCAAACCCGGCGAAAGTTATCTTGACTTAACCGCAGGTTACGGTGGGCACGCTAGCGAAATTTTGGCTGTGACACAGAATTATAAAGATTCTTGTCTGATTGATCGCGACGAATTTGCTATTAATTATCTAAAACAGCATTTTCCGTCCGAGATCAGCCTAAAACATACGGATTTTTATAGTGCAGTGCTGCAACTTTTCGAGTGTGGAGCGACTTTTGATTTAATTCTCGCGGATTTTGGAGTTTCTTCTCCGCAACTAGACATGGCCGAGCGTGGCTTTTCGTTCAAAAACGACGCCCCTCTGGACATGCGGATGGATCGCAGGCAGGGAAGAACCGCCGCTGACATCATCAACAAAGCTAGCGAACGGGAATTAGCCGAAATTTTCATTAACTTCGGTGAAGAAAGCCCCGGACGCGCCAAGATGTTGGCTCGCGAAATCGTTCATCACCGCCCGCTAAGCACCACTAGCGAACTCGCGGATTTAATCAAATCCAAATCTCGCTATTCACGCATCCATCCCGCCACCAAGGTCTTCCAAGCGGTCCGCATCGCAGTCAACAACGAGCTCGGCGAAATCGAACAGACTCTCCCCCTGCTCCCCAAACTGCTAAACAAAAACGGCCGGCTCGGAATCATCACCTTCCACAGTCTAGAAGACCGGTTAGTCAAGGACTACTTCAAAGCGGCCACCAGCCTCGGCGAAGAATCCCCCTTGGAGCTAATCAACAAAAAGCCTATCATTGCGGAGAGTGAGGAGTTAGTTATCAACCCGCGATCGCGCAGCGCTAAATTGCGCTTGGCTCGGAAGCGGAATTGATAAAAATAAAAACATAAAACAAAAAAGGAGGCAAAATGCCAAAACAAATCGTAGTTGCGAACAAATCCCGCAAGCAAATCGTGAAAGTTCATTTCCGCTAAGGAGGAAGGCTACCGAACATTGCGATTCGAGAGCACTTGCGACAACGGGAGCAAACTTCGAAGCGAGCCCTGTAACGACAGGCGCGAGCGAGAAGGCTCGAGAATGCAATGTTCGGTAGCACCACGTGAGCGGGTCGAGAACGTAATGCTCGTCAAACGAACTTTACAAATACATGGGCTGATAAAGCCTACCAACAAGAGTTTTCACAGAGAGTGTGAAGTGTATGACCTTCCCGGAACGACCCCGATTAGTCACTTATAGCTCTGCTAATCGGCGGTCTCCGGACTAAGTTAAAAAACTAAGCCAAAAAGGTCAAAAATCAAAAAAAATAAAAACAAACAACCAGCGAGGAAAAATAAAAAAATGTTCAATCAAACTTACACCACCCGGCGTGGCGCCACGATTACCACGAGCTTCGCGCGCAATCGCAACACCGTCCGCCATACCCGCCGTAGTCTCGGCTCAATCTCTCAAATCGTCATTGTCGGCATGCTGACTTTAGTTTTTGGTCTAATTTACGTCGCCGAAGGCACCAAGGCTACCAGTTTCGATTACGAACTTTCCTCCGTTGAATCCGAAATTACTGAAATGACCGCCGAAAAAGAAGATTTAGCGGTCGAGAAAGCGCGTCTAACCTCTGTCGCCACCGCCAAAACCAGCACAGTTGCGGCCGCCATGGAGGATGCCACGGTATCTGGCTATGCAACGGAATAATCTTTCCGCCACCCCTGTAGAACATTCGCATCAGCGACTCAAATTTTTGCATCTCGCCATTTTGGCCCTACTCGGAATTATTATTATCCGACTTTTTTTCATCCAAATCATCGAGCACGATTCCTGGGTCGCCAAGGCCGATGACCAACACACTCTGCTCGAAACCATTACCGCCAAGCGCGGCGAAATTTACATGATGGACCACGGCGAAGCCGTCCCAGTAGTCTTAAACCAAACCACTTATCAGGTCGTTATCGACCCCACCATCACCAAAAAAGAAGATATCGAAACTGTAGTCAAAGATTTCGTCAAAGACTACACCGTGGCCGACCTCGACAACATTTATAACATCGAGGGTCTGCGCTACGCCGTGGTTGCTAAAAACGTCCCTCGCACCATCGCCGAACAAATCGCCGACTCCGGTATCTCTGCCATTTGGCTCAAAAAGACCAACCAACGCGTCTATCCCGAAGGCACGCTCGCCTCGGGTTTGCTCGGGTTTGTGAACGCCGACGGGCTGGGTCAATACGGTGTCGAAGGCTCGCTCAACAAACAGCTCGCCGGCGAAGACGGTCTGGTTAAATCCACCGCCGATGTCAACAAAGTCGCCCTTTCTATTGGCGACGACAACGTCAAAATCCCAGCAGAGGACGGCGACAACATCGTCCTTTCTATCGACCGCGGCCTCGAGCAGGGTGTCGAAGAACTCGCCGCCGCGGCCATTGAACAAACCGCCGCCACTAACGCCAGCGTGTTAATCATGAACCCGAACACCGGGGAAGTTATCAGCATGGCAAACCTCCCGAACTACGACCCCGCCAACTACGGCAACGTCGTCGACGCCTCGGCCTATATCAACTACACCACCGAAGTCCCCTACGAGCCGGCTTCAATCTGCAAAACCTTCACCTTTTCCGCCGCCTTAAACGAAAATGTCATGACCGCCGACACCACTTATTTCAACGAACACTACACCGTCGTGGACGGCTGGAAAATTCAAAACGCCGAACAGCGTAGCTCGCTCTACGGCACACTCACAATGAAACGAGCCCTGTACTGGTCTCTAAACACCGGCTCCATCCAAGCTCTGCGCCTGCTCGGCGGCAGCACCACCGAAATCACTCAGCAAGGTCGCGAAAAACTCTACGATTATTATTACAACAAATTCCGCCTCGGCCAAGCCACCGGTATCGAACTCATCGAAGCCGTGGGTTATATCGAAGATCCGAACGAAGGTTGGGGCCGCAATTCCACCTACGCCAACATGACTTTCGGCCAAAACCTCGGTATCACTATGATTCAGACCGCCACGGCCTTTTCCGCAGTTGTAAACGGCGGTTATTGGCGCACTCCGACCGTGGTCAAAGGCACTCTTAAAAACGGCAAAATCGTGGAATCCAGCGCGTCCGAAATTGCCGAAAAAACAGGGGTAGAACGGGTCGAAACCAAAATCCTCTCCGACGAGACTTCCGCCGCGATGCGCGACATGTTAATCTATAACCGCGATTACAAAGCCAAATACGGCATCGACCGCGCCGGCTATGCCATTGGTGGCAAATCCGGCACAGCCCAAGTTGTGGTCGACGGCGCTTACGACGACACTTTTGCTAACCTAGTCGGCTCCTATATTGGCTTTGTCGGACCAAGTGGGGAGTTGCCAAAATACGTAATAATGGTTAAAATGTGGGGAGAGGGGCAAAGCGTTGGCTCGGACGGCGCTATGAATCTCTTCGATAAGCTATCTAACTACTTAATCGATTATCTAAAAATTAAACCAGGAGCATAACATGGTAACAATCGGCGACGAAATCTTTCACGGACTTATTCTAGCCCTCGCGGGGTTCCTCTTTTCGATGGCTTTAACCCCGTTCTACACGCATTTCGCCTACAAATATAAATTTTGGAAACAGCAAAAAACCACCACGGTCGACGGTAAAGATTTGCCCATCATGCGCAAACTCCACGCCCACAAATTCAAACACGTGTTTCCGACCATGGCAGGGCTTATCGGCGTCGTTTCGGTCACCATGGCCACCTGGATTTTTAACCTCGATCGCGGGCAGACTTGGCTTCCGCTCACGGGTTTCCTTGGCGGTGCTTTGGTCGGCGTCATTGACGACGTGATCAACATTTTCGGCTCGGGTCGGGGCGCGGCCGGACTTCGTGGCCCGACTAAGTTTTTCCTCATCACTGTGGTTGGGCTGGCTCTAGGTTGGTTTTTCGCGGTCAAACTCGGCTGGACAGCCATTTTGGTGCCGTTTTTAGGCGATGTCGAGGTCGGCATCGTCGGCATGATTTTGATTTTTGCCTTCGCCGTGGTCGCAACTTCGAACGCCGTGAACATTTCTGACGGCCTCGACGGCCTCTCTGGCGGTCTCGCCATGATGGCCTACGGCGCCTACGGCGTTATAGCATTGTTTCAGGGCAACATTTTACTCTTTGGCTTCTGCCTTACGGTCGTCGGTTGGCTTTTAAGCTACACCTGGTTCAATGTTCCGCCCGCCCGGTTTATGATGGGCGACACCGGCTCGTTCGCCCTCGGCGCCGGACTCGGCGTGGTCTCGATGATGACCGACTCCTTCTTGCTATTGCCGATTATCGGCCTACCTTTCGTCATTGAAGCCGGCTCTAGCCTGCTCCAACTCTTCTGGAAAAGAGTTTTTCACAAAAAACTGTTCATTTCCGCGCCCTTGCATCATCATCTCGAAGCCATCGGCTGGGGCGAAGCCAAAATCGTGATGCGGTTTTGGATTGTCGCCGGCGTCTGCGCAATTGTCGGCGTCTTTCTCGCCACCACTGGGGGTGCCATCTAAATGTCTATCCGCAAACACAAATCAGATCTCGTGATTTTGTTCGCGACCTTGGTGCTGATGGCTATCGGTCTGATTGTCATCTATGCCATCGGCCCGATGCGCGCCAACGTCTTAAACAGCACCTACGGCACGAATTATGCCTCCAATTTCTTTTTCCTCGGCCAACTGCGTTCGGTCGGGCTGGCACTAGTGGTCTTTTTCCTAGCCTTTAAATGTATTCCCGCCAAATATCTCAAAAAATACGCCAAAATCATCATGATTGTGGCTTTAGCTCTCCAGGGCATGCTCTGGATTCTCGCCCTTGCGCAGTCCGATTTCGCCAAATGCGAACTCGGCGAGTGTCGGTGGTTTAATTTTGGTTTCGCCAGCTTCCAACCCGCCGAATTTCTAAAACTCGCCATGGTTATCTATCTCGCCGATTTTCTCACCCGAAAAAGGGAAGCAGGTAAAATCGGTGATTTTAAAGAGTTTTGGCTGCCTCTCGCCATCGTTTGTGGCCTTTCGCTATTTCTCGTGGTCGTCGCCCAGGGCGACCTCGGTTCGGGTGTCTCACTTATCGCTATCATTCTCGGCATGTTATTTATCTCTGGCGTCTCGACTAAACAATTCCTTATTCTTCTCGCACTTATCGTTGGTGGCGTTGGGGTCTTATCCACCACCGGCCACCGCGCCGAACGTGTCGACGCTTGGCTCACCACTCTAACCGGCGGCGAAAGTTCCGATTCTACATATCATGTCGAAAACGCCATGCTCGCTATTGGTGTGGGTGGATTTTTCGGTGTCGGCATCGGCAATTCCGTCCAAGCCACCGGCTACCTCCCCGAGTCCATCAACGACTCCGTCTTTGCGATCATGGGTGAAACTTTCGGCTTTGTTGGTTTATGCCTCATTATCGCTATTTTCGCCGCCCTGCTTCTTCGCATGCTGAGCGTCGCCGACCACACCCCCGATACCGAAAATCGCCTGCTGGTCATCGGCGTATTTTCGTGGGTTGCGGTACAAACCGTGGTCAACATTATGGCCATGACTTCGCTCGTGCCAGTTACAGGGGTTACGCTCCCACTTCTCTCCTATGGTGGTACCAGCATGATATTTGTTGCTTTTGCTTTAGGTCTAGTTTTGCAACTTTCGTGTTATACTAGTAGAGAGGTTAATGCAAAAAATGAAAATATTAGTAGTCGGGGGCGGCTCGGGGGGACACATTACACCAGCCGTCGCCGTAGTTCGTGAAATCCTAAAAGAAAAACCCCGCGCCGAGGTCGAATTTTGGACCGACCCCAAATATTACAAAAACGTCACCAAACTCACCACCGAAATCGGCGTCGCTTGGGGCGAAGAAGTTCGTCGTCGCAAAACCGCCTACATTCGCGTCCGTCGTCTGCCCGCCGGCAAATTCCACCGCTACGCCAACTGGCACTTCAAGGACTACTTCGAGCATCTCGACATCACTCTAAAAGACCTAATTTTCGGCAATATTTGTGGATTTTTGGGCTTTCTCACGGGTCTTCTCACCAGTTTTTGGCGCCTCTGCCCCCGTCGCAACCGTCCCAATGTCATTTTTTTAAAAGGCGGTTACGTTTGTTTGCCAGTCGGCCTCGTCGCCCGTCTCTTCAAAATCCCATACATTATTCACGAATCTGACGCCGTTGCGGGGTTAGCCAACCGTATTTTGATGAAAAAGGCCAAAAAAGTCGCTTTCGGCACCCCTATCCCCGAAATTATGCAAGAAAATCACCCCAACTACGTCTGGACGGGCATTCCGGTCGGGCCCGAATTTCGCGCCGTTACTCCCGCTCGCCAAACTTCTTTAAAACGCGCTTTTTCATTCAATCCCGAACGCCCGCTAGTCGTCATTACCGGCGGCTCCCAAGGCTCCGAAAACTTAAACGAAGCCACTCGCGCCATTTTGCCCGAACTATTAAAATTCACCTCTGTCGGATTAGTGGCGGGGCGCAAACATTACGAAGACATGATTGATCTCAAAAAATACGAAAATTGGGAACACACCGAGCTAGAATCCAACTTCCGTCTCTGGGAATTTAACACTACCATGAACGAACTCATGGGCGCGGCCGACGTAGTGGTCTCTCGGGCGGGCGCCACCACCATCGCCGAAATGGCGGCTCTCAAAAAAGCGGTTATTTTAGTGCCATTCGAGCGTCTCCCCGGCGGTCATCAACAAAAAAATGCCGAACGCTTAAAAACTGCCGACGCCGCCGTGGTCGTGAGTGATGTCGACATGGTCGCCGACCCGACCAAACTTCTCGAGGAAATCCGCCACCTAGTCCGCTCTCCGCGCCTGCGCGCCGATATGGCTGACCGCCTTCACGGCGAAGCTAGGGCCGACGCCGCAAAGCGCCTCGCCAAAATTATCCTCGAGGAAGCCTGATATGGTTTTTAAGAAAAAATCCCTAAAAAACTCCCCTCAAGTCGCTCCCGAGCCTCCCAAACCGCCCGAACTAGCCCGTCGGCGCGAAAATCGCAATTCTACCTTCAAAATGGGGCGCACCATCGGCGAAAAACGCGAAAAACTCGAAACCAAAAACGAACGCAACCTCGCCAGAAAACAAGATAAAAAACGCCAGGCTCGTCGCCTGGGGCTGACTATCTTGGGCTTCGTCACTCTTATCGCATTGTTGATTTTTCTAGCCTTTTTCTTCGTCGGTAGCGGCGAACCAATGCCAATTAACGCCGCCGACAGCGCCCCCTCCGCCGAGCCAACCATCGAAATCATCGACGAAGACGCCTCCGCTGGCGGCAAAATCACCAACCGCATGATCTCCTATATCGCGCAGGCCGAACAAGACTTCCGCGACCTCGGTTACACCCCTGTAAAAGCCGTCATCCCAACCGGCTCCGTTCGCGAGGTCGATTTCTACCTCGACGGCTACGCCGGCTTTATCAAGACCACCATCGACCGCGACACCGCCGTTTCGGTCGAAGACGCCGACCGCATGCTCCGCTACCTAACAGGGCAGGGAACAACCGACCTTACCTATATCGACGTCCGCCTCCCCGGCAAAGCCTACTGGAAATAATCCTCTTCAGGACAGTTTACTAAGAAGGGCTCAGAAGCTAGGGAATTAAGTTCGGTTTTTGTTCGGGGAAAGAAAAAGTAGGGTTTTAAAGAAACGGGGAAATACGACATTCGCCCGCTCGTCAAGGGAAAAGACAAAGCGGGGAAACAAAATGGGGAAAAAGTCAAATCGCAAAATTTTGACCGTGGGCAGTCGCAAATGTGGCCGCAGGCGAACCAAGATAGCCGTGGATCACTATGCCTAAACCGCCCGCAAAACCTTTTTCAAACTGAAGCCGCAGGCAAACCACTAGGGGCTAGACCAAAGAACGTTTCGCCAGCCTAAGAAAAATCCGAGGAGTTTAGTCAAGACGAGCACGGGAAAGTCCCCGGCGCAGTCCTGATTAAACGACGAGGATTTTTCCTAGCGCGCCAGCGAAAGAGTTCTTGGGGCTAGCCCTTAGTGGACAACTGTGTCATCTAAGCCGCCTACAGGTCGTTTTTACAAGCCGGCTGTGGGCTAACCACAACGCCCATTTCCCCTGTCTCCGCGCGTCGGCTGAGGGATAGCCACGTAAGCTTAACCATCTTTTGAATTTACCCACAATGTCGTAAAATATGTATTGTGCGACATTAAACCTAACTAAAATTGTCGACCCAACAATCGTCCAAAAAACCATCCAAAACCCACTAGCCCACCAAAACTTTGTTTTTTATTCCCCCACAACCATCAAAATCCAATTTCCCCGATTTTTGCCATTTTAATTTCAATGACCGCCTAGCCGCCAATCGCCAACCCGCCTAATGCCGAATTGTCAAAAATCCGTCCACCGAATTGTCCTTTTCAGCGTAGTCCCCAGGGTCTTTGACCGGTTTTTCCAGGGGTAGGGCAGTATGAGACGGCCGGATTTCCACGGTCGATTTTTCCTGATATTCTACCTCTGGGCGAACAGGGGAAGAAGCGCCCGCTTTTTTAGGGGCTTCAGGAGAAACATTCTTTCCCTCCCCTGTTGTTTTCTCGGAGGCAACTTTGTTAGCATTCTTTTTAGCCTTTTTGGCTGTTTTTGTTCCCTTTTTGGACGTGTTTTTAGCTGCGAACCCCGCGTTTTTGGCTACAAACTTTGTCTCGGTGGTGGCTGTGGAACCCGCGCTTGCAGTCGTGGAACCAGCATTTTTGCCTGCAGGCTTCACATTTTTTGCCGTAGAACCCACGTAAACGACCTTAGGAGCCTCGCCAGCCTTAGACTCGACTAACTTAGCCAAATCTTTTAATCCTAGGCTCTCGCGGCCTTCTGCGGCGTTTGGGCTTATGTTTTGGCGTCGGAATTCGGCCTGAGGCGTCTCGTCGATCACGAGTTTCGGCTCCTGCCGCCCAGAATCGGCTAATTCCCTCTTATATTTCTCTGATTGCTCGATAGTTTCACGAATTTCTTGCTCCACCTCTAACCGTGGCCGGGCAAAATATTCTCGCGAATGTGCCACGATGGCGTCAAAATTGTCCATCGGTGAAGAGGGAAGCGACAGAGTCGTCGCCGAAAACGCCGGCACTTTTTCCCCACCGATAATCATCGAAATCACGAAGTGGCGGTTGTTGAGCTGGATAATGTCGCCCTCGCTGAAGGTCGGTTCAAACTGCTTCACTAACACCGGTGCGTCCTCTGGCGAAACTCGGAACGAAATCGTCGTCCCCACGTTACCAAACACTGCATCGCGGACATTATCGGTCATCTGAGCGACATATTGGTTCGCCACGGTCAAATTCAGTCCATATTTTCGCGCCTCCGACAGAATCACCGCGAACGAATCCGTCGCAAAGTTCTGAAACTCATCCACATAGAGGTAAAACGGTCGCCGATCCGCCACATTCGGGATGTCTGACCGGCTCATCGCCGCGAGCTGAACCTTGGTCACAATAAACGCCCCAAGAATCGCCGCGTTATCTTCCCCGATCAGCCCTTTAGATAAGTTCACCACTAAAATCTTCCCCTCGTCCATAATTTTCCGAATATCAAACGACGATTTCGGCTGACCGATGATATTGCGAATAATCGGATTGGCAGTAAACGCCCCCACCTTGTTTAACACCGGCGCGATAGACTCATTTACCTGTTTATCATTCCACTGCCCAAACTCGTGCTTCCAGAACTGCAGCACCGTCACATCCGAACAATAATCCAGCGTCTCTTTACGAAAATCCTTATCTGTTAGTAGCCTTGAAATATCCAGCAAAGTCGCCTCTGGCCTATCTAGTAAAGCCAGCAAAGTATACCGCAAAATATGCTCAAGCCTCGGCCCCCACGAGTCGCCAAACATCCGTTTTAACACCCCAATCACTTCCGAACAAACGTTCGGTTTTTTTGCCGGGTCGGTCACTTCCAAGGGGTTAAATGCCACCGGAAAAGCCGTATCAGCCGGATTAAAATACACCACGTCTTTAATGCGCGACTCTGGCACAAATCGCAGGTTGTCAATCGCAAAATCCCCGTGCGGATCTACAATACAATACCCCTGATTGTAAAAAATGTCCGAAAGTGCCAAAAGTTCCAAAAGTCCGCTCTTCCCCGCCCCAGTTTGCCCAATCACATAAACATGGCGCGACCGGTCTCGTCGGAGTAGCCCAAACTGGTGATTAATCCCCCGAAAATTCGTCAGCCCAAACGCTGAAATGTCTTTATCGTGCGATGTTACCCCTGTTATCACCGGCAATTTCGCTGGCGGTTCCGCCGTTTTCGAGGTCGCCCAAACGATATTCGGCGTTTCCACCGAAGTATGAGGCAGGTGATACACCGAAGCCAGCTCCGAAATATTCAAAATAAACCCACGACTGGTAAACTGACGCATTTTATAAGCATCAAGGTCGGCCGAGTTAAAAGTCCCGCCCAGTTGCCGGAAACCGTTTAGATTTGTCGAATTATACTGTTTAAACGTCCCCACTAGTGCTTGCATATTCAGTTTGGCGTCGGTCTGGTCTTTGCCAAGATACACCAACCGAATTTTCACCTCATACCCCAGTTTCGTCGCCTTTTCTTCGGCCTTAGCAATCTGGGTTTTCACCCGTTCAGAAAGCTCAACTTTTACTTCCGACCCAGTTCCCCCGGCCGGCGGCCGAAACAGCGCTCCGAGCGCCTCCACAATCCAAGTCCAATCAATCCCCACCCCGTTAAACAAAGACTTACGCCCCGATTTAATCCGTTTTACCCACTTATCGGTGGTATTTTTGTGCCAATCATCCGGAATCGGGCGCGCCAGAATCTGAATCCACATTTCCTCCGAATTTTCAGCGTTCAGCTTCGCCAGCGTCCCCGTAATCCCCGCCAGCGGGTCCACCTCGAACGTATCAAAAGTTTTAATCGGCAGCACCTCGTTTTCGGTCAGAGTCAGTTCGCTCATATAAGTCACCGGATATTCACCCCGTTTATCGGCATAATCCTCGTTCATCTTGTAAATCTGCACCGTCGGATATTGAGCATAAATCTGCCCCTCGACAAAACTCTGTAAAATTTTCGGCACCCAAACATAAAACCGAATTTGCCCCGCCGTCGAAACGATTTCAAACGACAGATGCTCCTGCACTCCGCCGGAGTTTTTTAGTTCCTGTTTGTCGCGCAAAATCCCGTGGAGCGACGCGAACATCTGCTCCGCCGCCAGCTCTTTTTTGTCGTTTTCGCGCGGAATTTCGAGCATCAGCAGCACTGAATCGACGTTTAGCACCTTCAAATTGTTTAGTTTACGATAATTTCGATAGGTTAAAAACGCCAGCACCCCCACCACTGGAATCCAAAATATCGGCATTAAAATAAAATGTATGACGCTTTCCATACAGCTATTATAACATAAAAAATCTAGACCAACGTATAGGAGTTTTTATCGACTTTTTTGAAATAATCTTTGTTCTGGAGATTGAGCAAAATCGTGGTTTCTTTGACTTTGCGCACTTTCAAAACTTGTTTCACGATTTCTTCACGCGTCAAAGGCCCGCCTGCCTTCTCCAGTACCGACTTGATAATTTCCGAAATCGTTCCCTTCTTATACCCCCAGGTCGAGAGCGCATAAATTCCCCGCCCAATCAGCACAAATCGCGCGTCTTTAATCAGTTCATTATGAATCGCCTGTACGGTCACATTTTTACGCTTAAAATTCGATTCTTTAATCTCTTTGGCAATGTCCGAAAAATGCATCGGTTCTTTTTTGACTTCCAAAATCACAAAAATCTTATCGCGGATATTTTTCGGGTTCACAGACGGCCATTTAGCCAGCCCCCACATCCCATTCAAGGTCGCGAGTAGCTTAGAAATTGACGCCACGGCTTTTATATGGCTAGGGTGTTCATAATTTAGCTTTTCGTCAAGTTCCTCTAGCGAAATCGGCTTTTTGTTCTCGCGCACGACTTTTACAATCTCGTCCACACGTTCGCGGATTTTTTTGCTATCTCCGTATTCAGCAATCCCCACCGCGACATTATAGCGGTCATTTTCCTCGACAATAGTCAAATTTTTCGAAAAAGTCGCGATAAAATAGATGCCGGCCCTTTCGGACGCGGTAGTTTCTCGACCGTAAATCTTGTCAGCGAGGTCGCCCAGCTTCGAAACCCGCCCAGTCTCGGTCAAATTGCGGATTAAAATCTTTTCAGCGGCGGCAAGTTCTGGAATTTGTCCTTCTTCGGCACAAATCTGCAGCCGGATCAAAATCGCCTTCTCGAGTTGTCGCACTCGTTCCCTGGTAATCGACAGCATTTCGCCAATCTGTTCCAGAGTTTCTTTGTTGCCTTTAAGACCAAACCTGCGGGAAATAATTTCCTTCTCGCGTTCTTGTTCAATAATTTTTAAACTGCCCGAGATTGCATTTTTGAGGATTTCCGCATTTTGGTCCATCAAGACTCTCCTTATTCCACCCCAGTTAATAATATCAATTCATACTATAATATCATAGATTTTCACTAATGTCAACTACGAAATTATTGTTTTTCTACTATTATTGTATCACATTTTTTACAAAGTTCGAAAAAAATTATACAAAGCATAACTTGTTTGCGCGCTGTATTAAAAAATTCAAATCCTACCGCAAATTATTAATTGTGCACTATACTAAAAACTAAACCCCACCAAAAAACACGAACAGCCATAAGCCCATCAAAACCTGCAGGCAAAAGCCCGCCAAGAACATTGTCCAGCACCGAGCTATTTTTTCCCCGTCGTCTTAGTAGTGCCCCTCCCCCGCACTCTTCGCCGCGTTGTTTTCGGCTTATTTTTCAGCATTTCCAGTGCTATTTCCAGCGTAATTGTTTTCGGATCGGTTTCTTTCGGAATCTTCACATTATTGCGTCGCCCCGGCCCCTTCACATACGGTCCATACGCTCCGTTAATAATCTGCACTTCCCCAAAATCCGCAATCATCGAGTCAATTTTCTTTTGGTACAGAGGCAATGCCTCCTCGAGCGTCACCGTATAAGGGTCCAAATCCTTCATCGGCACATTATACTTCCCACCCTTTAGATATGGTCCAAACGGCCCGTTCGCCGCAATCAGCTCCGTTCCGTCCGGCGCTTTCCCTAGCGACCGAGGTAGTGCCGGCAGGTCCAACTGCGCCAGCGCCTGCTCTAAACTTACCGTTTTCACCGATTTTCGCTTCGGCAACGGTGCAAACCGCGGTTTTTCGCCCGATTCCTTCTCGTTATCCCCTAACTGAATAAATCCACCAGTTTTCCCGATCTTAGCATAAATCGGCTTGCCAGTTTTAGGGTCATGCCCAAGTAGGCGCGCGTTGTTATATCGTTCTACCCCGTTAGCGATTAGTACAGTATCGTGAAACGGTCCATAAAAATCCCGGAGCATTTTCACCCGCTCCAACTTCGCGTCCGCAACCAAATCCAAGTCTTTCTCGATATTCGCCGTAAACTTATAATCCACGATATTTTTGAAATTATCGGTCAAAAATCCGGCCACGAGTTCCCCGGTCGGGGTCGGGATGAGCTTGCCCTTGTTCGCGCCGAATTTTTCTTTCACCACCGCGCGTTCTACCCCTGTTTTTTCGGCAATTTCGGACGCGCCTAAATCACTCTCTGCCCCAATCTTAATCGTCGTTTTCGCAACTTTCGCATTCGCCATCTGGGTCGCTACCGTCCGCGCCCAAATCAACTGATACAACCGCCTTTCGTAATCATTTTTCCCCGCACTCGTTGTCTCTATATGAGTCGGGCGAATCGCCTCGTGTGCCTCTTGTGCGTTCGCATCTTTGGTCTTAAACGTACGCACCTTGAGATAATTTTTACCAAAATGTTGTTCAATATACCCCGCAATCGCCGCCACCGCCTGCGACGACAAATTCAAAGAGTCAGTTCTGTGATAGGTAATCAACCCAGCTTGATACAGCCCTTGCGCCGCGCTCATCGTCGTCCGCGACGAAAAACCGAGCTTTGAGTTGGCCTCAATCTGGAGCGCCGCCGTTGTAAATGGCACCGGGTTCGCCTTCGCGCCCTCTTTTTCCTCTACTTCTAGCACCACGAACCGGTCTCGCGCCAATTTTTCCAAAAGTTCTCGTGCCGATTTTTCATCCGCCGGCGCCTCGCCTTCAAGCGTCGCCAAAAAGTCCTTCGTCCCCTCTTTTTCAACATTTCCAGCCCGAAATTCGACCACTTCCCTTTCCTCCCCCTCGGATTCTCCCTTCTCGACATACCCCCGCGCCTGAATCGCGGTCATAATTGACGCATAAGTAGACGGCCGTCCAATCCCCAGCTCTTCCAATTTTTTCACTAGCGACCCTTCGGTATACCTCGCAGGCGGTTTGGCAAAATTCTGCTTCGCCACCAACCCTTCGAGTTTCACTAAGTCCCCCGTCGCCACTTTTGGCAGGTCCAAATCCTTGCTTTTGCCATAGATTTTCAAAAATCCGTCAAACACCACCACTTCCCCCTTAGCCACAAACACCGCCTCGGGATTTTTCACAGTTCCGGCCTGCTCCCCCGTCGCCAAAAATTTCCCGCTCACCTTAAAATCGGATTTTGACTCAAATTTTTCAATACTTTTTTCTCGTTCCACGATAAGTCGTAGCGCCGGACTCTGAACTCGCCCCGCCGACACCGCTCCCGGAACTTTCCGCCGCACAATGTCCGACAAATCATACCCCACCAGCATATCTAGCGTCTGTCGCGCCTGTTGACTCGCCACCATATCCATATCCACCGTCCGCGGATTTTTAATCGCGTTCTCGAGCGCCGGCTTAGTAATTTCGTGAAAAGTAATCCGCGCCGTGTCTTTCGGCAAGTTCAGCACCTCGCATAAGTGCCACGAAATCGACTCCCCCTCGCGGTCTTCATCCGTCGCGAGCCAAATCCGCTCCGCGTCCTTCGCCGCTTTTTTTAGCTCCGAAATAATCTGTTTATGCCCTGGGTCAATCTCATAAGTCACATCAAAAGTAGTTTTATTAACTTTTGTATCTTTTCGAATATGCCCAACCGACGCCAGTACCCGAAAATCCGCCCCCAGATATTTCTCGATCGTTTTCGCCTTCGCCGGGCTCTCCACAATTACCAAATTTTTCGCCATATATATAATCATACCACACCCGTCAAGCATAACCGTGAAAACGTGCATAATTCCATATATAAACAAAATATATTATTGAAACATTTTCAACAATGTGTTATTATTAAAATAATATTCGCTTAGAATTGTCGTACATTAAAAGGAGGTTTTCTATGAATACCGATAAAATTTTTCGTTTTAACCCGTTTATTGCTTGGTTCAACGTTAATCAGGTCTGCAACCTGCGTTGCAAGTGGTGTTACGCAGAGCACACCGGTTATTCGCCGAAACAGGAGATGCCATTAGAGATGGCGAAGCGTTTAGTGGAGCTATCTCTTGAGATAGGAGTCAAAGAATTTGTTCTAATAGGTGGCGAACCGACTTTATGGCCTCATCTATTTGAGCTTCTAGCTTTTATCAAAAAATACGATGCGCCAGTTTCTATCATTACTAATGCTATTCGGTTTAGTGATGATGATTTTTGGGAGCAGTACCAAAACAACCCGGCTGATTCGGTTGGTATTTCTGTTAAAGCTGCAGGCAGAGAAGGTTTTCATCATGCGACTAATTCTATGTTATATGACGAGAGCATGATAGGAATCAAACGAGCAATCGATTTTTACAACTGTGGAGTTTCTGCTGTGCATAACAGTTTGCTCGGCGTTAACGGTACGCTTGAAATTGCTAGGCAGTGTAAACAACTTGGTGCTACAAGCTTTCAACTGGTGCTATGTACTCCGACATTTTATGGCGAAACAGTCTCGACAGATTTCGTTATCCCACCAGCTAATATTTGGGAAGATCTATCTTTTCTATCCCAAAAGATTGAACGTTTGTATGGTGCAGAAAACGTAAATTATGACACACAAATGCCACTATGTCTATTTCCTAAAGAGTTTGTAGCAAAAAAGTTGTTAAGCGGAAAGTTGCAATCCCAATGCCATGTTTTTAGTCGTAGTGGTATTAACTTTGACTTCTGTGGGAATGTATTGTTTTGTAATACGATTGCTGAAGTTATAGCTAGATATGGTGTCGATTTTACCGACGCTAAATCACTCATAAATTTTATGAGTAGCGAGCAAAAACGTGCTGAGTATCGCCAGGTACTTAGATATCCGTCTAAAGAATGCAATAAGTGTGCTTGGCGAGAAAATTGTCGTGGCGGGTGCCTAATGAATTGGTTCGTTTACAATCCGGACGAAATTTGTCGTGCGGTGGAATAAATCAGAAAGGAGGTGATATCATGGAAAAACTCATCAAAGGCTTAAAAAAGAACGGCGATGTCGTCGAACTGAAAGCCGAAAAGGCTCGAGAAGCATATTGTGGTAGCCAAGGAAGTTGTCAACGTTGCTAAGGGCAATATGTCATGGACGAGGAAGCGTCGTTTTTTTGTAAACGGCGCTTTTTTCTGCTATCATCATAATATGACAAGCTACAAAATTCTCTATGATTTGACTCAGGACGCATACAATTGGTATAGCGCCATAGTGAAATTTGGTCAAAAGAAAAAGTTAAAACATCCAGTTGAGCTGGAAATTGCTGAAAAAATCCAAGATTTAGATTTTGATCAGGCTAAAGAAATTCTCGTACCATTTCTCAAAAATACGAAACAGGCTGAAGCCGAGAAGTTTAAAGGAATTATGGAAAAGCAGCTGGAACAGTATTTCGAGTCAGCAGTTCAAAAGCTTGAACAAATGACTGGTCACCCTTTGGCTATCAAAAATTGCGCCAAAAATCGCGCACGCGAAATTGCTAAGGTTAGCCCTGAGGCTAAGTCCCCGACCGAAGATCTTTTATTTTTGATTACTACCTTCCCTGCTATGATCGTGTATTATGAGGAAGGAACAATCTATACTTATGCCAAAATTGACGATAAACTATGGGGCATGCCCCTTGATGGCATTCTTCACGAATTGCTTCATTTTCAAACTGATTTTTATTATCGCCAAAATCCAGATTCTCCGGTCTCGAAGTTGACCGAAGAAGAATATTATATTTTGAAAGAGTCTTTACCGGTGCTGTTGGACGAATCCTGGCAACCAATTATCACGCTCCCCGACCAAAGCTACCCAGAATTTAATAGCTTAAGAGAAAAACTTCACGCTTTCTATGCCGAAAATCCCAATTTTGACCAACTGATAGAATATGGCGCAAAAGAAGTTCAAAAGTGTGCTTATTAATAATTTCCCCACAAAAATAGCCTCAGGTAAGGGTGGGCATCACCTGAGGCTGTTTTGGCCCTCCAACGCTTCTCACTATACCGGGAGAGACCCCGGAAGCGCGACCCACCTCACACAAATTGGGGCCCGCCGGTTAGAGGGATTGCTAAGCCTTCGAAAGATTCCTTTCAAAGTGGAGGTAATACTTATAAGACTTAAAACCGTAAAGAAATTTTAAGCCCGAAAGGGTTTCAAAAGCTCGCAATTTCTGCTATACTAGAAGTAGTATAGCTGAAATTATAACTTATTTAGGTGCGGTGTGGCACACTTTTTGTGTACCAACTGTCTTAATTATAGCACGGGAGAAATAAAATGTCAACACTTTTTTCACACTTTTTTACAAAAATCAACCAAATCCGACCCCTAGAGACAAATTTTACAGAGGTGTTAGATAGTATTGCGCTTAAGCCTAAAACATTGTATTTTCGTGGCAAAATGCCAGAAAATGTGGTTAAAGCTGGCAAATCCGTTCGCCCTCTGGCAGTAGCAATCGTTGGCTCTCGCCATAATACCCGTTACGGCGAGGAAATTGCCCGCGATTTAGCTTTTCGCCTCGCCAAGAAACAGGTTATTATTGTGTCGGGCCTGGCCTACGGGATTGATAGCATTGGTCACCGAGGCTGTCTAGAAGCTGGCGGGACGACGGTCGCGGTGCTTGGTAATCCGATCGATAAAATCCAGCCTAACTACCACACCTCTCTCGCCGCCGAAATTATTAAGCGGGGTGGCGCGATTATCTCGGAATACCCGCCGGCCGACTCTAGCGAGCCTCTAGCCCCGGGGGAGTTTTTGGACGAACGCGGGCGCAGGAAAATCTGTTTCAAAAGCTCATTTCTCTATCGCAACCGGTTAATATCGGCACTCTCGGATATTGTCGTCGTGGTCGAGGCGGGCGAGCGGTCCGGGTCGCTCAATACCGCCACGCACGCCCTTGCCCAGGGCAAAACCGTGTTCGCCGTCCCTGGCAACATCACTAACCCCTATTCTCAAGGGTGCAACAAACTCCTCCAGCAAGGCGCCTTAGTTTATACCGGCCCGGACGACGTTCTGCGCGAGCTTTTCCCCGAGGATTTCCTCAAAAAATCCGCCAAAACAAGGAAACTCACCGGCGACACCGAACTCGAAACCACCATCCTCACCGCAATTCACCAGGGCGTGCGCTCAGGCGACGAAATCATGCAATTCTTTGCCATCCCGCCGGAACTTTTCAACCAAACTATCACGCTCCTAGAAATCAAGGGGCGTGTCCGAGCCTTGGGGCTGAATAACTGGACTTTGACCTAAAAATCAGCCAAAACCTTTATTTCGCCCACGACTTCTGCCGATACACCCCCAAGCCCCTATCTCGAGGTTATCTCATCGATTTTGTCGCTCACCTCTTTTAAAACCCCTGGCAGGCGTACCTTTTCAGCTAGCGTAAACTTGGACAACACAAAATCCACGTCCCCGATTTTTGCCCTCAGTTCATCGTTCCCTGTCCCGACCCTCAGGCGCGGGAAATTTTCAGTCCCAATTTCGGTAATCACGGATTTAAGCCCGTTATTTCCCCCTGCCGAACCGTGCGTGCGGTAGCGCAAAGTACCAAATTCAAGATTAAAATCATCACAAATCACTAGAATATCCGAGGCTGGGATTTTATAAAACTTCATAAATTCCTGCACTGCTTTTCCACTCAAATTGTAATAATCCTGCGGTTTAATAAATAAAATATCGCCTGTGCGCCCAAAAATCGCCCCGTAGCGCGGTTTTGCCCCCCAACTAAGGTGGTTAAGCTTAAAATAAAAATCTAGCGTGAGAAAGCCAGTATTGTGCCGTGTCCAGTTATATTTTGCTTCTGGGTTGCCCAGTCCAACTACTAATTTCATACCAAAATTATACCATAAAAATACCCCGTCCGCAAACGAGATTGGAAAAATCCAATTCCCGTTGTTTAGGACAGGGTGTGAAGGGGGGTATCTTGTATCAAATGCTAACTTTCGCTTGGCCGAGCGGTCTCCGCTGCGAGCAGAGCCTGTTTTTCAGCTACGAACTCAACCAGCGGATGTCTGATAATCTCATCTTCGGTGAAACAAACTTGCACCACCAACGGATTATCGTATAATAGTTGCGATGCATAAACCAGACCATTATTGTTGTGATCTAGATAAGCTGAGTGAATCTGGCGAATGTCGCCAGTGATGACGATTTTGCCGTTTCGCCCGATACGCTTGATTAAAGTGTCCGCCTGCTGGGCATTCTGATCTTGGAACTCATCATAAATCGCCAGCTCATAAGCAAAATCACGTCCTCGCGCGTTCTCAATTGGCACATTGGTAAACCAATTATCCCAAATCAAATCCACGCGGTCGCGCAGTTTTTCTTTTAGCGAACGCTTATCTGGGCGACTGCCGTCGTTTTCGTTGTCGCGGTCGTAATTCTCATCACGACGAGACGAGCGGCGCGAATATTTATTTTTATTCTTGTCGTCGTCACGCTTATCGTTGCGCTTGCCGTTATTATTCGCTCCAAATTTTTGCAACAGCACCAACTCTTTATTGAGCTGGTTATCATTGTCCAGCAAATAATTACGAATAGCGTTTTTGAGTGGCTGCACAGCCGGATCCATTTTTTCGTCCAAATCTCCCGGTAAAGCGCCGATAGAACTATGACTTTCGCACGGCACCGTGGTTACCCCAATAAAATCACCATTTTTACAAGCTTCATAGCCGTAAATGGTCGACATATAGGTTTTGCCACAGCCCGCCGGCCCCGAACAAACCACCGCAGCAATACTCGGGTCCATCAACGCCTCGGCGTACATGGCCTGCCCGGCGTTTTTGAGCCGGAGCGGGAAATTCGGCGCAAAGCGTAGACGTACAATCGCGTCTTCTTCGGTGTTATACCGTCCGATATGCTCGAACCACCGAGTGTTCCGCGGGTTAAAATCGCGCGGATAATCCGCCTCGTCCGCAAGTTCCATCACGATGAACTCATTTGCCACGAGCTTGCGCTCATCTGACAGAGCTCGTTCGAACTCTTCGCGCGAGATGCTCTGGGTATTGTAGAACTCCAGGAATAATTCCTTCGGCACTACCACATTTCTCCGTCCCGTATAAGGGTCGGGATACTTATAGCCATATCGCTCGGTTTTTAACCCTCGCTCGCGCGCCCGAATCGCCAGTCCTTTATCGTTAGTCAGCAGAATCACGTTCTCGGGCTTCAATTTCAGCACGTCCTGTGCCGACGCCCCGCCGTTAACCGGCAGACCTGCGTCAATCATCGCCACCGACAGCGCCGTCAGAATAATCTGACCGTCCATATCGGCGTCCGACGGATGATAAGGTAAGGCATCGGTGAAATTCTTATGCACCGGCAGTACCGACAAAGTCTGTTTCCCTGCCGACAGCGAAATTCCCGCTTGCAGATTATAGACCTCGTCCATGGTGTATTGACTACCCACGACCAGCTTATAGATCCGACCAAGCGCTTGCCGAGCCGCTTTTCCGCGTTCACTTTTTTCTTTCTTAAAATTGGAAAGCTCCCGAATTACCACTGTTGGGATAATCAGATGCGCCTCCGAAAGATCGGCGGTCGCCTCTTCGAGCTTCGCCTGCACTCCGTCCGGAGACGGAATGATGTCAATGTAATCAATCAGCACATTAGTGTCGATTACGTAAGACAATTTACGTTTGTCCATAGAATGGCCCCCTTCCTGTTAAGATACTCCCCCCATGGGGTAAGTATAACATAAACAGGGCTTTAGAGAAAGAGCTTATCCTTTAATTATATCACGCTTAAGCTTTGTTGTCAAGTTTTCAGGGGTGCGGGCGGTTTTTACCTATGTTGTTTTAATTGCCTTGGTCTTTGCCGGCTTTCTAGAGACGTTTTATATCTTGGTCGCCCTATTATGTACTTAAGCGTTTTGGTCTTTGCCGTCATTGCGGAACGAAAACATAATTGGCGTTCCTACAAACGGATATTTTTCGCGGATTTTGCGCTCTAAAAACCGTTTCCACGACCAGTGCAAAAGCTCCAAATTATGCCCATGCACCACAAACCACGGCGGGCAGGTGTCAGTTTGGACGATATATTTGGGCTTCGGGCGGGTGTTTTTCAGCCCAGCCGGAGTATGCGAGATGATCGCCTCGTTCAAAATTTTATTTAGTTCCGAGGTTTTAACTTCGAGGTGGCGGTTTTCGTCGATTTCGAGCGCCAGCTCAAACAGCTGGGTCACATTTTTGCCGGTTTCGGCACTGGTCAGCAGTACCGGCGCATAAGGCAAAAAGTTAAAATCGTATTCCAAATCATCCAAAATGCCATCGATATCTTTTGGCTGGCGAGTTTCGAGCTCGAGTTTGCGCCCGTCGTCGGTCAATTTTTCATCCTGCTCGGCTTTTTTGCTCTCAAACTCATCTAGTCGCGCTTGGATTAGATCAGTCTTAGTGACAACGACAATAATCCCCTTCCCCGCCTCGATAATCTGCCCCGCGAGGGTTTGGTCGAGCTTGGCGTGAGGCTCCGTGCCGTCGACGAGCAAAGCACAAATGTCCGCCTCCTCAATCGCCGCCAAAGTCCGAATGGCGCTAAACTTTTCAATCCCCACTTCGCGCTTGCCCGGTCGGCGCAACCCCGCCGTGTCCAAAATTTCCAGTTCCCGCCCCTTAAATTTAACATTTACGCGGTTAATATCGCGGGTCGTCCCTTGACGACTCGAAACAATCGCCTGTTGTTTTTTACCGAGGGCGTTAAAAAGACTCGACTTCCCCACGTTCGGCCGCCCAATTAGAGCGATTTTGAGGGGCAATTGAGATATGATTTTTCTCGGGTCGGGTTCCTCGCACCCGTCTTCACGGGGCTCGGCCCCTTCTCCTCGGCAGCAGTCTCCGGACTCCCTCGAAAAACATATCTCCAATTGCCCAGAGGAACAACTCCTTGACGCCCGAGAAAAACCGTCTTCCAATTGCCCCTTCAATTGGGATATCCCCTGCCCTGTCGTCGCCGAAACATAAAAAGTCCGCTCTGGTGCAATCCCGAGCGCTCGGAAATTTCCAATTGCCAGGGACTCGCCAAGATCGCACTTGTTTAGAACTAAATACACCGGCTTGCCAGACCGAAGTGCATCCTTTGCGATTTTAGCGTCGCGGTGGTCGAAATACTTCGAAGAATCTAGCGTCACCAAAATCACGTCCGCACTTTGGATCGCGTCGAGGATTTGGTCCTGGATCGAGGCTTCAAAATCATCGGTCGGGTCTTTAAGTCCCGCCGTGTCGACCAAAATAAACCGGTCGTCGATTTTCGCCACCACATTATCGCGCGTCGTCCCCACCTCGCGCGCCACAATCGCGATATTTTTTCGTGCCATCCGATTTAAAATGCTCGATTTCCCAGCATTTGTCTGACCAATTAGCGCTACTATCGGCAACTTACCCATATCTTTATATTATAACATAAATTTTCGCAAAAAAAAGAGCCAAACTTGACTCTGATTCACAACTGGTGATCTCGGCGGGATTCGAACCCGCGATTGCCTGGATGAGAACCAGGAGTCCTGGACCGCTAGACGACGAGACCAGTCTTAAAACAAGTTGCGCACCCAAGGGGGGTTAGGTGCGCAGTCTCATTATACCACGATATTTTTATAAAAGTCAAGACTTTTTTCGCGGTTTTGCCAAACTTTTAATAATTTACCGAGCCATAACCTGGTACCGCGGTCACAAAAGTCTGCCCAGGCGCGAGTTTAATCTCGCCTCCTTTTTCGTCTAGGAACTGAATTTGCTCGCTGGCGCTTCCCTTTTTCCAAGTTCCATGTTTCAGAATTCCATTTTGAAATACATAAACTTCGCCAGAGCCAATTGTCGTAATTGCTTCGTGATAGTTGTCGCTAGCGCGAGATTCTTGCATCACCATCGCGACCACCACCGCCGGCGTCAGTTGCGTTAGACTGCAAACATCTTCCGGATTTTTCTCACCCAAATCTTCCGCCGGACATTGATAAACCTCGTGCGCCGCCCCGCTTTCAAAACTCCGGCGATAAGTGTTCGTCGCCGCGTCGTAGTCGTACTTAACATTAAAACTCGCATAGCCGCCTAGACTCAGCGATACCGACGAAACTTCTGGAGTTGTAGCAGAAGTATCTTTTTCGGTCGGCTCGGTAATCACTAATTTTTCCGCCACTGTCTCGTCGATTCTTGCCCGTTCGGATTCCTCGGGTGTCATCCGTGCAAAACCTTTTACCGTGGATTTTCCGCCACCACTAGCACTTTTTAGGTACGAAGCCGTTGTGAATAAGTTATTCCATAGCCGATTTCGGTAAGTTCCGCGATACATATAAGTGTAATTTTCGCTTAAATCTTTATATCCGCCGCTCGCAACCGCTGCCAGCGCATCGCCCGAACCGCCCGCATGTACAATTGTACAATCAAATGGCGTGTCCCATTCCAAATAATAAATCCGTAGCGACCGAATCGGCCCAATCACCGCCGAACTCGGATTCTGAAAAATCGCCGCAAACCGCGTAATTCCCGCCTCGGCGATCGCTTCAAACACTACGCCCGCCTCGGTTAGTCCCGCCTGTGGCCTAGCCCCATCCATGCCATTCGGAATTTGTACACAATAGGTCGGGTCGTCCACTGCTTTTCCGTCCTGCAAAACTTCACCCGTTAAAGCACTATAATTCTCCGCAGTGGATTTTTGGGACGGCAGTTCCGGATAATTTATCGCCACCGTTTCGGTTTTTAGCCCAAACAACGCCACTAACAGGCACACTAGCCCCGCTGCGAAGCTTACTCCGCCCAAAATCTTGCAGATTAGCCATTTTTTAGTTTTCTTTTCAGTCATGTTTACTCCACTTTAAACATTGTTAACCTCATTATAACTGAAAACGTAAGTTTTTTCCACATTTTTTACATTTTAAAAGCACAAGTATTTACAAACTTTCGCGCTTGTGCTATGATAGAAAGCATAAAGGTTATACATAAAAATGAGAAATAGATTTTCACAAAAAAAGTCTACACGCCCGAAATTCTTATGCTATAATAGTATTATGCTTAAGACAAAAACGAAGGTCAGGGTTTGTTTCGTAGGCATTCTGTCTATCGCTGCTGGTATTCATGCCGGCTCGATTGTTGCGACGCAAGCGGCAGACAGTGAGACTACTCTTCAAGTCAATGTTGTTGAAAGTCTTTCGGTTTCCATCACTACGCCTCGGGGTGGCGCTTCGGGTTCGATGGGGACATTCTTGCGCAATACGGTGAATTTATCAGTCACTTCCAATAACGCCAATGGTTTTACTGCGTCAATGTATGCGACGAATACTAATTTAACCAACTCTTCCGTCGGCAATTCCGAAACTATCCCGACTATGACCACGACCTCGACTCGTGGCAACTTTGGTACCGGTCAAATCAATCACTGGGGCTTTTCGCTTGACGATACCACTTCGGGTTCCACCAGCAGCACTTATTCTCCGATTCAAACCAGTTCTAGCCCAACTAAACTTCTTTCCACCACTGGCGTCGGCAGCGGTTCTACGGATGTTTATTTCGGCACCCAAACCAACGCCGCTCAGGCCGCCGGCACTTATACCGGCTCGGTCATTATCGCCGTAGTTAGTGGTACTATCGACGACAACAACCCAGTCGTGCCGGACGATCCAGTCACTCCTGGCGACGCTGGCGCCGACGACACCTATTACAATTCTGATAAAGACGTCTCCATCTCTTACAAGGTCGAAACCATTGACGATAAGACTAAGACCACTACCGAGATCGCTGAAGGTCGCACATCTGACATATATTGGGTTCCTAAGGGCGTAGTTGAGCACACCACGGCTAGCATCGCCGCCGGCACTTCACTTGCCACTGGCCTCGCCGTCGCCTCGGCAGTTGCCGCCACTTCGAGCATCTTCTTCTTTATCCTCGCCCGCCGCCAGAAAGACGACGACGAAGAAGACAAAGAAGAAAATCTCTAAAAATATGGTATAATATATATCATGAATGTGATTACTAGATTTGCACCCAGCCCGACCGGCTACATCCATATCGGCAATGTCCGCTCCGCGATTTATCCGTATTTACTAGCCAGGCAAACTGGCGGGCGGTTTATCTTACGCATAGAAGACACCGACCGCGCCCGTTATGTCGAGGGCGCGACGGAACTCATCGAAGATACCCTAGAATGGCTAGGGCTAGAATGGGACGAAGGTCCGCTAGTTGGTGGCGACCACGGTCCATATTTTCAAAGCGAGCGCCAAGAAATCTACTACCAGTGGGCAAAAAAGTTGATCGACGCGGGGCGAGCTTATGCCGACCCGACCTCCCCGGAGCAAATCGAAGCATATCGCAAAGAATGTAGCGACAATAAACAACCGTTTCTTTACCGTAATTTCCGCCCCACGGACACTCCCGAGTGGCACGTCGGCATTCCACTGCGGTTTAAAGCCGAGCCAAAGGACTATGCTTGGCATGACGAAGTTATGGGCGACCTTCACGCCGGACCAGAGGTTCAAGACGATATTATTTTAATCAAAAAAGACGGTTTTCCGACCTATAACTTTGCTCACATTGTGGACGACGCCGAAATGGGGGTCACCCACGTGATGCGTGGTATGGAATATTTATCTAGCACTCCGAATTACTTAGCTCTATACGACGCGCTTGGTCTAGAGCGCCCGAAGTTTGTTTCCCTGCCCCACATTTTAGCGCCGGGCGGCAACAAAAAACTCGGCAAACGTGATGGCGCCAAGTCGGTCTCCGAATATCGCGCCGACGGCGTCTTGCCCGAAGCTATGCTAAATTATTTGGCATGCCTTGGCTGGAACGATGGCACAGAACAAGAAATCTACACCAAAGCCGAACTAATCCAAAACTTCTCTTTGGATCGTATCCAGAATTCTGGTGCCCGTTACGACGAGACTAAATTGCTTTGGATGAATGGTCAATGGCTTCGGCGGATTTTTGACGAGCAAGGTGTTGACGCACTATTTGCCCGCACGGCGGATTTTTGGCCCGAAACTGCCAAAAACTATGACGAAACTTATCAAAAACAAGTTCTCGCGATTATCTATGACCGCCTGAAGACTCTTTCGGACCTAAAAACCATGACCGATTATTTCTTCGCCGACCCTAAAATCGACTTGGATATGTTGATGAACAATAAGTTCCTGAAAAAAATGTCCGAATCCGAACTCGAGGAACTGTTGAAGCAATCCATCGCTAAACTTTCTAGCGTCAAAGAATGGACTGCCGAAAACTTACAAACCGCGCTTAACGAACTACTGACCGAAACCGGCAAAAAACCGGCCGAACTCTTTAGCTTAATTCGGATTTCGCTTAGCTTTGCGCCGTTTAGCCCAGCTCTAAATCTCACCATGTCGGTACTAGGACGCGAGATTTCGCTCGCACGCTTGAACGCCGTCGCCCGCGCAATCTAAAAATATCGGACTCATAAAGTCCGATACCTCCTGGCTAGACCCGCTACAAACTCGTCGCGATCGAACGAATTTGTTTATTAGTGAGCACTCCATTGTTCGCAGTAATTTTGTATACGATCCCACCGTTCACCCAAGTCGCGTTGCTACCGTTAATATAAATACTCAGTCCTTGCTCCCGGATTAGGGTATAATTTTCGCCGTATTCAGATTTCACAAAATTCGATTCCAACGCGCTCGTGTCCCATGAAGATTTTTCTTCGGTCAAAGTAAAGCTTGAGTTCGCGGTTGAATTATAGAAAATAATGTCAATTCTGCCGTCTTGCGAAGTGATGCTCGAAACGCTATAATCTCGTGGTACGTAGTTCGGGTAAGTTGGGTCGATACCGGTCTGCATGGCCGCGACTTTAAGCGACACGTCCGGCATATTCAGATTCACGAAATACACAATTGCAAACACCGCCGTCGCCGCACAAGACAAAGCTAGCAACACTCGTCCTACGCCAAAATGCATCACGCTGGATTTTTTCTTTTTGCTTCGCGTTTTCTGCTCGTTGGTCGTAGTTTTGACTTTTTCCGCCTGCGCCAAGGCCTTTTTAATGGCTTGGTCTTTTAATTCTTTGGCGGTAATCCCCGAAACCGTCGCAGCGGATGCACTCAGCGATTTTTGCAGACTGGAATTTTTACGCGCTTGCATGCGCATTGTTGCGGATTGCTGTATTGGATGCACCGTCGCCGGAGCAATTGGCTCGGTCTCGACTTTTGCCGTTGGCACCACCGCCTGAGAGCTGAAATGTTGCACTCTCGGGCTGCGCGCTACATCATTAACTTGCTCAGTTTTCGAACTGCGCCGCACCATCACGTCTGTGGACTTAGCCGGCCGTTTTGTATATTTCCGATTCAGGGTCGTCGACGCCTGCACCTTGCGGTGATTTGACTGCGTCATACGTTTATTTCCAGATGTTTGCATATTACCTCGCTTATTCTTATAATAATCATACCTTTTTTCGCAAAAAAACACAAGGGTTAATTTTTTCGGATAAATATGTTATAATAAAGAAAGCGTATGGATAGCGAAAAACTAAGGCGCAGACAAAGCTTTAAAGTGATTATTTCTGAGTTTATTATGGTAATGACCGTAATTATTATGGTGATCATCCTGGCTTTTGTGGTCTCGGGCTACTGGCTGAACTCCGATTTTAAGGTCGAACGCCAAGGCATGCTCCAAGTTTCATCCATCCCGACTGGCGCTAGCCTTAGTATCGACGGCGAATCGTCTTGGATGCAACGCACCAACACTTCTAAAATCCTCTCTAGCGGCGAGCACACCGTGGTCGTTTCCAAAGACGGCTATGACACCTGGACCAAAACCGTCAATATTTCGAAAGGGTTTTTGTATCGTTTACAATATCCGCGGCTGTTTTTGCAAAATCGCACCGCCGAAACGGTATTAGACGTTAAAGATTTTAATCTCGCCACCGTTTCTCCCGCTCGGGACAAAATGCTTCTTATAAATAACACCACCGAATGGCAAATCGTGAGCCTCAAAGACGATAAACTCATTCCGAAAAAAATCGATATCTCTCGGGTTTTCTCGGGAGTTAGTCTTGCCGACGGCGCCACGACCGGACTGTTTTTAGACGAGATCTTGACCGCGAATTGGGATAGCGACGGCAATCATGTCTTATTCAAAGTCGGTCACGAAGGCATCACGGAATGGATTTTGCTCGATGTCGAAAATGTTAAAAATAGCGTTAATTTGTCTCGCGATTTTGCGGCTACTTTCTCGGCGGTCGAAATTCTTGATAATTCCGCCGCTAATCTAGTTGCCATCCAGGACGGCAACTTGCGTAAAATTAATGTTTCTAGCCGAGCAATTTCTTCGGTACTAGTTAGCAATGTCCAGAGTTTTGATCACTTCGAAGACGAAGTTGTTTTCTCGGCGCTAAGCACTGCTTCAAGTACTACGCAAAGCTCCACCACGGATACGACCGAAAGTTCTGACCAAACCTCAGTCAAGCCATATACTATCGGCGTGCTTAACTTAAACAACAAAGAAATCACCAGTTTAACCACGACAGCTTCACCCGCCAAAGTTGCAATTTCTAAATTTTACGATGAAAAATACATCACCGTGTTAGAAGACGCCGCGCTTAAATTGTATAAAAAGTCCACTTTTGAGTCGGTCAAGGAATTTGCGCTCAGTTTTGCCCCGCAACGCGTAAAGGTCGGCGCCGACGGCGAATTTATTGAGTTTTATTCCGGTGCGCAATTTGCGACTTTTGATTTTGAGTCGCTCTCTATCCGCGGATGGTCGCTCGAAAACGAAAATTTCGGCTGGCTCGACAATAATATGCTCTACGCCGTAGACGGTGGCGAGCTAATTGTCTATGATTTTGACGGTCTGAATCGCCGAGTACTCGCCAAAAACGTTTCTAGTCAGTTCCCAGTTACGATTGTCAGCGACAAGTGGTTGTATTATTTTTCGGATGGCGCGCTCATCCGCGAAAAAATCGCAGAGTAGCTATTTCTGAAATCGCCTAAGGCCAGCCGAACTTAACTCGGCCGACAATAATTCTTTCGCTCGCCCAAAGCGCCTTTGTTGACCATATCGGGTTTTAATTACCCGTTAAGAAGTTCCAAATCCCTTCAAAGAAGGACGGCTCGTTTGACGGCATCGCCTCGCTGGTATTTTCGTCCACCGTCGGCAGGCTCTCCGACTTTTCTGCCCCGTCCCAATCCGGCGAAATCTGTTCCGCCGTCACTAGCAACCGATATCTAGAAGTCCCTAGAGGCGTACAAGTCACCAAAGTCAAAATCGGTTTATCCGTCGCAACCACCAGCGCCGCCACGTTGCTCGGCTCCACCACTTCTTTTTTAGTCACTTGGTAAGTATAACGCACGGAATTATAATTAATATAGATTAAATCGCCATCTTCGAGCCGTTCTAGTCCCGAAAAAATGTATTTATATTGGTTCGAACTATACACATCGCCAGCCGAATGCCCAGTAATCACCGTGTTGCCAATTTCCCCCGGATAAGCACTCGCCCCCGCAATACGATAATGCGCCACCCCATTATTCATCGCCGACATCACCTCTGAAAGTTGGATCCCAAAATGCACCGGCACATCAACGTTCAGTTTTGGAATAATCAGACGCGGGTCCGCCGAAACCTCCCCGCTCACCGTCGGGTCAATCGCCTCGATACTGGACGCCGGCGCATTCCCTGGCGAAACATACGCCATAATCGGCGCAAAAATCAAGCGGTTATATTGTAAGAACAAAATCAGTAAAACCACAGCCAGCCCCGCCAAAATCGGGATTAATCGGCGGTGGCGGTGGGTCTTTTTGGCGCTTTCGGTCGCTTTTTTGCGGATTTTTTGGCGCAGCCCCGTTTGGATTTCTTGCGCATGCTGAGGATTTCGGGAATTCCCCAAAATTTCCTCTTCCTCGGCCCGTTCGCGGGCTTGTTTTAACTTCTCTTTTTCAATATAAGTCCGTGCCGCTTTGGAATAATATTCGCTATAATATTTTTGATAATAATCTTGCCACGCTGAATGATATTTTTTCCAAGATTCAGAGTTGATTTTGGTGGTAATCGGCTCGTCCTTTAAATGCCCATCGCTGGCACTGGCGTCTTTTTCGCGCGCCTCCTGCTCGGCTTTTCTTGCCGACGACGCATAAGCCGCCAAAACCTTTTTTCTAGCGATTGCGGCCGCGGCTTGCCTCTGTAAGTCACTGGCAGACTGCCCACCGTTTTTTGAATCCATAGCTAAATTATAGCATAAATCTTTAAGATATGATATAATAAGATCTAATCGGCGACGTTTGTTGTCGACCGAAACGGGCGAGTGGCGGAACTGGTAGACGCGCTAGACTCAAAATCTTGTGATCTTCGGATCGTGAGGGTTCAAGTCCCTCCTCGCCCACCAAACCAGATTTAGTTCTAGCCCCTCTTTGGATTCACGGGGGCTATTTGTTTTTAAAAAGCCTGCACAAACTCAAATAGATCGTGGACACTCCAACCTTTGATAAAATAGTTATAAA
>CAVFLV010000024.1:0-11024 GCA_963623485.1 bacterium | reverse complement strand
AAAAACTTTCATATTTGTTATACTTAAATCATAAGATGAGCTCTAGAAACTCATCGGTTAGAGTTGTTACTGCTCGTCTTCTACGACGACAGTAATTTTTTATTATTCAGCAGTTTCCCATGGCGGGGAGAATCTAAGACCCGGCAAAATAAAAATCTCCCCCCTCACCAAACCCCATCTCCCCCTCAAACCGTGTCCGAATAATCGGGCATTCCGACATGTTGAGCAAATCATCCGCGATTTTCACCAGCTCTTTTGCCTGATAAACCTCTTCGCGCCATTCCTTCGGAATTTTTTCGTAGCCATAATAAGCCCCGGCGAGCTGACCATAAATCGCCCCGTTCGTGTCAGTGTCCCCGCCTAACCGAATCACTGCCATCATCCCGTCTTTGAAATTATCGAAATGCAACAACCCCCAAAGAGCAATCGCGAAAGCATCCACGATATAACCCCCGAGATTACGAAACTTCAGGTCGTCCTTTTCGAGTGCCCGCCCGATGAGACTATCGGCATGCTTTTCGTAAAAATCCGCATACTCTTTATTTTGACTTTTCAATTTCGCGCAATAATCAACAATTTCATCTTTTTCAAAACCCTGCATGGCACAATATAACGCCGCAGCAAATAATCTCGTAACCGCTATCGCCGCAATCGAATCGTGCGTCTCCCGACACGACAATTCCGCCATTTTCAAAATCGACCGCTCTTCATTCGAAGAAATATTCGCGATGATTATCGGCGCCAACCGCATAATCGCCCCGTTTCCCGCCGACTCAGTTTTTGGAGAATCCTCATAAACAATCGGGCAGTTCTCAAAATCCTCTATCGCACGCATCGTTTGCATCCCGACATCTGCCGCCGGCTTATCATTATAAGTCCGATAGCCTTCATTCGCCCAAGCGGTAAATTTTCGCATTATGTCGTAAGAATCGTAACCACCTCGCACGAGCAGACTATCGGCAATACACAACGCCATCTCAGTGTCGTCCGTCCACACCCCTTCTGGCACTCGATAATTTTTATGGAAATGTTCAATTTTCTCGCCCATCTCTTTAATATAAAAATCAGCCGGCTCCGGCAAAAATTCAACCGGCGCGCCCAACGCATCCCCGACTGCAAGCCCCACCAACATCCCCCGCGCGCGGTCTTGGTATAATTTTTTCTTTGAGTTTTTCCTAGGTTCCATCCTTTCCTCCTATATTTTTTGACATTTTTTATTTCTTATTTCGTTCCTTCCCCAATCCCCCACACCGCCACCCCGGCGGCCACGGAGACATTAAAACTCTCTTTTTGCCCGCGCATCGGGATTTCAATAAACAGGTCAATTATATCATGGAGCGAATAATCTATACCGTTCACTTCTTCGCCTAGAACCAAGATCACTCGGTCGGACAACCGTTCTCTAAGCCCCGGGTCATTAAGCATTATCAGATTAGTTTTCTGAATATTATTCTCTAGTCCCAAAATCTGCCACCCCTGTTTCTGCCATTTTTGCAAGTCGGAAATTATATCACCAGACGAATAAATATCCACAAGCTCTTCCGCCCCGAGCGCGGTTTTATGAATCTCACGGTCCAACTTATCGCGCAAATGCGGCAATAAATTCGCATCATGCACCCGCGGCGTATAGCCCGACAACACCACTCGTGAAACGCCAAACCCCTCCGCCGTCCTTAAAATCGCTCCGACATTATACGTCGAACGAATGTTGTGTAAAGCCAACGCTATCTCTCGCGCCGGCACTACATCTCCCCTATCTTCTTCAGCGCCCGCTTAATTGCCGGCCGGTCAAACCCGACAATCCGCTCGCCCTCAATCTCCGTCACCGGCACCGTCGCGATATCCGGCTCCTTCGTCGCGTCCATCTCGACATATTCAACCCCCTTTTCGTCCAGCCAATCCATCAGCGCGTGACAATACGCACAGGTCGGCGTCGTATAAACTTTTATCATACCCCTATTATACCACTATATTCACCAGCTTGGCTTTTTTCACAAAAATCGTCTTTTTTACGCCATTTTCGGTGTATTTTTTCACTTTCGACTCATTTAGCGCCTTTTCAACAATTCCCGCTTCATCCTCTAGCTCTTCCGCTGGCACCAAAAGCTTCGCGCGCAGCTTTCCATTCACCTGCACTACCACTTCAACCGTCTCTGCCACTAAATATTTTTCATCCCACTTTGGCCACTCATCATCAGCACCCAATTTCTCCAACATTTCACTCGCAAGATGCGGCGCAAACGGCTTCAACAACTTCGCCAACACCACCAAATCTTCCTCCCCCGCCCCGACCTTATACAACTCGTTCACATATTCCATCAACGCCGCCACTGCAGTGTTAAATTGGCACTTATAAATATCCGTCGTCACTTTCTTAATAGTCTTGTGCCTGGTAGTTAGGCAAGCACAACCACTCTTTCTCGGGGCGCGTCCGGCCGGCCCGTCGCCACGGGCGGCCGGCGCTTTTCCTCGCGCTGCCGCGCTCCGGATCCCCTCGAAAAAGTAGTTTGTGCTTGTAACGGCAGCCGAGGCAACCTCTTCTGAGGACCATAAGCTTGGGCGAGCGCCCTTGAGCGTGTCCGAAAAAGACGGTTGCTCGGCTGCTTTACCATCATTAAAACACAAATTATAGCACCGATTCAAAAACCGATACACGCCCCCAACACTTCTCGGATCCCACGCCGCATCAAGTTCCACCGGCCCAATAAACATCTCATATGTTCGCAAAGTATCCGCCCCATACCCATCATTGATCACATCCAGCGGATCAATCACATTCCCCTTCGACTTCGACATCTTTTTCCCATCCGGCGCATTGATATAACCGTGATAAATCAACTTTTTGATCGGTTCTCGAAACGGCAAAAATCCCTCATCTGCAAAAAACTTACACCAAAACCGCACGTATAACAGATGTGCCACTGCATGGTCTGCTCCAACATAAATATCTGTCGGCGCCCAGTATCTAATCGCTTCTGGATTCCAAGCATACTCCGAATCCCGCGGCGACACATACCGCCACAAATACCACGACGAACAAGCATAACCATCCAATGTATCCGTTTCGCGCGTCATTTTTTCAAGATGTGTTTCACCAGTTTTCGGGTCTTTCACCGGAATTTCCACTGTCAGCCAATCTTCCGCCTTCGCGAGCGCGCTCCGTCCCGATTCGTCCGGTTTATAATCCTCCACCTCCGGCAACATTACCGGCAACTGGTCCTCCGGAATCGGATGCGCGACCCCCTCCGCATCATACGCAATCGGGATCGGACAACCCCAATATCTCTGTCGCGAAATCAGCCAATCACGCATTTTATAAGTTGTTTTTGGCGTGCCAAACTGCCCAAATTCACAAAGTTCCGTCTCCACAATCGGCAAATCAAACTTTTCCGCAAATTCCCGGTCGCGCTCATCCATCGCCGGCACCGCCATAATCGCTCCTGTACCATACCCCGCCAGCACATAATCAGCCGTCCAGATCGGAATTTTTTCCTTCGTTGCCGGATTTATCGCATAAGACCCCGTAAACACCCCTGTTTTTTCCTTATTTTCTTGCCGTTCAATCTCCGACTTTCGCATAGCCTCCGCTTTGTACGCTAAAACCGCATCACGCGTATCGTCGGTCGTCAAAGCCTCCAACCCTGGATACTCCGGCGCTACCACGAGGAATGTCGCCCCATAAATCGTATCCGGCCGCGTGGTGAAGACAGTAATCTTCCGCCCAGAGGCAGCCGAGGCAACCTCTTCTGAGGACCGTAAGCTTGGGCGAGCGCCCTTGAGCGTGTCCGAAGAAGACGGTTGCTCGGCTGCCTTCAACACGAAATCGATTTCTGCCCCAACCGACTTCCCAATCCAATTCTTCTGCATAGTTTTAATCTTATCCGGCCAATCCAACGCATCAATCTCGGACAATAGCTCCTCTGCATAATCCGTAATCTTAAAAAACCACTGCTTCAACTTTTTCTTTTCAACCTCATGCCCGCATCGCCAACAACAACCATTCTCCACCTGCTCATTCGCAAGCACCGTCTTATCCACCGGGCACCACCACTGATACGACTCTTTTTGATACGCCAATCCCTTCTTAAACAACTGCAAAAAACACCATTGCGTCCACTTATAATATTCCGGATCGCTAGTATTCACCTCTCGCTCCCAATCGATCGCATACCCGAGTCGTTTCGCTTGTTTTCTAAAATTCGCCACGTTCGTCGCCGTCGCCTTTTGTGGCGAAGTGCCGGTTTTAATCGCATAATTTTCCGCCGGCAACCCAAACGTATCATATCCAAACGGCCGCATCACATTCAGCCGCTGTTGTTCATAAAATCGCGTCAACACATCCACAATCGTAAAATTCCGCACATGCCCCACATGCAACCCCGCCCCCGACGGATACGGGAACATCTCCGCAATATACATTTTCGGCACCCCCTCTTTCACCTCAGCCCGAAATGGTTTCTCTTTTTCCCATTTTTCTTGCCATTTTTGTTCAATTTTCAGCGGTTCGTATCTATTCATAAACCATATTATACCAGAAAACCCCATTTTTTAAAACCCACCCCCTAATTCCACCACTCAATCACAACACAAAAATCCCCAAGTTATTCCTCTCTCATCTTCGGCATCTTAGCCCCAAAAGCAACATCTCGTCACTTTTTTGAAAAATCGGATTACCCCGCCACCACCTTCCGATAAATATTCTCAAACTTGTCCAGCGTCCGCTCAAAATCATGCTCCCCCGCAATTACTAGCGACTTTTTGCTAAATTTTTCCCGCAAATCGCGGTTTGTCAAAATCCTTTCTAGCGCGTCCGAAATTGCCGAAATTTCCCGCTCTCGCCTCTGTTTTTTGCTCTCATTTTTGCGCGATGAGATATCGATTAAAAACCCATTTTGCCCGTCCCGGCAAACCTCCGCCACCGCCCCACGATTTACCGCCACTAGTGGCAATCCCGACGCCGCCGCCTCGACCAGCACTATCCCCTGTGTCTCAATCTCCGACGCCGTCGCAAACACCCACCCCTGTTGATAAATTTGATATAGTTCAGATGATAACACCTTGCCCAAAAATTTCACACTTTTTTCTAGCCCCAACTCCCGCGCCAGCCCTTCTAGCCGCACCCGGTCCACCCCGTCCCCTGCCACTAAAAGCTCCGCCTCCGGCACTTTTTTCAAAACTTCTTGAAACGCCCGCACTACTAACTCCACTTTTTTCTCTGGGTCAATCCGCCCCACATACACCACCGTCGGTCGCTCGGCTTTTTCGCCCGGCCGAAACTGCGATAAATCCACCCCATTCGAAACCGCCGCCACCGGAATCACCGACCCGTCTTTACGCACTAGCTCAGCTCCTCCCCTGCACCGTTTAGCCCGCCGCATTGACAAGCCACCTCGCCCAACCAAACCACACCCAAACAACTCCCTAATCGCCAATTCCGTCGGCATCGTCACAAAATCACTTTTCCGATGCCTCGCCCGAAAATACCCGGACAACCCCTTTTCTACGCCCCGTTTTAACGCCCCTGGCATTTTCAGAGAATTCGTCAGTACCTCCGGCCGATTATGTTCCGTCGTCACCACCGGCACCCCCATTTTTCGCGCCTGTGCCACCACCGCCACCCCAATCGGATCCGCCACTTGCACATGCACCACATCCGGCCGAAACTCCGTAAAAATCCGCTTCACTTCTCGCCCCGGCAAAACCGACACCCTCAGCCCATGTTTATAAAACACCCTCGGCACGCTCACCCCTTTAATTTTTCTCTTGGCCGGCACTTTATGAATCTGATCTGGATATACTCGCGCATTCACCGACTTCACAAAACAAACTTTCACACCGTCCTCGACCCGCGTCGCAGCCTTGCCGGTTTGCGACGGGCAAATCACCACCACTTCATGCCCCCGCCGCGCCAACCCGACCGCCAAATTATGCGCAAACACCGCCACCCCGTTAATCATCGGATAATACACCGCGGTCGCAATTACAATTTTCATAGGCTTTTCGCTTTGTCCATTTGCGGATCTTTCATCGCATTGATATCTTCGTAAGTCCGCTCCACCTCTACGTCAGGAGTAATCCCCTCACCGTTAATCGACCGGTCTTTCGGCGTATACCACTCCGCCGTCGTCACCTTTAGCACCGTTCCGCCCGACAAATCATACAGCTGTTGCACCACACCCTTGCCATAAGTTTTCTCCCCCACCACCGTCGCCTTGCCATAATCCTGCAATGCCCCCGCCACAATCTCTGACGCCGACGCCGTCGAATCGTTCACCAGCACTACCGTTTTCATATCAGCAAGCGTCGCTTTTCCGGAACTCGATTTTTCCTCCGAATTGCCGAAATGTCGCGATTTTTGAAGCAAAATCACATTATTATCAATCCACAAACTGAGCAAATCTTTCGCCGCTGACACATATCCACCCCCGTTTCCGCGCAAATCCAAGATCACTTTCTTCACCCCTTTGTCAGCAAATTCTTTTGCAAACCCTTGCACCATCGTCCCCGTGTCCGAATCGAACCGCGTCACCGTCACAATCGCCGTCGACCCCGAATATTCCACATATGCCGACACATTATTAATCTCTTCACGCTTCATCGTAAACGATTTTTCCTCGCCATCACGCACCACCGTCACCGTCACTTCCGACCCGGCCTCACCCCGCACTTTTTTCGCAATTTCCTCCGTCGACAAACTATACACTTCCTCGCCGTCCACTTTATACAAAATATCACCCGCAAGAATCCCCGCCTTGCGCGCCGGATTATCCGGCAAAGTCCTTAAAACTCGCACATAACCATCACGCAGACCCATTTCCACCCCAATCCCCGCGCCAACATTCCCGTGTAAATCATCATAAAAATCCTCCGCCTCTTCCGTGCTCATATACACCGTGTATTTATCACCCAGCGCCTCGGTCAAGCCCTTTTTCGCGCCTTCAATCACTTCCGATTCTGAAATTTCGCCATTATACGACGCCGCCAGCTTATTGTAGACCTCGTCCAGCGCCGACCAATTCACGCTCGAAGTCGTATTTGTCGTCAGCCCCAAATACGGCCCAAATCCCGCAAACCAATTATTCCAATTCGCACCTAAAACACCCCCCAGTACCGCCATTACCGCACCAATAATAATTGCGTTACCTAAACTTACCTTCTTTTCTTCCATTATTTAATTATAGCACAAACCACAATCGAAATGGACGCCAAAATTATCAAAATTAAAACGGATATTAGAACCTCTCAATGAGCGCCGAAATTATTAAAAGTGAATGTAGTTATACCGCCCGACCTCGCCCGCCGAAATTGTCCGCGCCCCAAAGTCGCCGTAATGCGAATTCCCCGAATACAAATACGTCGCGTAAGAATTGTTATATTCCGTCACATTAATCGAACCATCCGCATTCACGCTTTCCACCCAAAACACGTGTCCATACGGATATCCGTCCACCTGACCAATCGTCCCCGCCGCCGGCGTATTATCTACCCGATATCCCGCCGCCCGCGCACGGTCATCCCACGAATACGCATTCCCCCACGCCAACGCCACCCCATACCACTCATATGCCTTCCAACCCGCATAACTCACGCATTCGCACACATACCCACCAATTTTCCAACCATTGTACGACGTAATATAATAGTCCTGCTTGCCCGGACAGTCCGCCTGCCACGGATAGGTATTCACGCCCGAATATTTGCCACCATTAAAATTATTCGCATTTTGCGCCATCCACGCCTGATACGCTTTCTGATAGTTTTCGCGCTCCTCTTTCGCCACCGCCTCATACGCATCCATATCATTTTGATATTTCGCCACCAAATTGCTCAGTTCCTGCTTTTTCGCCACTAATTCCTCGCGCGCTTGTTGTTGTTCGGTCAATTTCGCCTCGACTCGTGCCTTGTCCTCCTCGAGCGTTGCCTTTTCCTCTTTAATTTTTGCCGCTTGCGAACTAATCTGCTCCCTAGCCACTTCTTCACGCGTCGCCTTTTCCGCTAAATCCGAAATCGAACTCGCCCCCGCCAAAATCCGAATCGGCTCCGCATCCGACTCAAAATGCATATTCACCAAAAGTTCCGCCAACGCCTCTTGGTCGCTAGCGATTTTTTGCTCAGTTTTCTGAATTTTTGCTTTTAGTTCCTCAATCGCCGTTTCCGATTCCTCGATTTCCGCCTCTTTGCTCGAAATTTCTAGCTCAATATCGCTCACTTTGCGCTGATACGCATTCGCCGCACTCGACGCCGACTGCGCTTTTTGGCTCGCCTCGAGTTCTTTCGCCTTCGCTTCTCGACACTCCGCCGTATTACACGCCTCGGCATTCTCATTATTAAATTTTAAGCTAAAAAACGGCACTACTAGAAGCGCCACCAAACACCAACTCAGAAATTTTTTGTTTTTTGTTTTCATGTTTATATTATAACATAAGCACTTTCAAAAATGCAACTTTTAGCTGCAACTTTCTAGCCTTTGTCAAAAAGTTTTTCCAAGTATTGCCTATTTTTAGAACTCTACAATAACTTTTTTAAGTCTTTTTCAGATATTTTTGCACCGCGAGCCCCGCCGAAATCCGTCCAATCACCGCCCCCGTTATAATAAACACGAGAAACACTAGCACCAATTGGTTCGATTCCAAAATCCCACTGATCTGCGATACGTCAATGCCGTAACTTGCTAACCTCGGCGACATAAACTGAAACCCGAAATATGACAACATCGCTGCCACTAGTCCAGCTAGCACGCCACAAATCTCCGCTTCCACCAAAAACGGCCCACGAATAAACCCTTTGTCCGCCCCCACTAATTTCATCATATAAATCTCCTCGCGGCGCGAAAACACCGCCATCCGAATGGTCGAGAAAATCACCAATACCGACACCACCAAAAACACCACCGCAAGAATTATCCCACCCGTCCGCGCAATGCGTGCCCACGACGTAATTGTGTTAATCTCCGCCCGATTTACATCATATGTCGGCGCCTTTTCTTTATCCGTGTTCGCCACAAACGTCTCATTTTGCTCTACGATTTTTTTAATGCTCTCCAAATTATCCACATTATACACTTTTACCCGCATCGTCGATTGCATTTTCGCGATCATCATTTCGGTAATCTCATCATCCAAAATCCCAATAATCTCATCACTCTCCGCATTTTCTTTCAAAAACTTCTCGTATTCCTCTTCCGAAGTCGAGGTCTCGACCGACTTAATATTTTTGTCCTCGCCAATAATCTCGGTCAGCTCCGCCAAAGCCTCCGCCGACGTATTTGGCTTAAAATAAATCGTAATATCGATTTTGTCTTTCATCATCTCCGCCGTATTGGTCAAAATCACGCTCGCCACCACCGTCACAAACAAAATTATTAACGTTACCGCCATTACCACCGTCGCCGCCGTCGATAGCCAAATATTTCGCCCAAACCCGGTCGTGCCATACTTCACAATCCGCACCTTGTAGCGCATCGCGTGCCGTGTGCGGTTTTTCTGCATCGTTTTTAGACTTTTTTTCGAAATCCGCTTTAATTTCTGCTCTTTTTCCGACTTTTCGCCCGCCATTTAAATCACTTTCCTTTTTATTTTTACCGTTTTCGCTCCACCCACATTATTCTCGCCGACTTTTACATTCTCCGCCCCGCCCGTCGTCGTGTTCGGCTTAGTTTCCATATTCGGTTTAGCCGTCACGCTGGTTTTAACCTCCGCTACCGGCCTCGGCCTTAACGCATGCCCTGGCGTTTGCACTTGTCGGAGCGGCCGTTTTTCTACCGGCGTCTCGTCCAGCTTATAAATCCCGCCCGTTTTCTGATCATTCACAATTTTGCCGTGCTTCAATGTCACCACCCGCTTTTGCAAAGTATTCACAATATTTTCATTATGCGTCGTTACCAAAATCGTCGTGCCAAAATCGTTAATTTTTTTCAGCAGTTGCATAATTTCCTCAGTAGTCAATTTGTCCAGGTTCGCCGTCGGCTCATCTGCAATTAAAATCTTAGGTTGCCGCGCCACACTCCGCGCAATCGACACCCGTTGTTGTTGTCCGCCCGACAATTGATGCGGAAACTTTTTCGCTTGATCGGACAAATCCACCAGCTCCAGCACTTTCGGCACCGTGCGCCGAATTTCTTTTCCGCTCATACCGGCAATTTCAAGCGCAAACGCCACATTTTCATACACCGTCCGCCGCGGCAACAGCTTAAAATCTTGAAACACCACCCCCAGCCGTCGTCGATAACCCGGAATGTGTCGTTTTTTCACGTAATCTAGGTCAATCCCGCCAATAATAATCTTTCCCGAGTCCGGAATTTCCTCCTTGGTGATCATTTTCATCAGCGTCGACTTACCCGCACCCGATTTTCCGACCAAAAACACAAATTCATTCGGCTCAATATGCAAAGACACGCCGTCAAGCGCCGGCTCCGCATCCCCCGCATACTTCTTCGTCACCGAATCAAGCAATATCATAATTTGATTATAGCATAACTATTTTAATATGCCAAATGGAATGTCATTTTTTTAGTGGTTTGTCCTTCGGCCTGATAAATCACGCCCGGCGTAATCTTCGCCTCCGGATATTTTGCTTTTAATTCCGCCAAAACTTCCGCATAAGTTTTATCTGTCTCAATCGTTATGTCTTCGCGTTTGAGTTTTCTAAAATCTAACTTTTTCTCGTGTGTTTTTTTCGCCATCAGCACATCTAAATCAATTTCAAAACCCGCAAGATACGGTGCCAGCTTAAACTCATGTCGCACCGAATTCTTAAATTCGCCAATCACGCCAAGATATTCGTCATCCACCAAAATTTCCGCCGACCGCTTCGGTTCGAACGGCGCCTGCTCTGCCAGCGTATCTATGTCCGCGTTCGCACTAACTTTCATACCAACATTCGCACTAGCCTCCACGCCAGCATTCTTGCTTGCCTTCACCAAAACACCCCCCATCGGCACGAACTCCGGCTCGACATTAAACTCCTTTAGTAGCTCCGCCACATATTTCTTCGCCGCATAAAACGCCGTCCCCGCATTCTTGCGT
>CAVFLV010000023.1:24905-57156 GCA_963623485.1 bacterium | reverse complement strand
AATGTCTGCACGGCTCCGCCAGTTCCCGAATAATTTAGTTTATTCCGGCTACTGGTACTCCAGCTCGGCCAGCAATCGCGGCTCGAGCGGGAACTATTGGTCCTCTACCGCGATGAGTAGGGCTCCCGCGTACTATCTGTACTTCTTTAGTTCGCTTGTCTACCCCGGGACGTTTGACCATTATAAGTACAGTGGATTATCCGTGCGCTGTGTAGCCGGTTCCTAGTGTTCTTTTTGGACACTCGGTTCCGTCTGGTCTATTTTTACTATGTAAAAATAGACCCCGCGGCGTCGCCTCTAAAAATGAAATAAATTTCATTTTTCTCGGCTCCTTCTGGTCTATTTTTGCTACGCAAAAATAGACCACGGGGCGTCGTCTCGGTCTAAAAAAGAACGAGTTCTTTTTTAGGCACTCGTCTCCTACCGTGGTCAGGGTGATCGGACTTGAACCGACGACCTCAGCGTCCCGAACGCTGCGCGCTACCAACTGCGCCACACCCTGAGATGATGGTGGTTTGTGTGATTTTTTGGTCGGGGCTAGGAGATTTGAACTCCTGACCTCACGCACCCCATGCGTGCGCGCTACCGAGCTGCGCCAAGCCCCGAGGTGCAAATGGTCTGGGTGACTGGACTTGAACCAGCGGCCTCGACTTCCCAAAAGTCGCGCGCTACCAACTGCGCCACACCCAGGTAGTATTATTATAGCACATTTTAAGCAAAATATGATAAAATAGAGATATTAAGGAGAGGAAAATGGCAGAAAAAACAGAAAAAAAGATGCCGTCAGGACGAAATAATGTGAATAATAAATCGAATGCGGCGCGGAGCGTGGTGTTTATGATTTTGATGCTTTGTTTTTGTGGGTTTTTGTTGGCGCGAATGGGGCAGGGGACGGTCGAGATGAAAGAAGTGCCGATTTCGGACGTGATTTTGCGGGCGAACGACCCGGAGGGGAATATCGAGAAAATTACCGTGATTGGCGATACGCTCGAGATCACTTTGAAGGGAGAAAAAACTGCGACAGAAACTTCGCGTAAAGATGCGAGCGGGACTTTGTATGATCAAGGACTGAAGGATTACTGCGCAGAAGTGGAAAATGCTGATGAGCGAGCAAGTTGTGAGGAAAATTACCCGACGATTGAGTATAAAGAAGATATTAATACGTGGGGAATTGTGCTTGACGTGGCGATTACGGTGGTGCCGATTCTCGCGGTAATTATCTTTTTGTCGTGGATGATGCGTCAGGCGAACGCGGCGAATAATTCGTCGATGGGATTTGGCAAGTCACGGGCGAGGCTATACGGGCCGGACAAGAAAAAAGTGATGTTTAAGGACGTCGCGGGCAATGAATCGGCAAAACAAGATTTGAAGGAAATTGTGGACTTTTTGAAAAGTCCGAAAAAATATGAAAAATTAGGGGCGAAAATTCCGCGCGGGGTGCTACTTGCGGGCGAGCCGGGGACGGGTAAAACTTTGATGGCGCGCGCGGTGGCGGGCGAGGCTAATGTGCCGTTTTTTTCGATTTCGGGTTCGGAATTTGCGGAGATGTTTGTCGGGGTGGGGGCGTCGCGGGTGCGAGATTTGTTTTCGAAAGCAAAGAAAAATGCGCCGTCGATTATCTTTATTGATGAAATTGATGCCGTGGCACATAAACGTGATGCGCGCGGGGGCGCGGGGCGTGAGGATGAGCAAACTTTGAACCAGATTTTGGTCGAGATGGATGGGTTTGATAATGATTCGGGCGTGATTGTGATGGCGGCGACGAACCGAGTAGATATGCTAGACAAGGCATTGCTCCGGCCGGGGCGGTTTGACCGACATGTGAATGTAACTTTGCCGGAGCGGAAAGACCGGCTGGAAATTTTGAAAGTGCATTTTAAGGGGAAACCGATTGAAAGTGATGTAAATCTAGAGGCGCTGGCGAAAAAGACGGCGGGGTCGTCGGGGGCGGACTTGGCGAATATCGCGAACGAGGCGGCGATTACGGCGGCACGTGAGGGGCATAAGGCGATTTCGAATCGGGATTTGACCGAGGCATTTGAGCGAGTGGCGATTGGGCCGGAGCGAAAAAGTAAGGTGATGAATGAAAAAGAACGCAAAATTACGGCTTATCACGAGGCGGGGCATGCGATTGTGGGGCATGTGTTGCCGGATTCGGACCCGGTGCATAAGGTGACGATTATTCCGCGTGGTTCGACCGGCGGGGTGACGTGGTTCTTGCCGCCGGAGGACCGAAGTTATAAGAGTATTTACGATTTGAAAGATATTCTCGCGCGGGCAATGGGCGGACGGATTGCGGAGAAATTGGTGTTTGGCGCGGAAGCGATTACAACGGGGGCATCTTCGGACCTTGGACATGTGGCTGAACTTGCGAAGTCGATGGTGGTTGAGGAAGGAATGGGCTCAAAATTGCGCAACTCGGTGTTCCCGAATGAAAAAACTGGTTATTATACGATTACCGCGGGTAAGCCGTATTCGGAAAAGACGGCGGAGCTGATTGACGTGGAAATTAAACAGTTGTCGGACGAGGCGGCGGAGCGAGCGGAAATAGTGTTGAAAGCGAATAAAAAAGTTTTGGACAAGCTCGCGGAGGAGCTACTCAAGCGGGAGACTTTGGAAGAAAAGGAGCTCGAGCCGATTTTGGCGGAGGCGAAATTGCCGGAAGGGGCGAAGTTGCACGCGTAAGGGCGTTTATTGGGGTGTTTAGGGGGGGGGATTTGGAGTTTGTACGGGGGTGAAAAGTTAAAAAAAGGAGGTAAAATGGAACGACTATTAGAATATTTTGAACCGGAGAAGTATATACTGGATTTAGGGATAGATAAGGAACGGAAAACGATTGGGGGGTTGGCGACGGTTTTAGGGGTTGCAAAGGCGGAAACGGTGAAGTTTCATGCGGTGGGCTTATCTGTTAGCTCGGTGATGGTGAATGGCGAAAAGGCGGAATTTGAAAACGCGAATGGGGTTCTGAGCGTTTTTAAGGTGCCTAGGAGCGAAGTTAGGGTCGAAATAGGGTATGAGGGCGGTTTGAATGAAAATATGCAGGGGGCGTATCTGTCGACGTATGAATATCAGGGGCGGACAGAGACGATTGTGGCGACGCAGTTTGAGAGCCACTACGCGCGGGAGGCGTTTCCGTGTATCGATGAGCCGGCGGCGAAGGCGGTGTTTGAGCTGACGATTACCGTTCCTGATAAAGATGATGTAGTCTTGTCCAATACACCGAAACAAGAGTATTGTTTGGGGTCGCGTCCGGTCAGCCCGTCGCCACGGGTGACCGGCGCTAATTCTCGCGCTGCCGCGCTCCGCAATACCCCAAACAACACTCTTGCTTCGGCTTACACCACCGTTTTCGAGCCGACGCCGCGGATGTCGACATATTTGCTGGCGTTTGTGGTGGGGAAGTTTCAGGGGAAGACGGTGAAAAATGCGCACGGGACGGAGATTACGACGTATTGTTCGCTAGCGCAGGACATTGATGCGGTGGATTTTGCGAATGAGGTGGCGGCGAAAAGTTTGGAGTTTTATGATGATAATTTTGGGGTGAAATATCCGCTAAAAAAGCTTGATCAAGTGGCGCTACCGGATTTTGAGGCGGGGGCGATGGAAAATTGGGGGCTGGTGACGTATCGGGAGTCGATGATGTTGGCGGGGAAAAATGCGACGCTTGGCACGAAAAAGTCGGTGGCGCTGACGGTGGCGCATGAGTTGTCGCATCAGTGGTTTGGGGACCTGGTGACGATGAAATGGTGGGACGATTTGTGGCTGAATGAGTCGTTTGCGAGCGTGATGGAATATTATGCGGTGGACCAGGCGTATCCGGAGTTTAAGATTTTTGAGGGATTTTTCACGGGGGATTGTCTTTCGGCGCTCATGCGGGATGCGTATTCGGGTGTGCAGTCGGTGCATCAGGACGTGGCGGAGCCGGCGGAGATTGCGACGTTGTTTGATGGGGCGATTGTGTATTCGAAGGGGGCGAGGTTGATGCTGATGCTGATTCGGGCGATGGGTTGGACGGAGTTTTGTCGAGGCCTGCAAGATTATTTTGAAAAATTTAAGTATCAGAATACGGTGGGGGACGATTTGTGGGCGTGTTTGTCGCGATATGCGGAGTTTGACGTTGGGGCGATGATGCATGCGTTTATTGACCGGCCGGGGTATCCGGTGGTGGAGTTTGGGGCGGCAGGTGAGGCGGCTGACGGTTCGGATTGCTGGTTTTCGCAGAAACGGTTTTTGCTGGATGGCGAGATGGTGAAAACGGACTGGCCGCTGCCGAAAATTACGGAAGATATGAGCGGGCATTATGTATTGAATTTGTCGGAAGCGGAGTTTGATGAACGCTTGGAGCGGTTTGACGAGCTGAATTTGGAGGAAAAATTGCGACTTTTGATCGACCGGTCGCTAGTTTGCCGGACAAAATTGGCATCGTCGGCGTCCTTGTTGCCTTTGATCGAGAAATTTCGGGACGAAAACTCGGCGGCGGTGTGGAATATTGTGGCGATTATCGTCGGGCAGCTAAAAATTTTCTGTGAGTCGGATTCGGATGAGGAGAAAAAGTTGAAAAAGTTTGTGGGGGAACTTGTGCGACCGAAACTTGCGGAAATTGGGCTGGTGACGCGAGCGGGGGATGATGAAAATACGCTGAGACTCCGGGCGATTTTGGAGGGACTAGATTATTACGCGGAAAACGCGGAAAATTTGAAAGTTTTGGCGGATTTGTATACGCGGGATTTTGCTAAACTAAATGCGGAAATTCGGGATGCGGTGCTGGACGCGAAAATTTATTTTGAGCCGGAGATGGTGAATGAATATTTGAGTGCGTATCGTGAAACGGCGGATCCGGATGTGAAATTTGACTTGTTGTTCGCGACAACTTTGGCACGAGATGAAAAAGTTTTGACGCGGATGGTGGAGGTTTTGAGTGATGTGAAACTCGTGAAACCGCAGGACCAGCTACATCTGTTTATTTATTTGTTTAGAAACACGCGAGCGCGAAAAATGGCTTGGCAATGGCTGGCTTCGCACTGGGATTTTGTGAAAAAGATGATGGGCGATAAGTCGCTCGATGCGTATCCGCGATACACGGCGAATGTAATTCGGACTGAGGAAGGGTTCGAGGTTTGGAAAGAATTTTTCGAGCCGATGCGGGAAGACCCGGCCTTGAAACGCGCGATTGAAATCGGCGAAAAAGAAATCGCGGCGAGACTGAAACTTATTAAAAATGACCAGGCGAAAGTATTCGAAAAATTGATAAAAATTGAGGGTTAAAAAAAGACCGCGGGGCGGCGAAGTGGTATATCTTTCTATTATAGCACAGAATGCGACAAAAGTCAAGATTTGGTGCCCGAGGCAGGACTTGAACCTGTACAGTATTGCTACCACTAGCACCTGAAGCTAGCGCGTCTACCAATTCCGCCACTCGGGCATAGTAGTATTATAACATATTTCGTGATATAATGAAGGTAGTTTGGAGGTAAAATGATTAGATTAAATTTTGAGCCAGAGGTGGATGAGGCGAAAACCGAGGGGATTTTGAAGGAAATCGCGCGGGATAAAATGGGGGGTTGGTTGGAATTGCCACGAAAGGTGGATATGGGGGAGTTTGTGCGGATTAAAGAGGCGGCCAAGAAAATCCAGGAAGAGAGTGAATATTTGGTGTGTATTGGGATTGGCGGGTCGTATTTGGGGCATCGGGCGATAATTGAGGCGCTGCGGCCGCGATCGGAAACGAAAATTATTTATGCGGGGAATTCGTTGTCTAAACGGGAGCTCGAATATGCGCTAGCAAAAGTCGGCGACCACGATTTTTCGGTGAATGTGATTTCGAAATCGGGGACGACACTCGAGCCGGCGGTGGCGTTTAATGCGTTTAAACGAAAGTTGATTGAAAAATATGGCGAGACGGAGGCGGCGAGCCGGATTTATGCGACGACGGACCGACAAAAAGGAGCTTTGCATGACGAAGCGGTGGCGGCGGGCTATACGCGGTTTGTGGTTCCGGATAATATTGGCGGGCGGTATTCGGTGCTTACGGCGGTGGGACTACTGCCAATGGCGGTCGCGGGGGTGGACGTGGACAAATTGCTCGAAGGCGCGGCGGAAGCGGTGGAGACGGCGGTTGGTCCGGCGACGAAGTATGCGTGGATGCGATATGGGCTAGGACAGAAAAATTACGATACGGAGGTGTTTGCGAGTTTTGAGCCGGCGACAATGTATTTTAACGAGTGGCTAAAGCAGTTGTTTGGCGAGAGTGAGGGTAAGGACAAGCAAGGGGTGTGGCCGGCGAGCGTGATTTATTCGACGGATTTGCATTCGCTCGGGCAATTCATGCAGGATGGGCGGCGGAATTTGTGGGAGACGATTATTGACTTTCCGACCGATGAGCAAAATGCGAAGGTGGTGACGGCGGTGCGGAAGGCGCACGCGATGGGCGGAATTCCGGTGTTGGATATTCAGGTCGGGGAGTTTAACGAAAAAGGATTTGGGGAACTGATTTATTTCTTTGAGTTGGCCTGTGCGGTTTCGGCGAAGTTGTTTGGCGTAAATCCGTTTGACCAACCGGGGGTGGAGGCGTATAAGGCAGAACTTAAACAGTTGCTGTGATAATTGTGCCGGCGGAGCGTTCGAGCGCGGGTTTTAGGTGGTCGATATCGGTGATGATACTGAGTTTGCGGGTTTTGTGAGTGGAAAATTTGATGGCGGCTTCGACTTTGGGGAGCATGGAGCCGGGTTTGAAATGGCCGTCTTTGATGAGTTTTTTCAGTTCCGTGGCGGAGATTTCGGAGAGGGTGGCTTGGTCGGGGGTGTTGAAGTTAAGATAGACATTTGGCACGGCGGTAACGGAAACAAAAATGTCGGCGTGGATGAGCTCGGCGAGTTTTTCGGCGGCGTAATCTTTGTCGACCACGGCGTCGATGCCTTTGAGGCGCTTCAAAACTTTGGTACGGACGACTGGAATGCCACCACCGCCGGCAGCGATAACGATGACGCCGTTTTTAACCAGTTCAATGATGGTTTTTTTCTCGACAATGTCGATAGGCTTGGGCGAGGCAACGACTCGGCGCCAACCGCGACCGGCATCTTCTTTGACCACCCAATGTTTTTCGCGAGCCAGAGCGCGGGCGGTCTTAGCGTCATAAAATTGGCCGATAGGTTTAGACGGGTTTTTGAAAGCGGGGTCGGAACGGCTGACTACGACTTGGGAAATAATGGTGGCGATTTTTTGAGAACGACCGCGTTTAATGAAAGCATTGTTGATGGCTTGGGTGAGCCAGTAGCCGATTTGGCCTTGGCTCATGGCGACGGCGGTCTCGAGAGGCATGGCGGGTGCGGCGTCGCTGGCGGCGGATTCTTCGTGGATTAAAATGTTGCCCACTTGGGGACCGTTGCCGTGGACGATAATAATTTCATATTTTTGTGCTAAGTCAGCAATGGCTTCGCCGACAGTTTCGGCGATTTTTTTCTGAGCGTCGGCGGTGTTTTCGCCGTTTTTTTGCAAGGCATTACCACCAAAAGCGAGTACAATTCGTTGTTTCATACTTTAATTATACCACTTGTGCTTTTTTTGAAAAACTATATAATAATAAGTATGGATGGGTATATTTTAAAGCACCAAAAACCAACACGCAAAGATTTTCTGGACACGGCCGATTTCGAGCAGTCCGAAATTGTGGATATTATTAATACGTCGCGGATTGTGCGGGATTATATTAAGGGCGGGGGGCTTTTAAATTCGCTATTTCATAAGACTTTGGCGATGCTGTTTGAGCAAAAGTCGACGCGGACGCGAATTTCGTTCGAGGTGGCGATGGCGCAACTGGGTGGGCATGCGCTGAATTTGGCGCCGGGGGCGATTCAACTGGGCGCGCACGAGACGATTGAAGATACGGCACGGGTGTTTGGGCGGATGTGTGATATGGCGATGGCGCGAGTGGACAGACACGAGTCGATTGAAGCGCTAGCGAAATACGCGGAGATTCCGGTGATTAACGGGATGAGCGACCGAGTGCATCCGACGCAGGGCGTGGGCGATATGATTACGGTGTTCGACCATTGGCCGGCGGGGAAAAAGCCGAACGAGGTGAAGTTTATATTCGTGGGCGATGCGACGCAGGTGTGCAATACTTTGTGTGAAATTACGACCAAACTCGGGTTTAATTTTGTGCATTTTGGGCCGGCAAATCACAAAATTGCGGATGAATGGCTAGAAATTGGCAAGAAAAATGCTGAAAAATATGGCGGAAGTTGTATGTGGAGCGATGACGAAGCGGTACTCGCGGGAGCGGACTTTATTTATACCGACGTGTGGTACGGACTTTATGACAAAGAGACGCCAAAAGAAGTTTATATGGCGGACTTTTATCCGAAATATCAGGTGAATGCGGAAATGCTGGCGAAAACTGGTAATCCGGCGGTGAAGTTTATGCATTGTTTGCCGGCAAATCGCAATGAAGAAGTGACGGACGAAGTTTTGGACGGGCCGAATTCGGCAGCGTGGGACGAGGCGGAAAATCGGCTGACCGCGCAGAGGGGGTTGGTATTGTATTTTGGTGGCGTTGCACAGGCCACCTTAAATTATATTAAACAACAGAAGGAGGCAAAATAATGCCACAGAAAAAACGTAAATTCAGGCTGTTTTCGGCGGTGCTCGCGACGGTCTGTATAATTTTGGTGGGGGACGCAGTCGCGCCGACAGCATCGATTGGGAATTCGATGTATGTCTGGTGGCTGATTATGATTATCGGGTTCTTTATCCCCTATGCGTTGATTTCGGCGGAACTCGGGACGCAATATCCGTCGGAAGGGGGCATGTACACTTGGATTAAAAAGGCGTTTGGCAAAAAGTGGGCGTCGCGCGTGGCGTGGTTCTATTGGGTAAATTACCCGCTGTGGATTGCGTCGCTTGCGGATTTGATTACGTCGCTACTAATGCAGATGCTCGGGGTGGAGGTGGAACTGTGGATGGTGCTCGCGATACAGTTATTCTACACCGTGCTGGTGACGGTGCTGGGGATGCTGCGGATTTCGCAGTCGGCGTGGGTGTCGAATCTCGGCGCGATAATCAAGTTTTTGATTCTCGGCGGGATTTCGGCGCTAGGTTTGTACGTGTTCTTTACACAAGGCACGATGAATCCGGTGGAATCGTGGCATGATTTTGTGCCGCTACTCTCGGCGGACGGCGGAGTTGATTGGACGGGGCTAGCGTTCGTGTCGCTGATTATCTTTAATATGCTGGGGTTCGAAGTGGTGGGGACGTTTGTGGACGATATGGACAAGCCCAAAAAACAAATTCCGCAAGCGATTATCCTTGGCGGGGTGCTGATTGCGATATTTTATATTCTGCCGTCGTTTGCGATTGGGGTGGGGACAGAATTTTCGGAGATTTCGACGGATACGGGTCTTTTAGATTCGTATAAGATTTTGATGGAACACGCCGGGTTTTCGGTGGCGGCGATTAAGTCGATTATCGTAGTGGTTGGGTCGCTGTTTATTCTGACGTTAATTTCGAACATTTCGTCGTGGAACTTTGGGGTGTATTCGGTGATTGCGCATGCGGCGGAAGATGGAATGTTCCCGAAATCTTGGACCAAGCGCAACAAAGACGGTGTGCCGTATATGGTCGGGGTGTGGACGGGGGTGGTCGCGGCGATTTTGGCAGTCGCGGGAATTATTCTAGCGTATTGTTTCCCGGAATGGGAGGCCGGCTCGAATATGTTCTGGGCGTTCTTTGATTTGTCGCTAGTGTGTCTATTGCTGTCGTATATTCCGATGTTTGCGGCGTTTATCAAGCTTCACAAAGACGGTAAACAGGTGAGAAATGGATATTGGATTAAGGCTGGACCGGTGATGCGGTGGATGCTGGGGGTAGTGCCGCTAATTCTGCTCGGGATTTCGCTAGTGTTTACGTTGGTGCCGGAATTTTCGCTTGAAGCGATTGAAGGAAACATGACCTTGATTGTATCGTCAGCGATTTGTGTGGTGATTGGGGAAGTGATGATCGCGAATATGTCGCGTAAAGATAAGCAAAAAAAGTTAGCTAAAAAGTCAACAAGAAAGGTGGCCAAAAGATGAAACTAAATTCAACGCCAAAAAGTGATGGTTTTTACATGCCGTCGGAACTTGCGGAACATAAGTGTACGTATGTGTTGTGGCCGGAGCGACCGGACAACTGGCGCGGCGGGGCAAAGCCGGCGCAAAAGGCTTTTCGTGAAGTGGTAGAAAAAATTGCGAAGTATGAGCCGGTGGTGCTAGGTGTGAATTCGTCGCAATATGCGCACGTGCTAGGTATGAATATGAAGAATGTGGCCGTGGTGGAGATTTCGAACAACGATTCGTGGATTCGGGACACGGGTGCGACGATGGTGATTAATGGTCAGGGCGAAATGCGCGCTGTGGATTGGGAATTTAACGGCTACGGCGGGTTGTTTAACGGGATTTATTTCCCATGGGATTTGGATGACGCGATTGCGGCAAAAATGGCGGCGATTGAAAAAGTGGACCGCTATCGAACGGACGGATTTGTGCTAGAAGGCGGGTCGGTGCATAGTGATGGCGAGGGGACATTGTTAGTGACGGAGGAGACTTTGCTGGATGAAGGCCGTAATCCGGGCATGAGCAAGGCGGAAATTGAGGCGAAGTTGCTGGAATATTGTGGTGCGGAAAAAGTATTGTGGATTCCGTATGGGATTTACAAAGATGAGGACACGAACGGGCATGTGGATAATATTTGCCAATTTGTGGCGCCAGGGAAAGTGGTGCTAGCTTGGGAAGATAATATTTCTGACCCGCAACATGAGCGATCGGTACGAGCGCTAGAATATTTAGAAAATGAGACCGATGCACGCGGGCGCAAACTCGAAATTGTGAAAATTCACGTGCCGAGTCCGGTGACGATTACGAAAGAAGAATCGGAAGGCGTGGATGTGGTCGAGGGAACGTTCCCGCGCAATGAGGGCGATCGGTTGCCGGCGTCGTATATTAATTATTATAATTGCAACGGGGCGATTATTTTGCCGGTATTTAATGACCCGCGAGACGAGGAAGCGATTCGGACTCTGCAGGCGTGTTTCCCGGATAGGGTGATTGAGCCGGTGTATGCGCGTGAGATTTTGCTCGGTGGCGGAAATATTCACTGCATTACGCAACAGGTGCCAAAGGCATGAGAAAAGTAGTTCTCGCGGTGCTGGACGGGGTGGGTCTGGCACCGGATAGTAATGGCAATGCGGTGGCAAAAGCGCGGACGCCGTGGCTAGGGCATGCGGTGCGAGATTATCCGCACGTGGCGCTCGAGGCTTCGGGTGAGGCGGTGGGGCTGCTGCCTGGGCAAATGGGTAATTCCGAAGTTGGGCATAGCACGATGGGGGCGGGGCGAATAATTCAGCACGGGATTGCGCATATCGAGACGGCTTTTTTAAACGGCGAGGTGTTCCGGTCGGAAGCGTGGCGGGGGGCGATGAGGCAGGTGCTGGGCGGCGGCGAAAATAGCTATGGCGACGGTTTAGACGAGGCCGATAACAGGGGGGCGGTTGACAAAACGCTTAAGGTGTGTTATAATGGGGAGATGGGCCCGCGAACGCTACATTTTGCGGGAATCTTCTCGGACGGGGGAGTACATAGCCATATTTCGCATTTAGAACAGATGGTGGAACAGGCTTATAAAGAGGGGGTACGGCGAATGCGAGTACATGTGATTTTTGATGGGCGAGACGTGGCGCCGACTAGCGAGCCAAAATATATTCAACGGCTTGAACAATTTGCGGCGAAATTTACTGACGCGGATATTCGGATTGCTTCGGGCGGGGGGCGAATGACGACTGTGGCGGACCGGTATGAAAATGACTGGACGGTAGTGGCGCGAGGTTGGGATATGATGGTGAATGGCGAGGCGGATTATTATTTTAAGTCGGCGGAAGAGGCGATTTTGACTTTGCGCCGAGTGTATCCGGATATTCAGGACCAAAACTTGCCGGCGTTTGTGATTGTAGATGAGAACGAGCGACCGGTGGGGCGAATTGAAAAAGGCGACGCGCTGATTTATTTTGATTTTCGTGCGGACCGGGCGATTGAAATTGCGCAGGCGTTTACGTATTGGGATTTTCCGTATTTTAATCGGGGCAAATACACGCCGAACGATGTGTATTTTGCAGGGATGACGGAATATAATTCGGACACTCACGTGCCGGAGCATCAGTTGGTGGCGCCGGTTAAAATTACTGACACATTGAACCAGGTGCTTGGAGCGCAAGGGGCAAAACAGTTGGCGTGTTCGGAGACGGTCAAGTTTGGGCATATTACGTATTATTTTGACGGCAATAGTTACGACAAGGCGCCGGGCGAGGAATTTGTGGAAATTCCGTCGTTTGCGGAGCCGTTCGAAGAACGACCGTGGATGAAAAGTGCGGAAATTGCGGATACGGTGATTGATAGATTAAAAGATTACGATTTTGTGCGAGTGAATTTTCCGGGCGGGGACATGGTTGGGCATACGGCGAATATGAGCGCGACGATTTTGGCGATGGAGGCGATTGATTTAGCATTGAAACGGATAGCGGAAAAAGTAGATGAGCTGGGCGGAGCGTTAGTGGTGGTGGCGGACCACGGTAATGCGGAGGAGCTACTAGATAAAAACGGCGCGCCAAAAACTTCGCACACGACCAACCGGGTGCCGTGTATTATTTATGATAATGCGAGTAATGGTGCGTATCGGTTGGCGCGGGTTGAGAATGCGGGGCTATCTAATCTCGCGGCGACGATTGCGGATCTGGTCGGTATAGAAAATCGACCGGAAAGTTGGAATCAGTCGCTAATTGAAAGAGTGAACTAATTTCCACAAACAACATTGTTGGCGTGGAGCCAGCCTTCGACCGAACCGCCGTCTAAGTATTGGCCGGAAGTCGGAGCGACGCGCATGACGCCACCGTTTTGGATGAACTCGTCGATGGGGTCGGTGACGAGATATTCTTGGTCGAGCGGACCGAAATCGTGCGTATCGACATATTCGACGATGGTTTGTAAGAGCTCGGGCGACATGATGTATTTAGAAACGTTAATCAGGTTGCTCGGCGCTTCTTCGGGAGTCGGTTTTTCGACAACGCCGATAAGTTTGCCATCCTCGGCCGATAAAACACCGTATTTTTCGACATCGTTTTTATCGATTTCGACGCTGAGAATGGCGGAGTCGGTCGGGGCTTCGAGTGAGTTAATCAGCGACGCAGCGGCGGATTCGCCGTCCGGATTCCAGATAAAATCGTCGCCCATAAAAACTAAAACCGGTTCGTTTAAATTGTATTCTTTGACCACCATGGCGATTGGGACGGCGGTGCCATATTTGCCGGCCGGGTCTTGTACGGTGTAGTGAATCGTGACGTCGTCGGGCAGAGTTTTGGCGAGTTTGAGCCGGTCGGCCTTGCCGCGCGCGGTGAGATATTGGTTAAGTGCCAAGTTGTCTTTGTAAAATTCTTGAACCTGGCAAGGCTCGACGTTGGAAATTACCATATAGATATCCTTGACGCCCGCTTTGATAAGTTCTTGGACCGAATAATCCACTAGCGGACGGTTCCCGACTGGGAGCATGGATTTTTCGATAATTTTGGTAATCGGCAGCCGTCGAGTGCCCCAGCCCGCCACCGGAATAATAGCTTTCGTAATCATAATACCCATATTATAACATAGTGTGATATAATCAAGGTATAAAAACGAGGTAGCTATGCTAAAAATCAAGAATCAACAACGTGATCCGATAGTGCCGCCTTTGAGCATCTCGGCACTATTTAATCTGTCGAGTTTCCGGCATTGGGACGATACGGTTGTGAACCAAAAAGAACTAAACTTTACCCGGCGAGAACTTAAGCGGGACCGAAAAATTCTAGCCAAAGCGTTTCTCGCATTGGGAGTCAAAAAAGGCGATATTATCACAGTCTATACAGCACGTTCGATGTATGATAATATCGTCATTTTTTTAGCGGCGAACAAAATTGGCGCGCTGGTGTCGTTTTTGGACGAAAAAACTCCGCGCGATACGTTGCTTCGGCATATTGAAGAGTTTAAATCGTCGCTCTTAATCGTACAAAATAAAACTGCGGGGCGGATTAAGGATCTAAAAAAAGACGCAAAAACGGTTAAAAATGTGATTAATTTGACTTCGGATTATGACGAAAAGAAATTTGAGACGACGATTGTGGAGACTTTTATGTTGGGCAAAAAGTCGCTCGCGGAAATTGCGGAGGGTTATCACGGATGGGTGCCGAAAAACATTTTTGGCGGCAAAAACGAGGCGATCGTAACGTTTACGTCGGGTTCGACTTCGGGGCCGAAGCCGATGGTATTCACGAATGAGAATCTGATCGCGGCGGCGCTATTTTCGAAGGCGGCGTCGGGAATAAAAATGTGGGACAAAGAAATTACGACTTGGTTGTCGTTTGTGAAGTTTGATTGTCCGTATGGGTTTTGGACGTCGGTGATGACGCCAATTATTGGTGGAAGTTCGGTGATTTTGACGCCGGATATTGACGAAACCAATTTGGATTATTATTTTAGTAAACCGATTAGCGTAGTACAGGCGGTGCCACTACTTCTCGATATGTTGCCGAAAGTTTTGTCGCCAGAAGTGGATTTGTCGGCGACAAAAATGTATATTTCTGGCGGGGAGAGGTTAGAAAAAAGTGCGTCGGTTGCGGCGGCGGAGTTTTTCAAGGCGCACGGCGCGACGGTGAAAATGTGCAATGGTTATGGCGTGGGGGAATGCCTTGGGAGTATTACGGTGGCGGTCGGGGCGACGTATCATCCGGACACGGTGGGGAAAATTGTGCCAGGGGCGCATGTGATGATTTTGGATCCGGAAACTGGCGAGGAGTTGAACTTTGGGCGAACGGGGATTTTGTATGTGCATGGCAAACATATTTTGAATCGGTATTATAATCGGCCGGAGCTGACGGAAGAAAAAATTATTAAAGTGAAGGGCAAGCGATTTGTAAATACGGGAGACCTCGCGTCGGTGTCGGAAACGGGATTTGTGACGTTGCTCGGGCGGGCAACGTTCTTTATTAATAACTTGCCGGCGAAAGTGTATTACGAAGTGGTGAGGCTCGCGGTGGCGAAGTCGGATTTGGTCGAGCGGTGTTATGTGGTGAAGGGGCCGGACGCGAAATTGAAGCTGGCGTCGTATGCGTTTGTGGTAACGAAAGAAGGCGTGGGGCATAACAATCAAGTGCGTCGTCAGATTGTGACTGATGCGACGAGGCCGTTTTACGTGGGGAAACGGCGAGTGATTTTGAAGCCGTACGAATTGCCGCGTAAAGTGGTGTTTTTGAACGAATTGCCACTAACTAAAGCGAATAAAATTGATTTTAGAAAGCTAGAAAAAATGGCACGAGAAATGGGGGCAGGGGTGGAAAATAAGTCGGCGTAGGGGCTGGCAAAAAGCTTGAGCGGAGCTTAAAAATTAGTAAAATAAACAACTAGCACTCTTGACGTTTGAGTGCTAGTTTGGTATACTGGGGTTATGCAAGCAGAATTTAGTGAAATTATGAATAATTTGTCTGAAAATGCGCGATTTGCGCTCCAGAGGGCGGATGTTTATAGTAAAAAATACAACAATGGCTACATGGGGACGGAACATTTGCTACTTGGGATTTTGGCGATGGATGTTTCGATGGGGGCGAGTATTTTGCGAACGGCTGGCGTGACGGTAGATGATGTTGAAAAAGCTTTGAATCGAGTGGCGGTGGAAGTGCCGGGGAGTGATATGGCGATGATGTCGCTGTCGGAAGCGGTGATTTTGACGCTGAGGGTGGCGCAAAATTTTGTCAAGGAAAATGGGCTGACGGTAATTGGCACGGAGCATATTTTGTATGCTTTGCTTTCGCAACCGAATTCGCGGGCGTCGCTGATTGTGTCGGGGCTTGGTGTGGATGTGGAAAAGATTTTGGATGAAATCGAGGATTTGGTGGACGAGGAAACCAAAGACGAACAAAATAAGGCCGAAAAAGCGAAATATATGAAGTCGTCGGGGGTACGATTCTTGAAAAAATATGGTAAGGACTTAACGGAAGAAGCTCGTGCGGGGCGACTAGATACGGTGATTGGGCGCGAAAACGAAATCGAGCGCGTAGTGACGGTGTTATCGCGTCGAACGAAATCGAATCCGGTGCTGATTGGCGAGGCGGGGGTTGGGAAAACGGCGATTGTGGAAGGACTGGCGACGCGAATTGTGAAAAATGAGGTGCCTGGGAACTTGGTCGGGAAACATATTTACCAAGTGGACTTGTCGTCGGTAGTGGCGGGGACGAAGTTCCGCGGGGAATTTGAGGAACGAATTAAGGGAATTATCGACGAAGCGATGAATGATGAGACGATTCTGTTGTTTATTGATGAAATTCATCTGCTGTGCGGGGCGGGCTCGAGCGAAGGTTCGATGGATGCGGCGAATATTTTGAAGCCGGCACTAGCGCGAAACTCGATTAATCTAATTGGCGCAACGACGCTGGACGAATATCGCAAAACAATTGAAAAAGATAAGGCTTTGTCGCGACGGTTCCAGACGGTGATGGTGGAAGAGCCGAGCGCAGTGGTGACGTTGAAGATTTTGAAGGGTATTAAAAAACATTATGAAAAGCATCACGGCGTAAGTATTCCCGATGAAGTTCTGGAAACGGCGATTACCATGTCGCAACGGTATATTAATGATCGGTTTATGCCGGATAAGGTGATTGATATTATTGACGAGGCGAGTGCGATCTGTAAGGTGGCGGCGGATAAAAAAGGCGGCGGTAAGTACAAAAAGATGAAAATCGAGAAGGCACAACTCGAGGAAAAAATAATGACGGCGGCGGAAAAAGAAGATTTCAAAAAAGCGGCGGAGTTTAAGACGCGGCTAGCGCAACTCGAAAAAAGAATTAAGGAACTAGAGAAGTCGGGCGCGAAAGAGGAAGAAATACCGGTGCTTTCGGAAGAGAATTTGGCGACGGCGGTGTCGCTGAAGACTGGTATTCCGGTGTCGAAAGTGCATGGTAGTGAAATGAAAATGCTGATGGGGCTCGAAGACGAGCTGAATAAAGCCGTGGTGGGGCAGGAAGAAGCGGTGAAAGCGGTGGCGAAAGCGATTCGGCGGGGACGTAGTGGAATTGCGGATTCTAAGCGGCCGATTGGTTCGTTCCTGTTCATGGGTCCGACGGGCGTAGGCAAAACGGAGCTGGCGCGAGTGATCGCACGAGAAGTGTTTGGTGGGGAAAATGCGCTAGTGAAAATTGATATGTCGGAATTTGGCGAAAAGCACAACGTGTCGCGGCTGGTCGGTGCGCCAGCGGGATATATCGGGTATGACGACGGCGGGAAATTGACCGAGGCGGTGCGACGCAAGCCGTATTCGGTGATTTTGTTTGATGAAATTGAAAAGGCGCATCCAGACGTGTTTAATTTGTTGCTACAGATTTTGGAGGACGGCGTGCTGACGGATGGGCAGGGGAACAAAATTAAGTTTAATAATACGGTGGTGATTTTGACTTCGAACCTTGGCTCGGCGGATATGTATCGTGAGAGTGAGCTTGGGTTTAAAGCGAAAACGAAACAGGATAAAAAGGCGCTGGAGCAGGAATATGAGGAGAATAAAGAATACGCGATGAAGGCGCTGAAAAAAGTGATGCGGCCAGAGTTGATTAACCGGTTGGATGATATTGAGGTGTTCCACGCGCTGACCAGAAAAGACGTGGAGAGGATTTTTGACAATTTGATTAATGAACTGAAAAAACGGCTAGCGACGAAGGGGGTTGGGCTAAAGGTCGAAGAGGAAGCGAAAAATTACTTGATTGAAAAGGGCTATGATCCGAAAAATGGGGCGCGGCCGCTGCGACGCTGTATTGAGGACCGCGTGGAGACGTTGTTGTCGGAGAAAATTATTGCGGAGGAGCTAGTGAAGGGCGATATTCCGGTGCTGAAGCTAAAAAAAGGCAAATTGGTGCTAGAAAAAGCGTAGAGGGATTTTAAGAAAAGTATAATCGGAGACAAAACAATTATAAAATGCGATTTAACAGGGGGAGAAAAAATTATAATCCAGAAAGGAGCAAACATGAAAAATTATTTAGTCCCGACGGTGGTCGAGGAAACAAATAGGGGCGAGCGGGCGTATGACATTTATTCGCGGCTATTGAACGACCGGATTGTGTTTCTTGGCGAGGACGTGAATTCGCATACGGCAAATTTGGTGGTGGCGCAGCTGTTGTATCTTGCGCACGAGGACCCGAAAAAGCCGATTAAGCTATACATTAATTCGCCTGGCGGGAGTGTGTATGATGGGCTGGCGATTATTGATACGATGAATTATATTGAGCCGGATGTAGAGACGATTGGGATTGGGTTGCAGGCGTCGATGGGGGCGATGCTGCTGTCGTCGGGCGCTAAGGGTAAGCGGTATTGTCTGCCGAATGCGCGGGTGATGATTCATCAACCATCGTCGGGAACGGAGGGGAAGATTACCGATCAGGAAATTATGTTAAGGGAAGGCGTGTTTTTGAAAAAACGGCTGGCAGAGATTTTTGCGAAGAATACAGGGAAAGATTTGGCGCAGGTCGAGAAAGATATGGATCGAGATAACTGGATGAGCGCTAAAGAAGCGTTGGACTACGGAATTATTGACGAGATTATTAAATGATGAAATATATATTTTGGACGGACGGGAGCGCGTGTCCGAACCCTGGGCCGGGCGGTTTTGCGGTGATTGAAGTGCGGGGAGAGGTAGCTAAGCCGGTGATGCTGGGTTCCGAGAAAAAATCTTCGAATATCCGAATGGAGGGGTGGGCGATTTTGATGGCGATGCGCCGAACCGGTGCGGAGAAATGTGAAATTCATACGGATTCGCAGTTTTGGATTAATGTGATAACGAAATGGATGAACGGGTGGGCGAAAATGGGTTGGCGAAAAGGGAAGGGCGAGATTAAAAATTTGGATATCGTGAAAAAAATATATGAGGTTTATGACCCAGAAAGGATGGATCTGGTTTGGGTGCGGGGGCATGTGGGGACGAAATACAACGAAATGGCGGATGAATGGGCAAAACGGGCGCGAGCTGGTGAGAAATTGTGATTAGAGCGTGGACTGGTGAGAAAATGGGATTACAATGTGAGTTGGTGAAAAATTGTGATATAATTAAGGCATGAAATTATCAGAAGAGTTGATTTATCGGGGGTTTAAGGCCGAGACGACAATCGGGGACGCGGCGGAGTTAGACACGCGGGCGTCGAAAAAGTTTTATTGGGGCGCGGACCCGTCGGCGGATTCGCTGACGATTGGGAATTTGGCGGCGTTGATGATGTGTGCGTGCTTTGTGCGGCATGGGTATGAGCCGTATTTGTTGGTCGGTGGGGCGACGGGGCAGATTGGCGACCCGAAGGAAAACGGCGAGCGCGATTTGAAGGGGCTGGACGAAATTGAGCATAATAAAAAGTGTATTCGGGAACAGATTGAGCGAGTGGTGTCTGGCAAAAATGTGACGATGGTGGACAATTTGGACTGGTTTTCGAAGATTAATTATTTGGAATTTTTGCGTGAAGTCGGAAAAGCGTTTTCGATGACGCAACTTCTGGACCGGCAGTTTGTGCAAAATCGGATTGGTGATGGCGGGTCGGGGATTAGCTACGCGGAGTTTTCGTATACTTTGATTCAAGGTTATGATTTTTTGCATTTGTTCCGTGAATATGGGATTTCGCTACAGTTGTGTGGGGCGGACCAATATGGGAACTGTACTTCGGGTATCCACCTAATCCGTCGGCTGGAAAATGCGGATGCAGATGTGTGGTCTACGCCGCTGATTATTGATCCGGTGACGGGGCGGAAGTTTGGTAAAAGCGAGGGTAATGCGATTTGGCTCGCGAGCTCGGATAATGGTTCTGGAAATTACACTTCGATCTTCGACTTTTATCAATTCTGGCTGAATCAGCCGGATGAGGCGGTGGAGTATTTGATTAAAATTTATACTTTGCTGGAAAAAGAAGAGATTGAAGAGATTTTGGCAAAACACAAGGACCGGCCGGAACAAAGAATTGCGCAAAAAGCGCTCGCGAGAGGTGCGACAGAGGTGGTACATGGAGTCGAAAATGCGCGGGCGGTAGAGAATTTGACGGAGGTATTGTTTGGGCGAGAGACGAATTTTGGGGAGTTTTCGGGTGATGAGATTATGGAATTTGCGAAGTTTTTGCCGACGGCGAAAAAGGGGACGGGGCTGGTCGAGGCGTTAGTCGAAACTGGTCTTGCGGAGTCTAAAAAGAAGGCGCGGGAGTTCGTGGCGCAGGGGGCGGTGTCGGTGAATGGCGTAAAGGTACAAGACGACGTGGAACTCACGCAAACGGCGATCGTGAAAAAAGGTAAAAATAAATTCTTGGTAGTTTGTTAAGAATTGTTTTTGCGATAAAAAAACTACCCGAGCGGGTAGTTTTTTTATGAACGTTTAGCGAACTTCGACACGGACGCGAGGCAGGCTCTTGCCGGAGAAGTGAGTTTTCTTCACTTTGACAAAAGTGACCACGCCGTCTTTTGCGGCATGAATGGTGAAGTTACGCGACATATAAGTGCCTGGGCCAGCAAGTTTGGTGGCGCCAGTTTGGCGGACTAAAACTTCGCCGTTTTTGACTTTTTGACCGCCAAAGCGTTTGACGCCGAGGCGTTGGCCAGCATTGTTGTGGATATTTTTGGCGGTACCGCCAGCTTTAACATGTGACATTTACTTTTTCCTTAAAATTATTATATCTCTCGCGACAATTTGGCCCTCTCGATGATAAAGAAGTCCCTCGCGCGTTTTATTATTAACATTATACCCCATATTTTCGATATCGTCAAGAATTTTCAGGCGAGAATAAGTTTGATCGGGGCGAAGCCAAGCGGGGGCAGCTAACACGACCGGAGTGTTCGGCTCGATTTGACTAGATAAGTTCTTCAGAAAACCTAAAATGATGGTTTGGCATTCTTGTTTGACGGTTTTTAAGGCAATGTCGGCAGGAACGTTTGAAAATGGTCGCCCGAGATAGCCTTCGCAGGCTACGGCATCGACGTGGGGCCACTTGCAATTCGTAGCATCGCCAATAGAAATCTGAAAAATACTTTCCTGAGGACCGTAAGCTTGGGCGAGCGCCCTTGAGCGTGTCCGAAGGGAAGTATTTTCAGATTTCTGAGTTGAATTTGTTGACACGACTCGAAAACTGTCATTTTTCGGGCCGCGTCCGGCCAGCCCGTCGCCACGGGTGGCCGGCGCTACTCCTCGCGCTGCCGCGCTCCGGACTCCCTCAAAATTGACAGTTTTTGAGTCGTTTAGCAGCCAATCAAGATTTTTTTCAGAATATTTGACCATGCGTTCGTCGATATCGGTGCCACAGACGTGAAAGCCCATGAGTAGGGCTTCTTGCAAAAGGACGCCGGTGCCACAGAAGGGGTCAAGGAGAGTGGCGGGTTTTCCTATCGGGCCACAGAGATTGATGAGAATTTGGGCGAGTTTAGGCGGGAGCATGCCGACTTTGGCGTCGCGCGCGGGGCGAGCTTGGTCGCGGCGAGCGTAGGCGTCGATATTTTGGATGCCAATGATGCGGTAGTAGCCGTGATTGGTTTTGATGAGCTCGACTTTGCGGTCGTTTTTGCCAGAGAGGCCGTTATGAAGAGAAGTGGCGGTCGATAAGACGGCGGTTTTATTTTCGACGATGCGCACAGAACGACCGTGGCGGACGAGAATTTTTTTCAGTTTCAGGGCTTCGGTGGTGGCGGACTTAATAGAAGCGGTGCTGGAATAGTCGGACAAACCAAAAGTAATTTTGCCCTCGGGCAAGGTTTGGAGAAAATCGAGCGGTTTTTTGTCGAGCTCGACGGCGAGTTTTAAACTGCCACCCAAAAAATCGATACTGGGCGCAGTTTCGGCGGTAAAAGTGGCGAGTTCGGGAGAGATTTGGCGAACCTCGGAAAATAAACTCTCGAGTTCGGCGAGAGAAAGTTTGGGTTCACGACCAAGAATTGCCAGATATTTCATTTTTTAATTATATCATAATATGGTATAATTTTTTTATGGTAAAAACAAAGAAGCTGAAACTTTCCTTTCGGACAGTGCTGACTTTCCTGACATTTATTCTGGTGGGGTATGTGATGTATCAAAACTGGGCGGATATCGTGGAGACGATGGAACATTTGCGGGAGACAAACGTGTTTGTGCTGTTCCTTTTAATCCCGGAGCAGTTGTTTATGTATTATGCGTGCGGGCAGATTTTCTTTTCGTATCTCAAGAATCAGCATAATATTAAGAAAATTAATAACAAAGAAGTGTTAAAAATCTCGACGGAACTGAATTTTGTAAATCACGCGGTGCCAGCGGGAGGGATTGGGGGATTGGCGTTTTTGACTTATCGGTTGAAGCCGATGAATGTAACGGCGGGGCAGGCGTCGTTTTTGTATCTGTTTCGGTATGCGGTGACGACGGTGGTTAATTATCTGCAGGCGCTGGTGGCGATTATTATTTTGCTGATGGCGGGTCTGATGCCGGAATCGGCGATGTGGATTGTGCCGGTGACGTTTTTGATGAATACGGTGGTGGCGGGGGTGCTGTGGTTTGTGGTGTTTGTGGCGAGCAATAAACGGCGGATTGACTTTTTTGCGAAAGTGGTAGAAAAAACGACGAGTTTTGTGGCGCGAAGTTTGACTTTTGGGCGAAAAAGATATTTTGTGAAGGGCGCAAAAATTCAAAATTATTTTGCGGACGTGCATGAGAGTTTGAAAATTGTAAAAAAAGATAAACAAAATCTGAAAAAACCGTTTAGGTGGGGGCTGGTGTATAGTTTGTGTGAGGTGGGGACGTATTATATTGTGGCGTTGTCGCTTGGTCGGCCGGAACTACTATTATATATTATGGTGGGCGAGGCGATTGGGTCGGTGTTTGACGGGATTGTGCCGTATGGGTTATATGAACTTGGGATGGCGGGGGTGATGATTGCGCTAGGGGTGGATTTTCCGACGGCGACAATTGTGACGGTGATGACCCGAGTGATTACGTTAGTGTTTACGGTGGTCTCGGGAGTGGTGCCGTATTATAAAGCGATGAAAGGCAAGCAAAATGAACGATGACTTCGGATGGTGGCTCGGCGACGACGAAGAAAAAGCCGAAGATGAGTTTTTCGAAAGAGAAGCAAGATTTATGCAGGAGACGATGGAGGACGATGCGCTGACGCCGACGGAATTCGTAAAAGAAGTGAATGACTGCTTGAAGTATGAATGTGGGGAGACGACGATTAAGGGCGAGGTGGCGAGTTTTAAGGTAAATCAGGGCAAGTGGGTGTTTTTTGATTTGAAAGATGAGAAAACCAGCGTGAATTGTTTTATGCCGGTGTGGGATCTAAGGACGGAACTGGAAGACGGCATGACGGTGGTGGTGAATGGAACGCCCGGGGTGACAAAGTGGGGGAGGTTTTCGGTGACGGTGAAGCAGGTGATGCCGGTGGGCGAGGGGTCGCTCAAAAAGGCGTATGAACTGTTGAAAAAGAAGTTATTGAAGGAGGGGTTGTTTGCGCCGGAGAAAAAACGTAAAATTCCGGCGGATTTGAGCAAAATTGGGGTGATTTCTTCGAAACAGGCGGCGGGATTTGCGGATTTTGTGAAAATTTTGAATGAGAGGTGGGGCGGGCTGAAAGTGCAAGTTGCGCATACGCAAGTGCAGGGGCTGGACGCGCCGGATCAAATTATGCGGGCTTTGAATTATTTTAATCAGCGGGGCGAGGTGGAGATGATCGCGATTTTGCGTGGTGGTGGAAGTGCGGACGATTTGGCATGTTTTAATGATGAAAAGTTGGTGCGGGCTGTGGCGATGTCGAAAATTCCGGTGATTTGCGGGATTGGGCATGAAGTGGACGAGAGTTTGTGTGATTTGGCGTGCGATGTGAGGGCGTCGACGCCGTCGAACGCGGCAGAAAAGTTGACTCCGAGAGACCGGGCGAGCGAAATGGCGCGGGTACGACGTGCGGTGGAGGGTGCAACTCGAGAATTGATGAATGAAATTGCTAGTGAAGCGGAAAGTGTGAGCGCGCGAATGCAGAAATTGGGACGAGAAATGGTGGCAAAAATTAACGCGATTTGTGAAGATAAAATGGTGCGGATTACGGCGGTGGTGAAAGAAAAGTTAGCGAGAGTGAGTAGCGAGATTGAAGGTAAAATGAAACTGCTAGAGGCGCTAAATCCAGAAAAAGTGTTGAAACGGGGCTATGCAATTTTAAGTGGTAAGATTTCGCCAGGGAATGTTGTAAAAATTACAACATTTGAGGCGGAAATTGATGCCGAAGTGAAAAAAGTTAAGGAAAGGAATTAAAAATGGTTGAGAAGAAGGATGCAACCGAACAGAAAAATCTGAATGAAAAAATTAATGAATTGGACGAAAAGGTCGAGTGGTTTTATTCGGATGAATTTAACCTTGGTGAAGCGGTGAGTCGATACGAAGAGGCGACAAAGTTGGCTAAGGAAATTAATGCGAATTTGAAGGAGCTGAAAAACGAAATCGAGTTTTTGGCGGAAGATTTTAGTAAATAAATGTATAAAATTAAAAGTATGATATAATAAGCTTATGGATAATGGTCAAATGAATGGTTTTGGCGGGGTGAGTGGCGCTGATGCTGGTAGTGCGAATGGCATGGGCGGGATGCAGCCAGTGATGCAACCTGTTCAGCCGGTGGGGGCGCAGTATGGTGCGAACGGGATGCCGATGGTGCAACAAGTGCAGATGCCGACGATGCCGAAAAAAGATATTGCGGGGCTGATTAAAACGATTGTGATTGTGGCGCTGTCGCTTGTCGCGGTGACGTTTATTGGGCTGTTTATTTGGATGACGATTCAATATACAAATGCGTCGACGGATGTAAATGGGCAGATTGAAATTGCGGTGGCGGAGGCCAAAGACGAACAAGCGACCAAGGACGAAGCGGAGCGACTGGAAGCCGAAAAATATCCGTATAAGACTTTTGCGGGGCCGGCGGATTATGGACAGTTGTCGTTTGAATATCCCAAAACTTGGAGCGTATATATTGCGGCGGCGGCGACTAGCTCAACGGGTGATTTTAATGCTTATATGAACCCGGTACAGGTGGACGCGGTGGGTAAGGAAACCGTGAATGCACTACGGGTGACGATTCGGGACGAGAGTATTGACGAGGTAACCAAAGAATATCAAAAAGCGATGGAAAAGAGGAACTCGAACCTCACGATGGAATCGGTGACGATTGGCAAAAGTGGCAATATTACAGCGAATAGGTACACGGGGACGATTCCGAACACGAGTCTGTCGGGATATATTGTGACTTTTAAGATTCGGGATAAGACCGCGGTGTTGCAAACCGACTCGGTGCTGTTTAAAGATGATTTTGATAAGTTGCTTGGGACTGTGACATTTAACGAATAATCTGTTATAATGGGGGTATGGATAAGGAGGTCGACGGGATTTTGGTGGCGGCGCACGAGCTAAAGGCGCCGCTTGCGGTGCTGAGACAACTGGCGCTTAATTTGCCGGGCATGGACATAAGTGGAGAGCGAATACGCGATGAGATGGTGAGTGTGTCGGAACGGGCGATTCGGCAAGTGAATGACCTGACTAAAATGCGGAAGCTCGAAGACGGGCTGTTTACCATGGAGCCGGTGGCGGTGCGGGCGGTGTGCGATGAAGTGACGCGAGAGCTGAACTATCTATTTGCATATAATCGACGAGAGTTGTTTGTAAAATATGCGAATCGGGCGAGACTAGTGACGGCAAATCGGGAAATGTTGCATAGTGTAGTGTATAATTTTCTGCTCAATGCGATGCATTATTCGGGCGAGGGGACGCGCGCGGAGCTGGTGGTACGCGACACAAAAGATAATGTGCGGGTGGAAATTCGGGATTTTGGGCCGGCATTGCCAATGGATGTGTGGCGCGAGATGCGACGTGGGTGGATTGAGAAACCGACTTCGATTGCAATGCGACCGGGGTCGTCGGGACTAGGGCTATTTATTGCTTCGAGATTTTCGCGGATGATGAACGCTAGGGTCGGGGCGGTGAGGCATCGCGACGGAACGAGTTTTTATGTGGAATTGCCGATTTCGCGACAAATGAGTTTGTTTGAGTTATGATTTTGGTAATTGATGATGATGAAATTATGGCGGAGTGCATCGCGCGGGGATGCGATGGGAGGCGTGAAGGTGGTGCGGATGAAAATGAGCGCGGAGACGTAGGTAAGGGTGGGCGCGAAGTACGGATTTTTAGTAATGCGATTGAAGCGATGAATTTTATTGCGGAAAATGGTGCGCCGGAAATGATTTTTTTGGATATTTTGTTGGACGGACCGGACGGATTTACGTTTTTGAATGAACTCATGTCGTATGCGGATACTGCGACGGTGCCGGTGGTGGTGGTGTCGTCTTTGGATTTTACAGGGCGAGATTTGTCGGTGTATAATGTGGTGAAAATTTTGCACAAAGACACGATGGTGCCGGCGGAAATTAAGGAATTGGTGGCGAAATATGCGAAATGAAGATTTAAAAACTGAAGGAATAGTTTTGAGGCGGACGAATTATGGCGAGGCGGACCGGATTTTGAATATCATTACACCAGTGGGCAAAGTGGCGGCGATAGCAAAGGGAGTGAGAAAGCCGAAGTCGAAACTGGCGGGGGGAGTGGAAATGTTTTGTTTGTCGGAACTGGTAGTGCATCGAGGAAAAGGTGAGCTAGGGATTGTTACGAGCGCCAGAATGAAAAAACAATATGGCGAAATTGTGAAAGATTTGGAACGGATGGAAATGGCGGCGGAAATGTTGAAAAAAATAGATAAGGCGGCGGAGGGCGTGGGGCAGGGCGAGTTTTTTGAGATTTTGAGGCAGGGTTTGGAGGGGTTGAATAATGGGGTGGATTTGAAATTGGTGGTGAGTTGGTTCCGGCTGAATTTTAAGCGGGCGAGCGGGGAAGAAATGAATTTATATCGAGACAACACGGGCGAAAAGTTAGTGGAAGGAAAGCGATATGATTGGTGGGGAACAGAGGAAGCGTTTGTGGTGAGTGAGGCTGGGGAGGCGGGAGCGAATGAGATTAAAATGTTGAGGTTGATGGCGACGATGGATCTTGCGGTGGTTGGGCGGATAAAGGTGAACGCGGAGCTGATTTGTCGAATTTATGATATAATTAAAAAATGGGAAAGTTAGAAGATATTGTAAGTTTGTGCAAAAGGCGGGGATTTATTTTTCAAGGTTCGGAAGTGTATGGCGGAATGGCGGGGACTTGGGATTATGGTCCGTTGGGAGTAATGCTAAAGAAAAAAGTGATGGACGCGTGGTGGAAGTTTTTCGTGGAAGATCGAGAAGATATGTTTGGCGTGGATGCGGCGATTTTGATGAATCCGCGGACTTGGGTGGCGTCGGGGCATACGGCGACTTTTGCGGACCCGTTGGTGGAATGTAAGGAATGTAAATCGCGGTTTCGGGCGGATAAAATTGCTGAAGGTATTAGCGAAAGCGTGACGACGGAAGAGTTTTTGGCGACGCACACAAAATGCCCAGTTTGTGGTAAGGAAAATTGGGGGCCGATTCGGAAGTTTAATATGATGTTTGCGACACATGTCGGGGCGGTGTTGCCGGAAGATGTGGCGGACAACCCGGAACTGGCGGAGAAGGGGGTGGCGTATCTGCGACCAGAGACGGCGCAAGGGATTTTTACGAATTATAAAAATGTGGTAGATACGATTTATCCGGATTTGCCGTTTGGGATTGCGCAACAAGGTAAGGCGTTTCGAAATGAAATCTCGCCGCGAGATTTCATTTTGCGAGACCGAGAATGTTCGCAAATGGAAATTGAATATTTTGTGGCGCCAGAGACCTGGGAGGAAAATTTTGAGAAAATGCGTGCGTTGCAGCATGAGTTTTTGGAGCAGGTGATAGGATTGCCGGCTGAGAATATCCACGAGTTAGAAGTCCCGGCGGAGGATCGGGCGCATTATAGTAAGCGGACGATTGATTTTATGTTTGATTATCCGAATGGCGAGGAAGAGTTGATGGGGCTGGCGTATCGGACGGATTTTGATTTGAATAATATTCAGCGCGAGAGCGGTAAAAATATGGAATACCGCGATAAAAAGACCGGAGAGACGTTTGTGCCGCACGTGATTGAGCCGTCAATCGGGGTGGAGCGATTGTTTTTGGCGATTTTGGCGACGGCGTATGCGGAAGAAACGGTGGATGGGGTGGTGCGCACGGTGTTAAGATTGCCGAAAAATTTGGCGCCGTATCGTTTTTGTGTGTCGCCGCTACTCAAAAACAAGCCGGAATTGGTGGAGAAAGCGCGAGAGGTTTATGCTAAGTTACGTGCGAAATATGGTAATGTAACGTGGGATGATTCGGGGAATATTGGCAAGCGCTATCGCAAGCAGGACGAAATTGGGACGTATGAATGCGTGGTGGTAGATTTTGAGACTTTGGAAAACGGGACCGTGACGGTGCGAAATCGGGACACAATGGCGCAAGAGCGGGTAGGGATTGAGGATTTGTAGAAAATTGTTTACGATTTAATTTAAGGGGTTGTTTTTTGACCTAACAACAAAAATATGATAGAATATAAATAGAAGTTTGAGAAACTTAGTACTTTGAAAGAAGGTGATGAGAATGTCTATTTTTTCTGTATGTAATACTAAGTTTTTTATTATTCGACACGCAGAAGCGTTAAAAAATTTAGAAAAAATGCATGGTGACGGAACTCAAGATCTAACTCCTAATGGCGTAGAAGACCTAATTAATTCAGCACAAATTTTAAAAGAACATATCGATATTAATAATACGATAATTTATTATCAGCGCGAAGGGCGTAGCGAGAAAACTGCTAATATTATGGCCGAGGAATTAAATGTCGACGTAAAAAAGGTTGATGATATATACGGAGTTGGGCTTGGAATAATTGCCGCGTTAAATGAAGATGAGTTGCAGAAACGATATCCAGGGGTTGCGAAAATCTTGGAAAATTGGAAAAATAATAGTGCTAATCTAGACGATTATCCAGATATACCTGGCAGGGAACATATGAATGATTTTGCTGCGCGCATTTTAAAAGGAATGAGCAGTATTTTACAACCTAGTAGTCATATTGTAGTCGTCGGGACGACGTCCACTATTAATATGATGAACCATTTACTAGTTAATGACGGGATTTTTATACGCGAACATTATGATTTTATATCTTTCCCATTTGTCGGCATTAATGGTTGGGTGTTGTCGTGCGATAATGTACCACAAAAAATATTCTCAAACTTCTGAACTTTATAAGGCTGAGCTGATGCTTGGCCTTATTTTAGCCTAAGTTTTTGATATACTTAGCATAGTCCTCAGAGTAAGCTACCGTGTCTGGCATGTCGGCATTATTGAAAGCGCTAATTGTAACATTATCCGTTGGGTTAAGTTTGATCTCCGGTGCTATATCAATATCATACACTACAAAAAGCAGTGGTCGATTGGCAGACTTATCTATCATTTTAAAGATGGTCGGCGATTTTTGAACACAAAAATCCATAAGACCGATTTCTTCCTTTAATTCCCTACGCAAAGCGTCCACTATGGACTCGTTATGTTCTACGCCGCCGCCCGGCAAATCCCAATTTTTGTTGTCTTCTTTGACTAAAATAATTTTATCGTTTTGTCGAATTTTGGCTTTTACGGACACTCGATAATAGGCGTTAGGAATTTTTTCTTTGTTTAAATAAGTTTCTAAGTGGTCCACAATTTCTTTGGCGCCATTTTTGCCTAACGGGAAACGTTCTTGTGTTTGTGGACTACTCTGCAAATATTTCGTCGCGCTACATACGGCTTCGTCAAAGATTTGTTTGTCATTTAATTTAGACATAGTATACTCTTCAACTTGCATACTGAGTCCGCTGAGATGATTGGTCCCGGCTTCAAATTGCCTAGCCCCGGCGTTAAAAGTACCGCTTAATTCAACGCCGATATGAGCTAGCCGATCGGCAATTAGCTGTGGAATGTGACTGCCATTGAATGCTGGTGTGAATAATGGATTAATGCCGGATGCGAGTACTTCGAGAGTGGTCTCTATGCCTGGCGAAATAAAGGCGTGAGTTGCAGAAAGAAAATGCTCTGCCGTGTCGGAACAGTTTAATAAAAACTTAATTCCGTCTTTGGATAGGTCGCTCAAAACATCTGCGCGATTTAGCTGTGGCGGAAGAATAAAGATAAATTCATTATAGCTCCAATCGGAACGGTCAGCCGCTTCCTTAATGACCGATACGCACCAGTCGTAGTAAGCTTTGCCATATGCGTCTCCTAGATATGGTGAACGCAAACCTCCTGGATAAAAAATCAACTTCTTATGTTTTTGCGGCAAGTCTTTTAAAAATCCTGGTGATAAAATTGCCTCGACTTCATGAAAATTTTTCGTTTTGGCAATTTCTGACTCTAGAGGCTCTTTAAAGAATTTTTGCGATAAAACCAAATCTGCTGGATAATCGTACGATCTTTCAAACCATCCGCGTAGCCAAAATAAAGAGTCTGCGAACACGAGTGGAACGTCTGATCTATTGATAATTTTGGTGCTAATATCTAAATAAGAAACTACAACTTTTGATCTGAGGTCAGCTAAGTTTAATTCAGTTCTGTATTTGTATTGATAAGCTAAGATACCCGCATCATCTGCTAGCTTTAGGGTGTTTTCGTCTCCTAAAATTTTCACACTGTAACCGCGACGTATTAGTTCGCGAGACACAGCGAGTGATTTTCCTGTCGGGCCAAATCCGAATGGCGCGGCGATTAATGTGACATCTGTAGATTTCATATTCTACTCCTTTATCCAATCCCAATTTTTGTAATCTGGGAGATTTAAATTATAAATTAATCGATAGTATTCTAATATTTTGTCACTAAAGTCGATGCCGAGATGGTTCAAGAAAAGCAATTCATACTTTTTCCCAAAATTGCCCCTTATTGTCCATGATAAAATGGCTATATCTAACATCCTGTCGCCAACGTGCAGATCACCTAAGTCAATTACTCCGATAGCTTCCCCAAGTTCATTAAAAATAATATTGACTGGACATAAATCGCCATGAACGACAGTAAGTTCTTTTGGTTTTAATGTTGGTTTTCTGGAGAGGATTTCTTTAAGCTCTTTTTCTGTTTTGTTTTTAAAATCTGGATGTAGATTACGTTTTGGTTTATAGATTGGATTTTTAACCCACGCCGGAGTTAAATCCATGCCTGTTTTTAGCCGTTCGCACCAAAGTAGCTTAATAATTTTCACATATTCAGTTACAAAATGATCGGGTGGATATATTTTTTTGAATTTTTCTGAAGAGCCAGCCCCAATTTTGGAAGTTGTTAAAGAATTTCCATTTAGTGAAAAATGTCGAGGAGATAAGACAGTCATAAAAGACGCCTTAGCAATATTTAGTCGGAGATATTCGTCTTTTAGCTCTGATAAAAATTGGTTCGGCCTACGTTTAGTAAAAGCGGTCGTCATAATAACTCCAATCTTTGTTCTTCTGTGCGGAATAATCCCGTATCGCCATCTATATGTTTAAGCGTATAATCGACAATCTTTTCCGCCACGTTTTCGCCATAGAGCGGTTTTGCTGAATTTTTTGGTAATGTCAAAACGTTTTTGATTATTTCAAATATAAACTCACTGTTTATTAATGGGGCAAGAACATTGCTACCAGCGATGATGCTTTCGACCCTATCAGTGCCGTATCTTAAGGTGATACAATATTTCTTAAGAATATTAGTCTCCTCTTGAAGTCCGCCGGAGTCGGTTACTACTAGGCTACTTTGGTTAATAACCTTAACAGTATCGGAATGGTAGGGAATTGGATTTATTGGTAATAATATTTTTGGGTAGTCTGCGATTAATTTTTTAAATCTTCGCCGAGAGGTGAGATTGATACCGCGTAGGAACATGGGGTGCAATATTATTACTGTATGCATTTGATTTTTGGCTAGCTGTTCTATCAAATCAAGTATAATATTAAAACGCCTGGGGCTCTCGCAAGTTTCTCTTCTGTGTACCGTGAAAAAAATAAAATTTTTAGAGCCAAAATGTATTAGTTTTTGATTTTTATACGGGGTAGCTAATGCATGTCTTACTGCGTCGCTTATTGTATTGCCAACGATCGAAATGCCGGTTGTTAGATTTCTTTCCGATGCTACATTGTCGAAGTTAAGTTTAGTTGGTGCAAATTTGATAGCTGCGATTTCGTCTATCATTCTTGTATTAATCTGTTCTGGAAAAGGCTCAAAGGAT
>CAVFLV010000023.1:0-24841 GCA_963623485.1 bacterium | reverse complement strand
CCGTATTCGTAATTATCAATATTCTTAATATCTTTTAAATATTTCTCAAATCTGAAACGATCTTTTGCAAAATCGGCAATGTGCCGTTTGTAGATTTCTGGTCTCGGGGTCATAGTTCGTAATCCAGCTTCCACATGGACTGTGGCGGCTCGTATCAACACTGCCCCCAAGGCTGCGCCATGAGCGGTGAGAGTATCGCCATGTACATAGGGTACGACTTTTTTATCGCAAGCTTCGATATCGGATACCAATTTGCTGGTTCGGTATACAATTTGCGATATTTTGTTAGTGATTGTGCCGTGGATTTTAAAATTTATATCTACGCGTACGTCTAGCTCTTTTAATATTGCTTTTGAATTATTAAAATCGCGGTGCTGTCCTGTATGGCACACAATCACTAATTCGTTTTTATTTTTTAATGTGTGATAGATTGGTGCTTGTTTGATTATGTCTGGTTTGGTTCCTATAAAGATAAGATGGACGATTTGACGAGGATCTGTTTTTAGATATCGTAATAACGCCATGTTCATATTTGTATATTATCATAAAATGTTGAAAAATGCAAATTGGAGGTGTTTTTTGTGATATTTAGAATATTTATTTGGGCGTTTTGTGTCTTGAATTTAAACATGTGCAATACGGACGATCTAATACGGAAAGCTTGTCTTTTGAAAATAGTCGTGTTATGATTAAGATAATAAAAGGAGATAAAAGATGGCTGACAAGTCAAAAAAAGAGAATAAAAACTTAATCGTTGGCGGGATTTGTGCGGTCGTGGCGATTGTGGTGGTGGTAATCATCGCGGTGGTCGTGGCGACAACTGGCAACGGGAAGCTTGGCGACAGCTATTTTGTGTCGGATGGCGAAAAGTATGTCTTGACGCTAGATACTGAAGATATGGAGCTTAGTGAAACGGACACCGAATATGTGCCGACAAAAGCACATATCGTGTATTATTATTCTGGTGATGAAATTACTGGTGCGAAAGCGTATTATGAATACAAGGATGCGGAAACGGCCAAAGCGGCACTTGCGGAGATGAAAGAACAATCGGGCGAAGATTTGGGTGAGATAACGGTGGAAGGCAAGTATGTAATTGTGATGGTGGATGCGTCGGAATATGAGGGGATGACGGCGTCGGACGTGAAGTCGCAAATTGAATTCATGGAAGCGTTGAAGAATTTGGATTATAGTGAGGATGAGGTTGAGGAAGTTGAAGAAACTGATGCGACTGACGAAGCTGAAGAAGTAACGGAATAAAAACGTTAATATGAAAAAATCTCCCTTTGATGGGAGATTTTTTGTGTAGAGGGTCTATTTAAAGCGTGCAATGGCGTCGGCAATGACTTGCTTGGCCGCCTCGATGCCTTCGAATGACTTAACTTTGGTGGTGCCAGGTTTTTTCAAATCTTTGTAGTGATTGAAATGGAATTCAATTTGTTTCAAAGTTTGTTTTGGCAAATCTTCGAGCGAGTTGTAAGCGTCGCCGTTATTACGGTCGTCGGCTGGGACGCAGATGATTTTGTCGTCGACTTCGCCACCATCTACGAACTTCATTACGCCAAGGATTTTGGCTTTCATCCAGATGCCGGTGGTGAGAGGTTGGTCGGTAATCATGAGAACGTCAAGTTCGTCGCCGTCTTCGTCCAAAGTTTGCGGGATGAAACCGTAGTTGCAAGGCTTAGCGAAAGCCATCGGCTCGACGCGGTCTAGCATGAAGCAGGCGCGTTCGCGATCCCATTCAATTTTGTGGTTGGAACCGGTTGGGATCTCGATAACGACGTTAAGTTCGCCGTTTTCGTAATCGCCCGGAGTTAAAACTTTATTAAAATCTGCCATAAAAGCTCCTTTTATATTACTTATTTATTATAGCATATTTAGAGAAAAGTTGAAGGTTCGGATGGGTCGGTCCAAAAATCGGTTGGGTCGGCTTTGGGGGTGTCGGTTTCGAGTAAATCTTCGGTCAGGAAATTAAAAGTGCGGGATTTGCCGGTGACGAAATCTTTGACCTGTAATTTGCCGGTTTGGACTTCTTTTTCGCCGATAACGATGCCGTTTGCGGCAATTTTGGAGGCGTAGGCTAGCTTTTCGCCGAGTTTTTTGTCGATAAGGATGACATCGGCGCTGTGATTTTTGGCTCGAAGCTCACGAGCGAGCTTAAATGCGTATTCGATTTCTTGTTCGGAAAAAGGAATCAGGGCGTATTCGGTGAGTTTTTGGGTAGCGGAATTTAATAAACCGTTTTCGGTGAGCGTGAAAAAGAGACGAGAAAGACCGATGGAGCCGCCGACGCCAGGAAAAGTTTTGTTGGAAAAGTGTTTGGTGAGATTTTCATAGCGACCGCCACCGCAAACCGAGCCGAGATTTTTGTGTTCGGGTAAGATGAATTCGAAAACGGTGCCGGTGTAGTAATCGAGACCGCGGATGATTTTGAGGTCGGCGGTAATTTCGTGTTCGAACCCCATGGCTTCGAGTAGGCCTAGAGTTTGGTCGAGTTCTAAGACGCCGAGTTCGAAAGTGGTGTTTTTGATTTCGAGATTTTCGAGGGCTTTTATAATTTCGGAACGTGGACCGCTAAGGTCAATAAAATTGAGGATAACTTCGACTTGGATTTTGGCGAGTTTTAGATCTTCGAGAGCGACCTTGGTTTGTTCGGGGGTGACTTTTTCGGCATGGTCGATAATGTTGCTGATGGCGGAAGTTTTGTCTTCGAGATTCAAAGCTTCGAGTAGGCCGGCGAGGATTTTGCGGTTAGAAATGCGCGCGAGGACTGGTGTGCCGAGGTCGAAACCCTGGAAAGTTTCGAGCAGAGTCGCAATGACGTCGGCGTCGTAGGCGAGCGGGAGTTTGTCGCGGCCGATAACGTCGATGTCGCATTGGTAGAATTCGCGAAAACGGCCTTTTTGGGCGCGTTCGCCACGAAAATTGACGCCGATTTGTTGGACTTTGAAGGGAAAGTTTAAATCATTTTCGTGTTCGATAACGTAGCGGGCAAGCGGAACGGTGTGGTCGAAACGGAGAGCCTGAGTGGCTTTAGTGGCGGTTTTGTCGCCAGTTTTTTTGACTTCGTAGATTTGTTTTTCGGTGTCACCGCCGGCTTTGGCGAATAAAATTTCGGTGCGTTCGATAAAGGGAGTTTCGACGTTTCGATAGCCATGGCTAGAGTAAGTTTCGGAAATTTTGGTTTTAAAACTATCGAAAGTGGCCTGAATTTCTGGCAAAAACTCGTCGGCGCCAGAAATTGGGGAAGTATTTATCTTTTTCATACTTTTAATTATAGCACATATGTGATATAATGACATTATGGTTCTGTAGCTCAGTTGGTAGAGCAGAGGCCTGAAGAGCCTTGTGTCGCTGGTTCAAGTCCAGCCGGAACCACCAACCGTTGTTGGGTCGGTAGCTCAGCTGGTTAGAGCACGGGCCTTTTAAGCCCGGTGTCGAGGGTTCGAGCCCCTCCCGACTCACCAAGCTTTCGAGCAAAAACAAAACTTGTTTTGTTTTTCGAGAAAGCGCAGGTGAGTTAAAATTTCGCGAAGCGAAATTTGTCCTCACCAAGGGTCCAACGAAAATTGTTATCGAACTAGGGCGGTTAGCTCAGTTGGCTAGAGCGCGTCTTTGACGTAGACGAGGTCAGAGGTTCGACTCCTCTATCGCCCACCATAATGGCCTAAAAAAATCCCCCGCAATACGGAGGATTTTTTAATGTATTTCCGAAAACTATTTTTTCTTGGTGTTTTCGGAAATGTTTTCGGTGTTGCGCCAAATCATGATGAGCATCATCGAGGCTTCGTAGATTAGACGAACTACGATTGGCCCGAGAATAAGCACGAAGAAGAAGCTTACCACGCCGGTGCCGCCTTGACCCAAGAAGACGAACGAGAACAAAATGACAAAAATTGTCGCAATGTAGTAGAAACACTTCAAAATTGCTTCAAGCCACATGGTTTTGAACGCTAAAAAGTCCTTGAGCCACTTTAAAAACTTGTTTTTAGGCTCGGTTTTGCTTTTGACAAACAAAAAGTAAGTTAAAATACCGCCGACTAGAGCCAAAATGCTCGCAATGATGAGCCAAACTTCCGCGCCACTAGAAGCTGAAGTGGTGGTGGTAAGATTGGTGTTGTAGAGGCTAGAATCTAGCCCGTAATAGGAATTATTCATTAATTCTCCTTTATTATATTAATTCTATTTTAGCATAAAAACACCAAAATCAAGAAAATTCGGTATAATAGAGATATGAATAGAGTGCCACTGGCGGAGCGGATGCGACCGCGGAAATTGTCGGAAGTTTTGGGGCAAGAAGAAATTATCGGCGAGGGGAAAATTTTGACGGAAATTGTGAAAAAGGGCGAGCCGGTGAACCTGATTTTTTGGGGACCGCCAGGGACGGGTAAAACGACTTTGGCACGGATTTTAGCACAGGAATTTCGGGCGGATTTTATTGAAATTTCGGCGGTGACGGCGGGAAAGAAGGACGTCGAGGAAGTGGTTGAGCGGGCGAAAGTGAACTGGAATTTGAAAACGCGCACGGTGTTGTTTGTGGACGAAATTCACCGGTTTAATAAGGCGCAACAGGATGCGTTTTTGCCACACGTTGAGAGTGGACTGATCACGCTGATTGGGGCGACGACCGAAAATCCGTCGTTTGAGGTGATTTCACCACTTTTGTCGCGGTCGCGGGTGGTGGTCGTGGCGCCGCTCGCGAAAACGGCGATTTTGGAAGTTTTGAAACGGGCGGTGAAGGCGGAAAAAGCTACGAAACGGGTAACGAAGGAGGCTTTGGACTATATTGCGGAGCTTTCGGGCGGGGACGCGCGGAGTGCGCTGGGAGATTTGGAGTTGGCGTTGTCGCTGGCGGAAAAAGTCGACCGGAAAGTGGTCGAGGAGGCGGCTGGGCGAAAATTGCCTGGGTACGATAAGAAAGGCGACAAACATTATGATACGATTTCGGCGTTTATTAAGTCGATGCGAGGGTCGGATGTGGATGCGGCGCTGTATTATCTTGCACGAATGGTTGAGGCGGGGGAGGACCCGAAGTTTATTGCGCGGCGAATGGTGATTTTTGCGAGTGAGGATATTGGTCTCGCGGGGAACGGGGCGCTTAGTTTGGCAACGGCGTGTTTTCAGGCGGTGGAACGGGTTGGGATGCCGGAATCGGGGTTGATTTTGGCGCATGCCGCGGTAGCGCTTTCGCTTTCGAAAAAGTCGCGAAGGACGACGGACGCGTGGTATAAAGCCCTGGAGCTCGCGCGCAAGGCGCCGAATGAGCCGGTGCCGGTGTGGCTGAGAAATGCGCCGACGAAATTAATGCAAGATCTCGGCTATGGTAAAGGGCAGAAGTGGGAGGCGGGGTTTCACCTTGATAAAAATTATTTGCCGGATAGTATTAAGGATCGGAAGATTTGGTAGATAAGGCTTTATTTGCTTTCTAACCCGGCGTTGAAGTACATGAGAACATAATTGTAGTCCCACGAGAGGTCGAAGCCGGAGGAAGTGTAGGAATTGAACTTGAAATAAGGCATACCGCTGGCAAGTTTGGCGGTTTTGGCGGCGTTTTGTTGGATCTCGGAGAGGGTCTCGTCGTTTTTGACGCAATTTTCGAAAGTTTCACCAAGACCGACGGATTTACCGAGATCGATCCAATAGGTTTTGTCGATATTGGACATTTTGGAGACGCCGGATTTGCCACCACTCTTGAAAAAGTCGTTCCAGACGCTGGTGACGGCTTTGTTATAATAATCCCAGAACTTGCCTTCGTTTTTGGCGCAATAAGTGCCAAGGGCCGAGTAGCGGGAGTTAATAGGGGTGGACTCGCCGTATTCGTAGAGGAAGTCCGAGAGGCGAACCTCGAACAGGACGTCGTTTTCGGCGAGATATTTTTGGAACTCCTCTTCGTGTTCGACGATGGCGTTTTCGAAAGCGATACAATAAGGGCAGACGAGATCGGAATAGACGATGAAATAATTTTCGGCGTCGAGATTGCCGAGGGTCATTTGCTCGTCCCAGACCATTTCGGCGTTGCTGGGCTTGCTGTTTGTGCTAGAGATGATCGCGGCGACTAGCAGTACGATTACTGCGATAAACCCAACGATTTTGGTGATGGTGTCGAAAAGATTTTTAGGTTTGTCGTCGGCGATTTCGGTGGCGACGGCATCAGAGGTGGTTTTAACTTGTTTCACTATTTACTCCTTTGGCTCGCGTGTTTGGCGAGATATTGTTCATTTATTATTATAACATAGACTTCTTCGCCGAGGCGTTTTAAGGATAAAATGGCGATAATGATGGCGATAACGGTAAGAACAGAGGAGACGGCGCCGGCGATGGCGAGGCTACCGGTGGAAAAAATGGCGCCGATGAGGGGCGTGATGAGAGTAACGCCACAAGTTGGGCAACCTGCGCCGAGGGCGATAAGACCGGTGATGATGCCGGCGCTACCGAGGTTGTCGGTAACTTTGGACGCGCTTGAATGGGCGATTTTAGGGGTAGATTTGGTGGTCTTGGAGGCGTCTGACATTGTGCTTGCGGTAAGTTTAGACGCGCTTTCGTGGGGACGTTTTTTGTGAGCCAAAAGAGCAATGATGCCGAGCAAAATACCTTGTAAAACAGAGAGGAGAAAAATTGGCAGCCAGTCCAAAAAGACGTGATTAAAGCCGAAAATGGCGAGAAAACTGTCGCCGAGGATTTTGAGACTACCGATAAAGCCGGTGGCGGCCATGAGTTCGAATTTGGCGGTGCCGCCAGAGAGTAAATTCATGAGTAGTCCAAAAAAGAGAAAGCTGGGGATAAAACCGTACCAAAAAGTTTTTTCGCGGGTGGCGAGCAGGATGCCGCGCCCTGCCAAAACAAACTCGTCGAGCCATTTCCTCCAATTCATATGAATATTGTAGCATATTTTAGTGATGAGGGAGGAATATAAAAGGCAAAAATGCCAAGTTGGAGGGTTTGGTAGCGTTAAATTTGGGGAGGAAGGATTAAGTGTAAAAAATAACAGGGGTGAAAGCCGGAATTATGACTTAATGAATTACGCATTTTGTCAAGTATAATTACAACATGAAAAATCGTAAAAAACAAGGTTGACACAAGAACCGCCTATGCTAAAATAGAATTAAGTTCGGGCTGGAGTTGAGAACAGCCGGAACGATTGGAAGGGTAAGAATAGAGCGGGAAAGAGGTAAAACTCGAAAGACCGCTTTATTTTTTGGCTTAAGTGTGATATAATTATAGGTATGAAGCTGACGAAAAAGTTCGATCGAGCTATTATTCTGGTGATTTTTGCGGTTTTTTTGTTGCTGACAGGCTGCTTCGTGAAGATAAAGGCGAATAATACCTTTGCGGAGGAGGCGGCTGCGGCGGAAAATGTGGCGTTTGAGACTTTTGGGGCAAAATATGTGACTTTTTATGATGATGGCGAGAAATTAACCGTCAAAACAGATGCGAAAACGGTGCAGGAGGCCCTGGACAGGGCGGGGATTTTGGTGTCGGTGGGAGATATCGTCGAGCCGGGGCTAGAGGCGGAAATTAATGCGGATAATTTTTATGTAAATATTTATCGGGCGCGACCGGTGGTGGTACAAGATGGGATAACGGAAAAATATCTGATGACGGCGAGTTATGATGCGCGGACGATTATGGGCGAGGCGGGGATTACGGTGTATGACGGCGACGAGATAAAAATGGTGCCGAATACTAATTTTCTAGAGAATGGGGTGGCGAATGTGTATGAAATTACGAGAAATGGCGGACGGACGCTGACGGTAGAAGAGGAAATTCCGTTTACTGAGGAACAGGTGAAGGATTATAATTTGGCGCCGGGAACTTCGGAAGTGCGACAACTGGGGGAAGTGGGGGCGAAAAAGAGTTATTATAATGTGTTATATGTGGATAATGTGGAAGTTTCGCGGGAACTGATTAAAGAGGAAGTGGTGCGTGAGCCAGTGGCGAGAATTGTGGCGGTGGGTGCGAGCGCGATTGAACAGCATCCGCTGACGGCGTCGATGGGGGTGAATACTTATACGGTGAGTGTTAATGGGACGACGGTGCTAAGGCGTGAAACTTATTATGACCTGGACATGAGCGTGGTAATTCGGTATTGTGGCACGAGTTATTCGGTGCGTGCGGATGGGGTGAAGGTGGACCAAGACGGGTATGTGTTGGTGGCGGCGAACCTCAGTCGGTATCCGCGGTGTTCGGTGGTGGAGACTTCGCTTGGGCTAGGGAAAGTTTACGATACGGGCGGATTTGCGGTGAATAATCCGGAGCAATTTGATATCGCGACAGATTGGACGAACCGGAATGGTAAATAAGGCACTGGGGCAACACTGGTTATATAACCGGGCGATTTTGGAAGAGATTGCGGAGTTGGCAAAAACAGGGATAAAAGGGGCGAGAGTGTGTGTGGAAATCGGACCGGGACTGGGGACTCTGACGTCGTCGCTGCTGCGGCGATTTGAGCGAGTGGTGGCGGTGGAATTTGATCGGAAACTGGCGGAAAATTTACCAAAGTCGTTTCCGGGGACGAATTTAGAGGTCGTGAATGCGGATTTTCTAGGGGTAGATTTGGAATTTAATGAAGATTATGTTATAGCAGGAAATATTCCGTATTATATTACAAGTCCGATTTTGGAGAAGGTTTTGACCGTGCCGAAATTGCCTAAAAGAGTGGTACTATTGATGCAAAAAGAGGTGGCGGAGCGGATTTTGAGTGAAAAAGAGACGGTCTTGTCGCTGTTTGTGAAAAATCGGGCTTTTGTACAGGCGGGACCGGTGGTTTTAAGAGATGAATTCACGCCGCCGCCGAAGGTGGATTCGCAGGTATTGGTATTAGAACCGCATGCGCCAGAGGTGGACGAAGAGGTATTTCGGTTGATTAAGGCAGCTTTCAGGGCGCCACGGAAAAAATTAGTGCATAATCTGGGCGAATATGGTAGCAAAGAGAAAATTATCGAGGTCTTAAAAGAGCTTGGGCTTAGCGAAAATGCTCGGCCGGGAGATTTGCATCTTGGTGATTATAAGCAGCTTTTCAATAGTTTAAAGTTGATGTAGTTAAAGATACCTTTTCCGGGCACACAATGGACTATTGGCTAAGCTTATGATATTCAAAAGGTATCTTTAATTATGGCTAAAAATAGTGCAAATGTAGTTAAGGATACCTTTTTCGGACACACTCAAGGCCGTTCGGCCAAGCTTACGGTCCTCAAAAGGTATCTTTAACTACGTCTGCAGTGCTAAAAGGCTTTTTCTGATTACTCGTAGAATAAATGTGGTATAATCGAGGTATGTTAGATGTGAAGTTTATTCGTGAGAACTTGGAGCTGGTCGAGAAATCAGCCAAGGAAAAGGGGTACCAAATCGACATTCGCGAGATTTTGCGACTGGATGATGGGCGAAAAGAAAAATTGCAAAAAGTTGAGGAACTGAGGCGGGAACGGAATGAAATTGCGGCGAAAATGAAGGGCGGAAAACCGGCGGAAGAATTAATAAAACAGGGGAAAAAGGTTAAAGAAGAACTGGCTGAACTCGAGGGTGAACTTGACAAAATCGAGAAAGAGTGCTATAACGGTCTAAAGAAGGTCCCGAATGTGATTTTCGAGGACGTGCCACTTGGGGGTGAAGAATGCTCAAAAGAGGTGAAAAAGTGGGGTGAACCGCACGAAACAGGGGTGGACCACTTGGATTATGCGACCAGTCGAGACTGGGTGGATTTTGAGCGCGGGGCGAAAGTTGCGGGGGCGAAATTCTATTATTTAAAAGACGGGTTGGCTTTGCTCGAGAACGCGTTGCTACAATATGGGCTGTCGAAAGTGTTAGAACACGGCTTTACGTTTATGACTGTGCCAGATATGGTGTCGTCGAAAGTGTTGGAGGGGTGTGGGTTTAATCCGCGGTCGTCGGAGCAGTCGGACGAATATTATATCGAGGGCGAGGACCTTGCGATGATTGCGACGGCAGAGATGCCGCTCACGGGCTATCACATGGATGAAATTATCGACGAAGATAAATTACCTCTGTTCTATGCGGGGTATTCGGCGTGTTTTAGGAAAGAGGCGGGGACTTATGGTAAATATACTCGGGGGCTGTTCCGGGTGCATCAGTTTAATAAACTAGAGATGTATGCGTTTTGTTTGCCAGAACAAAGCAAAGAAATTCACGAAAAAATTCTGGCGATTGAGGAAGAAATTTGGCAGGGGCTGGGAGTGCCGTATCATATTATTAATATTGCAGCGGGCGATTTAGGGGCGCCGGCGGCGAAGAAGTACGATATGGAATACTGGTCTCCGGTGAATCAAAAATATCAAGAAATCACTTCTTGTTCGAACTGTACGGATTTCCAGGCGCGGGCATGCAATGTGCGGGTGCGCCGTAAAGACGGAACGGTGGAGTTCGTGCATACTTTGAACGGGACGGCGATTCCGCTAGCGCGGGCGTTAGTGGTGATGATTGAAAATTTTGCCACGCCAGATGGAAAATTAAAGGTGCCAGAGGTCCTAAGGCCATATCTGGGCGGGAAAGAAGAAATTTAAAGGAGGAATATGATTGAAAATATTAGCACTAGTGGAAAAGACTACAAGGTCGATGACGCGCTGAATAAATATGTCGAGAAACGACTGGGAAAGTTGGACAGATATTTGCCACGAGGGTCGAAAAAAGATGTGATTTTGAAAGTGGTGGTGGCGAAGGAAAATAAGAGCAAAAATGACCGCTTCGAATTGACGGCGACGCTAGAAATCCCGGGCGGGAAGGTGATTACGGCGAAAGATGAATGTTCGAATATTTTTGCGGGAGTGGATTTGGTCGAGGCGAAGCTCGCAGGGCAGATTCGACGATTTAAGCTAGAGGCGCAACCGCATCGGCAAAAACGAAGCCTGAAAAATCTCTTTATTCGGCGTAAATAATATGATACAATAGGGGGAGATTGGAGTATTATGGCGAAAAAAGAGAAAAAACCGACTGATAAGTTGGCTGACCGAACAGCGTTAACAAAATTTTTGCAGGGGGTATTTGGTGATGCGCAGAAAAAGATTTTGCGACGATTATGGAAGCGTGCGCAAGAAATCAATAAGTTAGAGCCAAAATATGCGAAAATGAGCGACGAAAAGCTGAAGGAACAGTCGGAAGTTTTTCGCGGAAAGATTCAAAAAGCGTTAAAAATCGCTACGGCCGAGGAAGGGATTAACAAAACCGGCAAAAAACGCCCGCCAGTAGATGATAAAAAGATTTTGGACGAGATTTTACCCGAGGTGTTTGCGGTGGCGCGAGAAGCGGCCAAGCGGGTGTCGGGACTACGTCCGTATGATGTGCAGCTAATCGGGGGGATGGTGCTAAACGAAGGGGCGGTGGCGGAAATGAAAACCGGCGAAGGTAAAACTTTGGTGGCGATGCTTCCGGCGTATCTGAACGGGTTGACTGGACGTGGGGTGCATGTGGTAACGGTGAATGACTATTTGGCGCAGCGGGATGCGGGTTGGAACGGGCCGATTTATGACTTTTTGGGGTTGTCGGTAGGGGTGATTGTGAATAATGCGTCGTATATTTATGATGCGGAATACGAAAATGAGGAGCACACCGATGAGCGGTTTGTACATCTGAAGCCTTGTACTCGTAAAGAAGCTTATGCGGCTGATATTACCTATGGGACGAATAATGAGTTTGGGTTTGATTATTTGCGCGACAATATGACTAGCGAAGTGCAATATTTGCGCCAAAGAGAGCTGAACTTTGCGATTGTGGACGAGGTGGACTCGATTTTGATTGATGAGGCACGGACGCCGCTGATTATTAGCGCGCCGGCGGGTGATAATCCAGAGAGTTATTATCAATTTGCAAAGGTAGCGGCGAGATTGACATCAGAAGATTATGTGTTTGATGAAAAACGGCGGTCGGTGACGCTGACGGATGCCGGCATCGACAAAGTGCAGAAGATTTTAGGGGTAGATAACCTGTATTCGACCAAAAATACGCGCCTGGTGTACCATTTGGAACAGGCGATTCGGGCAGAAATCGTGTTTAAGCGTGATAAAGATTACGTGGTGACGAATTCGGGCGAAGTGATTATTGTGGATGAGCATACGGGGCGGTTGATGCAAGGGCGACGCTATAACGAGGGGCTGCATCAGGCGATCGAAGCGAAAGAGGGCGTGGCGGTGAAGCAAGAATCGATGACGCTGGCGACGATTTCGTTCCAGAACTTTTTCCGATTGTACAAGAAATTGTCGGGGATGACGGGGACGGCGTTTACCGAAGCGGAAGAATTCCAACAGATTTATGCTCTGGACGTAATTCAGATTCCGCCGAACAGGCCGATCGCGCGCGTAGATAAAGACGATTTGATTTATAAGACCAAGGCGGGGAAATTAAAGGCGATTGCTGAGGAAGTGAAAAAATATCACGAAAAGGGTCAGCCGGTGCTGGTTGGATCGGGTTCGATTGCGAATAACGAGGAAATTGCGCGATATTTGGAGCAATTTGGCTTGCCGTACGAGATTTTGAATGCGAAAAATAACGAGCGCGAGGCGGCGATTATTGCGAAAGCCGGTGAAAAGGGTGCGATTACGCTCGCGACGAATATGGCGGGGCGAGGGACGGACATTAAGCTCGGCGAAGGCGTGAAGGAACTGGGCGGGCTAGTCGTGATCGGGTCGGAACGACACGATTCTCGGCGAGTAGATAACCAGCTGCGTGGACGTGGTGGCCGGCAGGGCGACCCAGGGACGACGCAATTTTTCGTCTCTTGCGAAGATGATCTGATGCGAATTTTCCAGGGCGACCGAGTAAAAATGCTGATGACGAGATTAGGAGTGGATGAAGACACGCCGATTCAGACCAAAGCAATTTCGAGAACGCTCGAGGCAGCGCAGAAGCGGATTGAGGGCTTTAACTTTGATTCGCGCAAGAATGTGGTGCAATATGATAACGTAATTAACCGGCACCGCAAGGTGGTGTACGCGATTCGGCGAAAAATTTTGAAGGGCGAGAATATTCAGTCGGAAATTCAGAGGCTGATGCGCGAAGAAGTGAAAATGCTGACGGAATTTTCGTCGCGGGTGAATAAGAATTTTGATACGGATTTTAAGGCGGTGTTTAATTTCGATGACGATTTGGTTCACGGTATCGGGATTATGCGCAAAGAGAAAGACCGCGAAAAGACGGCGCTCGAAGCGGTGAAAGAAGCTTACAACGAGCAGGAAGAAAAGTTTAGCGCGGAAATTATGCGCAAAATTGAGCGCGAAGTGTATCTTAAGGTGCTGGATACATTATGGATGCAACATTTGGAAAATATGCAACATTTGCGCGAGGGGATTCATTGGCGGTCGGTGGGGCAGCGCGACCCGTTGGTGGAATACCGGAGTGAGTCACAGAAACTCTTTGATGGGTTGCAACGAAACTTGAGAGAAGAGGTGTTGAGGATTCTACTAGCGATTACGCCGGCGGAGGCGGTAGAGGATAATGTGACGGATGGCGAGGAGTATGAGTCGGAGCTAACTAAAATGGCGGAAAGTCAGACTGAAAAAGGCGTGAACGAGATTTCGAAAGGCGAAAAAAACCTAGACGACGAATTTAAAGAGGCTAAACCGGGGAAAAAGGCCGCGCCGACGAAAAAAGCGACCAAGAAAAAAGCTTCGAAACGCAAGAAATCAAAATCGAAGCGGAAATAATCCTATAATTCTATTATAACACAAGCGTGATGAATTGTCAAGTGTGAGACGAGGCAAAAGGCTAAGACAAGAGATGAAACATTCAGTTGAAGAGGTAAAATTAAAAAACGGGGCGCGGGGACTGCTTATTGATATCCCTGGCTCGAGCGTGATGGCGACAAGGTTTCAGTTTCGGGCGGGAATGTTGTATGCGAAAAATAAGGATGTTTATGAAATCCCGCATATTGTCGAGCATCTGGCGTTTGGGGCGAACGCGAAGTTTAAAGACGAACAGGCGTTTGAGGCGGAATTTACTAAAAATGGGGCGTATCATAATGCGTGGACCAGCGATATTTCGGTGTGCTATGAGACGGAGTGCGCGGATTTTGAGTGGGAACGGATTATGGAGTTGCAACAGGTTTCGATTGCGGAGCCGAAGTTTAACGAGGAGGAATTGAAGGCTGAAAAAGCGAACGTGCGGTCGGAGCTTACAGGATACATGAATGATTATTATCGCTTGTTGTGGCCGCGGGTGCAACAGGCGGTGGGGGAGGACATTTTGGATTTGCCAGAACGGCTGAAAACGATTCCGAATATCGAGCTAAAAGACATTCGGGAGCATTATCGGCGAACGCACACGGCGAAAAATATGCGGTTTATTATTGCGGGGAAAATTCACGGGCGACGGCGACAGATTTTGCGAATGCTGGAAAATTGGGAGCTCAAAGAGGGGCAAGAGTTTGAGATTCCGCTGGCGGATTTACACGCGTCGGAGGCGGTATCGATTCGGCGCAAGGATGCGTCGAACATTACGTTTGGGTTTTCGCTAGTGACGCCACGATATTTGGAGCCGAGCGAGGTGTTTGCGATGAATTGTTTGAATCATATTTTGAACGGGACGACTAATTCCAAGATTTTTGGGGCGGCCAGGAAGCGGGGGCTGGTGTATGGGATGGGATCGTCGGTGGCGTCGAATGCGACGAATTCGTATTGGGATTTTGACGGGGAGGTGAATGTTGAAAATGCCGAGGCGCTGTTTGAATTAATCCAAACCGAGCTGATGAAAACGCTGAATGGGGAGATTTTGGATATGGATTTTTTGGCGGCGAAGTCGTATGCGTTGGGGCGATTCCAGATGGGGGCGCAAACGCCGTCGCAGATTGCGGATTATTATGCGGAGGGGTTCTTTACGAACGGGTCGGTGCAAAAATATGACGATATTCCGGAGTTAATTAAGTCGATTGATAAGTTTAAGATGGTGGAGTTGGCGCGGGAATTTGCAGGGACGGGAATTCGGGGTTTTGCAGCGGTGTCGAGCATGGAAAAGGCGCTGATTTCGGAGCTGGAACAGAGGTTGAACTTTTAGTTCAGAGATTTTTGACTAGGATTTGATATTGGGCGCCACGGTCGTAGACATTTTTGAACATGTCGAAAGAGGCGGCGGCGGGGGACATGAGGATGATGGAAGGGGCGTTTTTTTCGGCGAGGATTTTGGCGGTCTGGACGGCCTCTTCTAGGGACTCAGAGAGAACAAAACGCGGGTCGTCAGGGTATTTTTTTAACAATTCGTGGCCGGATTCGCCGATCAAAACGACGTGTTTGATTTGCGGAGCGCGGAGAATTTCGTAGATTTCGGGGAGGTCGGCATTATTGGTTTTGTCGCGACCGCCAATGATGATCGTGAGGTTGTCATTCGGGAAGGCATTTACGGCGACACGGGTCGAGGAGGTGCCGGTGGAGAAATTGTCGTCGTAATATTTGATATTGTCGAGCTCGCGGACAAATTCTAGACGGTGAGGCAGGCCTTTGAAGCTTGCTAGGCCGGTAATAATTTCAGATTTGCTCGTGGTTAAATATTCGTCTGGTGATATATTTTTATAGCAGGCCATGGCGGCAATGGCGGCCAGGGCGTTCTCGAAATTGTGTTTGCCAGGGAGCTTGACGGCGTCTTTAACCTCGGTCGGGACGGGAAAAGGATAGACGATTTTTTGGGCCGTTGAGGTTTCGGCGATTTTGACGGACTCGGGATTGTTTTGGTAATAGACTAGGAAATCGCTCTGGGTTTGATTTTTGGTAATATGAGCCTTGGCGGCGAGATAGTCGGCGTAATCTTTGTGAACGTTCAAGTGGTCGGGCTCGATTTGACCGATAACGGCGACATGCGGGGATTTTTCAAGGTCCCAAAGTTGGAAACTGGACATTTCATAAACCACAACAGAGGTAGATTTAAGCTTATCGAGGACTTCGATCGCTGGCGTGCCGATGTTGCCGACAAGATAGGCGTCTTCGCCCGCAGCGTCCAGCAAAGCTTTGATGAAAGAGCAGGTTGTGCCTTTGCCTTTGGTCGCGGTGACGCCGATAATGGGGCAGGGGCAGTGGTCGAAAAAGTAGCGGGTCAAGGTGGTTTCATTGTCGAGTTTCAGAGGTGGGATAGAGGGGCTGCGGAGAATTATATCATAGGACGAATAATTTTTGTTGGCGAATTCGGCAGGAGTGAGGTTCTCGAAAATGTCGAACTGGGCGTTTTTAAATTTAGTTTCAAAGTATTTTTTGGCGGCCTGGCCTTCTTTGCCGTAGCCGAGTAGTGCGATATTCATAATGAGTCTATTATAACACGTGCTTCGGTAGTATTGTGAGTTTCCATAAGTTTAGTGCGCAAGTCCTTCGCACCTGGGAAATTATTGATATAAATCTTGAAAAAATGTTTTAAGGGCTCATATTGAACATGAGAATGTTCTTCGAAGAGGTTTAAATGCAGTTTTAAAAGGTCCAAAAGTTCTTTGCGAGTAGGTTCGTGGTTGGTGAAGCAGAAGGGATTTTCGAAAACGCCGCGGCCGATCATGAAACCGTCGACTTCGGGGTAGCGGTCGTGAAGTTCGAGTGTGTGGGCGCGGTTTTTAATGTCGCCGTTGATGATAAGTTTAGTTTCGGGCGAAAGTTCGGCGCGCAATTTGACAATTTCGGGAATTAGTTCAAAGTGCGCGGGGACTTTGGACATTTCTTTTCGGGTGCGCAGATGAACGGTGAGGGCGGCGGGGTGTTCGCGGAGTAAGAATGAGAGCCAGTCGCGATATTCGTCGAGAGAGGACCAGCCGAGCCGAGTTTTGACCGAAACTGGGAGATTCGTCGCTTCGCGAGCATTTTTTAAACATTCGCGGGCGAGTTCGGGAGTTTTAATCATAGCCGCGCCGCCGCCGGCTTTGTTGACGTGCTTGTCGGGGCAACCGAAATTTAAATCTACTCCGGCAAAGCCGAGGCTCTCCAAAGCGCCGGCAAATTCGGCGAAATGAGCGGGATTTTTACCCCAGATTTGAGCGATAATCGGGGCGTCGGTAGGGGCGACCTGGACCCGTTCGAGAGCATTAAAACGCCCCTTTTCGGAAGCATAGCTCGAAACATTAGTAAATTCGGTGAAAAAGAGGTCGGGACGGCCGGCGTGGTCGATGACCTGACGAAAAATAACATCGGTGACGCCTTCCATGGGCGCGAGGATCAAAAATGGCTTTGGTAGCTGACCCCAAATGTTTATTGGTGTCTGTTGAGAGACTTTGTTCATTTCTGCTCCTCCAGTAGCCAATCGGCAATGTCAATAATACGGATGCCCTCGTATTGCATCTCCGATTGCCTTGTGCCAGCGATAAGTAGTTTTGTGTAGCCACCAGGAATGTTGATGAGAGGAGCAACCTCACGTTCCATCGTTTCCCGCTCGGTAATCAAGTAGGATACCTGGATGTAGAATTTCTCACCATTCTTAATAGCCACAAAATCAATTTCGCCATTTCGCATCACCCCTACATACACCTCATAACCCCTCCGCATTAGTTCAATCGCTACGATATTTTCATAAGTATCACCAAAGTTAGGTGTTTTCGTGCCAAGTTTAGCATAGCGAAAAGCGTGGTCGGATAGGTAGTATTTGTCGGTTGAGGCAAGATAGCGTTTACCTTTAATATCGTAGCGTCGCACCTTATAGAAAGCGTAAGCCTCGCAGAGATATTTCATGTACTCGGTGATGGTTTTGTTGGACGCCTCAATTTTATTGGAGTTTAGAGTATTTGTGATATTACGAGCGGAAGTTGGTTTCGAGATGTTATCCATCAAAAAGTCTGACAGCCCGTCCATCACGGCAGGATTTTTTACCCCGTGTTTCTCCTCGATATCACGCACAATGAGAGTATCGTAGGTTTCACGGAGATAATCGTATTTGTCATCAAGGGTTTTGTATCCATAAGAGCCAGACATTCCGCCCTCTTTGACATACTTATCAAGGGCTTCGTGTTTGTCCTTGTAACCGAAATATTCCATAAATTCGGCAAAGGAGAACGGATAAACCTCAATTGTATAAGTTCGCCCTACAAAGAGCGTAGCGAGGTCGCTTCCGGCGAGAAAAGCGTTAGAACCAGTGATATAGATGTCGTATTTGTGGGAAGCGTGGAGGCTGTTTAAGGCCAATTCAAAACCCTTGCACATTTGCACCTCGTCAATGAGTAGAAAATTCTTTTTGCCGTTAGCATAATGTTTTTCAACGTAATCATTCAGAGTGTGATACTCACGTAGACCTTCGTATTTTAAGGAAGAAAGGTCAAAACTGATGATATTGGCATCATCTACATTTTTCTCTACATATTTTTTAAAATCGTCTAGAAGAATAGACTTGCCACTCCGCCTTACCCCAGTGATAACCTTGATATCTTCCGTCCCCATCGTGCGAATGATTTCATCTAGGTATTTTCGTTTAATTCTTGCCATAATTTATCCTTTCCCCTATTATAGCACCTATTACACAAAAATGCAATTTTTGCAAAAATGTGTAATTAATAGTTCTTTTACGTCGGTCTGCTTGTGGCTTGTCGTTAGGAGCGTCGGATTGGTGTCTTTTTATGGTATAATGTGAACATGCAGGAATTAGAAAAGAGGCTGGCGGGGCTTAAGGCCGAGTTTAGTGAGTTGTATGCGAAAATGGGGATGGGTGAGAAGGCGGCGCGAGTGGCGGAGCTGGAAACAGAGGTGGCGGAGCCGGAAATTTGGAAAGATGTGAAAAAGGCGACGGAGAAAAATCAGGAACTGGCAAAGCTCTCGAGCGAGGTTCAGCCGTGGGAACTGTTGAAAACGCAGATTGACGATTTGACCGAGATGCTCGAAATTGCGGACGAGGAGCTAAGGCCGGAACTCGAGGGGCAGATTTCGGCGATGGAAAATGGTTTTTTGGAGCTTAAAAAGACACTCAGATTTCGTGGCGAATATGACGATAAAGACGCGATTTTACGGATCACGGCGGGGGCTGGTGGAACTGAGGCGATGGACTGGGCGGGGATGCTTGAGCGGATGTATCTTAGGTTTTGCGAGCGGAAAGGGTTTAAGGCGACTTTGCTCGAACGCACAACAGGGGAGGAAGCGGGAATTAAAACAGCGGTGTATGAGATTACAGGGGTAAATGCTTATGGTTTTTTGAAATCAGAACATGGGGTACATCGGTTGGTGCGGTTGTCGCCGTTTAATGCGAATAATTTGCGTCAGACGTCGTTTGCGCTGGTCGAAGTGTTGCCGAAAATTACTGCCGAGACAGGGGTGGAGATTGATGAAAAAGATATTCGGGTGGATGTGTATCGGTCTGGTGGGCATGGTGGACAGGGGGTGAATACGACCGATTCGGCGGTGCGGATTACGCATTTGCCGACGAATACGGTGGTGGCGATCCAGAATGAGCGGAGCCAGATTCAGAACCGTGAAAAAGCGATGGAGATTTTGCGGGGGAAGTTGGTGCAAATGCAACTCGAACAGCACGCCGCGTCTTTGAACGAACTGCGGGCGGGGGAGTCGGCGGGCTGGGGGCAACAGATACGGAATTATGTGTTGCAACCGTATAAATTGGTGAAAGATACGCGGACGGGGTATGAGGAAACAGATACGGAAGCGGTACTAGATGGTAAAATCGAGGGGTTCATTGACAAATTCTTAGAGATATGATATAATGGAGAGATAGGGCCGTTTGGCGATAACTTGGGGAAAAATTAGGTGATAAAAGGGGTTGGCAAGATAAAAGTTTTGTGCTATAATGGACGTAATAGCTAGATGAGAGGCAAGGTTCTCGGGGTTCTTAACACTCTACCGAGAAAACCGGCTTGGTAATCTAGTTTTAAGAGTGTAAAAAATAACGGAAAGGAATAGGATGCAAGTCATTCTCGGCACCAAAATTGGTATGACTCAGATCATCGGTGAAGATGGCGTTGTTACCCCGGTAACAATCCTCGAAGCTGGCCCTTGCACAGTGACTCAGATTAAAACTGTCGAAAGCGACGGTTATAACGCGGTGCAAGTTGGTTTTGGTCAGGGTCGGAATCTGAGCAAGTCGGTGGCTGGTCACGCGAAAAAGGCCGGCGAAAATAACAGTCCTAAGGTCCTGCGGGAATTTCGCCTTGAGGCGATTCCGGAGGAAACAAAACTTGGGGATCAAATTACGGTCGAAAGTTTCAAACTCGGCGACAAGGTCGCAGTAACTGGAACTTCGAAGGGTAAAGGTTTTGCAGGGACGGTTAAACGACACAACTTTATCGAATCGCGCAATACGCACGGGTTTAAGGGGAATATCCGTCGAGTTGGGTCGATCGGTTCGATGTATCCGCAAAAAGTCTGGAAAGGCAAGAAAATGCCGGGCCGGATGGGACACGACCAAGTGACAGTAAAGAATCTGACCGTAGCTTATGTGGATGCGGCGAAAAATCTGATTGGGCTAAAAGGCGCAGTGCCTGGTCCAAACAAAGGAATTGTAAGCGTGGAGGGAAAGGAATAATATGGCAACTTTGAATAAAGATGTTTTCGGTCTCTCTGTAGAAAATCACGAATTGGTGAAATTGGCTTATGATGCGTATCTTGCAAACTCGCGTTCTTCGCACGCTAAAACTTTGAAGCGAGGCGAAGTGCGGGGCGGCGGCAAGAAACCGTGGAAGCAAAAAGGTACTGGTCGGGCGCGTTTTGGTTCGACTCGAAACCCGATTTGGCGACATGGTGGTGTGGCATTTGGGCGCACCGGCAACGAAAACTTCACTAAGAAAATCGCGAAAAATGCGAAACTTTTGGCCGTGCGACAAGCGCTCGGCATGAAAAATGCGGAAAAAGCGGTGGTCGTGCTAGAAAAAGAGGTGAAACTTACTGGCAAGACCAAAGACGCGGTGAAAGTTTTGCGAGATTTGAAGCTCGAAGGTAAAAATGTGCTCGCGGTGGCGGCGGAAAAAACGCCAGAAGTTTTGCGTTCGACGAACAACTTGCCGAATGTGAAATTAGTGCGCGCAACTTACCTCAATGTGTTCGATATTATGAACGCGGACGCAATCGTATTTTCGGAAAAGGCCTTGAAGGAAACTGAAAAATGGTTAATCGGAGAGGAGAAATAAGATGGCGGAAATTGAGTTAAAGAAAATGCTCGAACCGCGAGCGACGGAGAAAACTTATAATGAGCAAACTAAGCGAATTTATGTTTTCCCGGTAAAACGCGCAATGAGCAAACAGCAAATCGCAAAACAAGTTGAAGATGAGTTTAATGTCAAGGTTGAAGAAGTTAAGACGCTAATTCGCAAGGGTAAGAAAACTCGGTTTAGCCGGGGTAAACACGCTTTCCCAGGGATTACTCATCGCCAAGACAAGAAATTCGCGTATGTGAAACTCGCGGAAGGCAATTCGATTCGGGTGTTTGATGAACAGCCGGAAGTTAAAACTAACGAAACCAGCGCAAAGGAAGCCAAAGACGCGAAAGCGAAAAAGGCGGACAAGAATGCAGGTAAGGAGAACAAATAATGGGAATTAAAGCATATCGCCCAACAACTCCGGCGCAACGCCAGAAAACGACCGAGGATTACGACCAAATCACGACTAAAAAGCCGATGAAGTCGCTCCTCGCAGCCAAAAAGCAACAGGCTGGGCGAAATAACAAGGGTCGGATTACGGTTCGACATCGTGGTGGTGGCGTGAAACGTCATTATCGGATTATTACTTATAAATTGCCGGCAAATTTGACTTTTACCGTGGAAGAAATTGAGTACGATCCGAATCGAAGCGCACGCATCGCGCGGGTGAAAGACGAAAATAATGTATATTATTACGTTATTGCTGACACGAAAATGACCAAGGGGACGACTTTTAAGACTGGTGCGGAAATCGAGGTGGAAACTTCGAACCGAATGCCGCTTGAAAACATTCCAGTTGGTACTTTTGTGTATGGAATTGAACTGAAGCCTGGCAAAGGTGCGCAAATGGTGCGCGCGGCGGGTGCTTCGGCGCAGTTAATGGCAAAAGAAGGCGCATATGCGACTCTCAAAATGCCATCTGGCGAAGTCCGTAAGGTGTTGGTGAAGTGCGAAGCGTCGATTGGGACGGTTTCGAACGTGCAACACCAAAACGTGAAAATTGGTTCGGCAGGACGCCGCCGCCGAAAGGGCATTCGCCCGACGGTACGTGGTGTCGTGATGAACGCGACGGATCACCCGCACGGTGGTGGTGATGGTGGTCGACACGGTTCGGGTAAAGCGCCACGCACTCCGTGGGGTCAGTTGACGCTGGGTTATCGAACTCGTCATAATAAGAAAACTAATAAAATGATCGTGCGCAGTCGCCACGAAGGAAAGAGGAGATAATGTCTAGGAGTCTGAAAAAAGGTCTATTTGTAGACTACAAACTCGCGAAAAAAGTGGCTGCTCTCTCCAGCGAAGACCGCACCGTGATTAAGACTTGGGCACGTAGTTCGACGATTTCTCCGGAAATGGTTGGGCGAACGATTGCCGTTCATAACGGAAAAGTTCACGTCCCAGTTTATATCTCGGAAAATATGGTTGGTCATAAGCTCGGGGAGTTTGCGCCAACGCGTAAATTCCGCCGTCACGGTGGTAAAAAAGCCGCTGAGGCTGCGAAAGGAAAGGGCTAAAATATGGCTGAAACGTATTTTGCGCACGCATATGCGAAGGGCATCGACAATCAACCACGCAAAACTAACATCGTGGCGGGGTTGGTGCGAGACCGATATGTGGCGGACGCAGTAGTAATTTTGGAACACACACCACGCCGAGCTGCGCGAGCAGTACTTAAAGCGGTGGAATCCGCCAATGCTAATTTGTTAAATAACTCGGGGAAGTCGATCGACCCGAAAACTGTGCGAATTTCGCGAATTTTCGTGACTAGTGGAACGAGAATGCGTCGATACAAGCCAGCTTCGCGTGGTCGGGCGCTGCCTTACGAGATTATTAGTAGTAATATATTCGTCGAGGTCGCCGGCGAAGAGAAAGTTAAAAAGACCGCTGAGCCGAAAGAATCGGCAAAAGCGGACGCGAAGGAGAAAAAGTAATATGGGTCAAAAGGTTAATCCCATCTCTTACCGCCTTCAGCTGAGCCGAAACTGGTCTTCGAAGTGGTTTACCCGCAAGGAGAATTTCCGGTTCTGGCTAGTCGAAGACGACAAAATTCGCAAAGTGATCGAAGAGCGATTTAAATCGCGGCCAACGATTGCGCGAATTGACATTGAACGCTCCGCGAACTTGACGACGATTACGATTGCTACCGCAAAAGCGGGCGCGGTGATCGGCAAGCAAGGCTCGGGCATCAATGAACTCAAAAAACAACTCGAAAAGATCGTGGATGGTCCGATTCGAATTAACGTCGAAGAAGTGAAAAAACCAGAATTGAATGCGAAATTGGTTGCGGAAAACATTGGTTTTCAACTTGGCAAGCGGATGAATTTCCGCCGTGCGGTGAAGATGGCACTTCAGTCATCGATGAACGCGGGCGCGAAAGGCGTGCGTATCGAGGTCGCTGGGCGGTTGAACGGCGCAGAGATGTCGCGACGCGAGAAATTCATCGAAGGTTCGGTGCCTTTGCATACTTTGCGCGCAGATATTGACTTTTATTGTCATCATGCGCCAACGATTGCGGGTATCGTAGGAGTAAAAGTTTGGATTTACAAGGGGGAGAAATAATATGGCACTGCTAATTCCGAAAAAAGTTCCGCATCGCAAGGTGCGTAAAGGTAAAAACGGGGGCGTCGCGACGCGATGTAACACGGTGGCGTTTGGCGATTATGGGCTAATGTCGCTTGATAATGAGCGCGTTACTTCCCGTCAAATCGAGGCCGCTCGTCAGGCAATTACCCGCTATGTAAAGCGTGGTGGTAAAATTTGGATTCGCATTTTCCCGCATACGCCGGTTTCAAAGAAACCTTTGGATGTGAAAATGGGTTCCGGTAAAGGCGAACCACAATACTACGTAGCAAAGGTGAAAGCTGGAACGGTGATGTTTGAAATCGCGGACGTGCCGGAAGACAAGGCGAAAGAAGCTCTAAGGCTGGCTTCGCACAAATTGCCGGTGAAATGTAAAATAATTAAGAAAGAGGAGTTCTAAGATGGCACACACTCTGATAGGGACAGTGACCTCCGATAAGCGTGATAAGACCATTACCGTCTCGATTGTAAGTCGAGAAACTCATCCGCTTTACCGGAAACAATACACGAAAACGCGGAAATATACCGCGCACGATGCCAAAAATGAAGCTAAAGTTGGCGATCGGGTTCAAATCGCAATGTCGCGACCGATTTCGAAAACCAAGGCTTACACTTTGGTAAAAGTAATCGAAAAAGCACGAGGCACGGTTGAGCTTAAGGAAGACGTGAATGTCGCGGAAATTGGGGAGGACAAATAATGATACAACAAGAAACTAGACTAAAAGTTGCGGACAATTCCGGCGCGAAGGAACTCGGGGTAATCCGAGTGCTCGGCGGGACGCGGGCGCGCTATGCGCGAGTTGGCGATATCGTGACTTGCTCCGTGAAAGAGGCAACTCCGAACGGCAACGTGAAGAAAAAGGCGATTGTGCGAGCAGTGATCGTGCGCACTCGTCAACCGATTCGCCGCCCAGACGGTTCGACAATTCGTTTTGACGAAAATGCGGCGGTACTCGTGAATGACGACAAAAACCCGAAAGGCACGCGTGTGTTTGGACCGATTCCGCGGGAACTACGTGATAAAGGGTTTATGAAGATTATTAGCTTAGCACCGGAGGTACTCTAAAATGGCACAGAATTTGAAAGTAAACGACAAGGTGCGCGTGATTGCCGGCGATGACAAAGGCAAAGAAGCGAAAATCGTCAAAATCGATAAAGAAAACGGTAAAGCCATGCTTGAGGGGCTAAAAGTGGTCGAAAAAAAAAAAAAAAAGACCCATTTTAACCCAGCGG
>CAVFLV010000022.1:27681-33761 GCA_963623485.1 bacterium | reverse complement strand
GACCCTAACTTATTCCGCCCCGCCGGCACATCTTCGTCATTCATCCCCCACTGCTTCGAAAATACTTGATTCATCTCAAAAATCGCAAATTTCTCCACCGGCAATTTCTCGTTAAGATAAGTTTTCTCGAGTAAACTCGGCACCACCGACTGCCTGACGTATTGTAGTTCCGGCGAAATCGAATTCACAATTTTATACGACCGCTCCGCATCCTGCCCAACTCTTTCCAGCAACTTTCCCGACACAAAACTATAAGTCAACACTTCATTTGCCCCAAATCGCGCCAAACTTTTCCGAATTTGTTTCTTTAAATCCAGCAATTCATTTTTCTCCGCCGTTTTATGCTTTGGCAAAGTCGGCTCAATATTGTCATACCCCAAAAGTCGCCCCACCTCTTCAATTATATCTTCTTTAATATGAATATCCGTGCGCCAATCTGGACTCTCGATCGTCAACTTTTCATCTTCCGCTTCAATTTCAAAACCTACATTTGCTAAAGTTTTCACAATTAACTCCGGCGCATATTCCGTCCCAAGCAACCCATTAATTTCATCTGTTGTAATTTTTACAACAATCGGCTTCGTCGGATGCGGATAAGTGTCTGCTCCGCCCACTACCTTAAAGCCACGAGCAAGCATCCCGGCGCAAGCTTCCGCCGCCGCGATAGTCCCCGCCGCCGGTTGCCCCTTCGTAAACCGCGTAATCGCTTCCGAAAAAATCCCGTGCGCCATTTGGGTTTTGCGCAAATTATACAGCGAAAAAGTCGCCGATTCCAAAATAATTTTCAGCGTATTTTCATCAATCGCCGTCGCTTTGCCACCCATCGCCCCCGCAAGCGCCACCGGCTTTTCGCCCGCACAAATCACAATATCGTTTTCATTAAGTTCTACTTCTTTTTCGTCCAGCAGTACGATTTTTTCACCAGCCTTTGCCCGTCGCACCGCAATTTCCGGCTCACCACCACAAATCTGCGCAAACTTATCATAATCAAACGCGTGCAAAGGTTGCCCAGTAAGCAGCATCACAAAATTCGTCGCGTCCACAATCGGGTCCACCGGTCGCATCCCGGCTTTACATAACATCGTATCCACCCACGTCAAATATTTTTTCTCGATTCCACCATGTTTTTCCAACACCACCGCCGTATATCGCGGACAAACTTCCTCGTCAATAGAAACTTTGAAAAAACTATTCTTGAGCCCTTGACCCGAAAAACTTGAAACTGATTTTTCTCGGGGCGCGTCCACGACCCCTGTCGCCACAGGGGTCGTGGCGCTAGTCCTCGCCTTGCCAGGCTCCGGGTCCCCTCGAAAAACAGTTTCCAAGTTTTTCAGTAAATCATAATCGAATTTTATTCCAAGTATCCCAGCCACCTCGCGAGCAAACCCAATAATCCCAAACGTATCCGGCCGATGCGTAAGCGACTTGTTCTCAATTTCCAAAATCAAATCATTCAACCCAAACACATCCGCCAGCAAATCCCCAGGCTTTGCCATAGCCGGATCAATTTCCACAATACCCGAATGGTCATCACCAAAATCCAACTCATCCGCCCCGGCCAGCATCCCGCTCGACTCATACCCGCGCAATTTTCGCTTACCAATCACAAACGGCGCATCTTCATGCACGCTCGCCGGCACCACCGCCCCTGGCGCAATCCACGCCGCGAGCATCCCCGCATGTACGTTCGGCGCCCCACATACAACTTGCACTAATTCCTCGCCACCATTATTAATCTGACACAAAGACAAATGCGTCTCCGGAATTCTCTCGCAACTCTCGACTTTCACCACAAAAATCTTGTCGTATTTATGCGTCTCATCAATCACCCCTTCGACTTCCACCAGCCGCGCGCCAATCAACCGAATCAACTCCTCGTCCGCAACCGTCTCTGGAATATTTACATATTGTTTCAACCAATTCAAACTAATTTTCATTTTCTAAAACTCCCTCAAGAAATTAAGATTGCCACTTTCAAAATGCCGCACGTCATCTAATCCATATCTTAGCATCACTAACCGGTCAATCCCCCCGCCCCACGCAAACCCGTGATACTTTCTCGGGTCAATTCCCGCCATTTTTAATACATTCGGATGGATCATCCCGCACCCGAGCATCTCCAAAAAGTCGCCTTTTTTCCCGCCCAGCGTCTTCGGTTTTTCAATCATAAACTCAAGCGACGGCTCCGTAAACGGAAAATACCCTGGCTGCGTCCGAATATTTAACTTTTGCTCGTAATATTTTTCAAAAAACTCACGCAAAATCCCCAGCATATCCCCCATCGTACAATCTTGCGACACATACACGCCCTCGCATTGATAAAAAGTGTGCTCGTGTGTTGCGTCGACATCTTCATTTCGAAACACTCGCCCCGGCACCACCACCGCAATCTCGCCGCCTTTTTCCAGCTCGCCCCGATATTTTTTCAACACTCGGTGTTGCATCGTCGAAGTATGCGCCGGCGGAATTAAACCTTCCTCCGTCCGAAAAGTATCATAACCATCTCGCGCCGGATGTTCTTTTGGAAAATTCAACGCATCAAACATATGGAATTCATCGTCCAACTGCCTCGATTCAACCGCCGTAAAGCCCATCAACTGATAAATCTCCACCACGCGGTCCAGTTCCGTCATCAGCGGATGTTTCGAACCCATCAAAGTCGAGTACAGCTCCGGCATCTCCTCGTTCACCCCCGACCACGCCGTCGTATCCAGCGGCTCCACCGCCTCGTTCAATGCTTCTTTTTCTGCCGCTTCAATCCGCGCCAAAATCTCCGCCCGCCTAGCGTTGATTTGTTTACCAAACTCCGCTCGCTCATCGGCCGGCAGTTCGCGAATTTTCCCCGCTTCGGCATTAACCTGCTTCAGCTCCCGCTTTAACTCCTCAATTTTTTCCATATATTATATATTATACCGCAAAACTACGATTTCGTATATCTGCATATATAATATTCTCTGGCAAATTTACATCCCCCGCTAGCACATATTCATTATCCATCAAAATCGGCTCGCTCGCATTCGGGTCGGTCGCGCCATCAAACGCATACCGCTCACTCGGGTCGTATTCGTTCACGTATTCGTAATATGCAATCACGTCAAGCAAATCCGACACCGTCTCTTTTTCCATCCCCGAATATCGCGCCAACACCCCCTCATACGAATTATCTACCGGATTCTGCTCATAGTATTCGTCCAAATATTCCGCCACCGCTGACTTTTCAATAATCCCCATCGACTCCGCCAGCGATTGATCCTCAACAAACCGTTGGTATACTCTATACTCGTTATTCCACTCATCACTATCATTCGCCACACAGTTTTCGCCACTCACATACCCCAGGTTCGCACTCGTCTTCACACTTTCTACAACATCGATAATGTCTCCAAACACCGGAATCGCCCCAATTGCACCATTCCCAGCATTATCCACCACCGAACTGCCAGAATTAACTGACGTGCCATTATTAATTTCATTTACAATATTTTGGTCCGCATACCCAAAATCCGATTCCCGCGTCCCACAATATTTAATATATTTAGCCAGCTCCGTATTGTCATTAACCTTCACATTTTCACCTTCAGTACTCGACGCAGCCACCTGTCCACTTGTTATCAACTGTTCAACCACACTATCTGGGTCTGTATTTATCGTCGACATGTCTGTTACAATATACGGATTACAAAATGCATCCCCGACCGCCCCAATCGAAGCTAGATACGGACAAGTTTCCGCGTATTCTTCCATATCTGGCAAACTTTCCGAAATTGTTTTCGTCACCGCCGACACTTTTGGCGTCAGCGACGCAATGGACGAACCCATCACCGTCGATACCGAAGTCAGCGAGCTCATCAGCCCCGATGAATTCGTGAGCGACATCATCTGTGTTAAAATCGTCCCCATAAACGTATTTTTGGACGTAATATCAAACGGACTTAGCGCTAGTCGCTCCTCTTTGGCTTCCTGCGCAATCACTTCCGCCTGTGCTACGGCGTATTGCTGATATTTTTCTACCGTCCCTAGCGACCCACCATTGGCTCGGTGTGCACTACCCATATATCTTAGCGCCCCCGAAGTTAGTGCATTGCCGAGATCCTCTCCACCGAGCGTTGACACCAAATCTCGCTCCAATATACTTGATACTACTGGCGTCAATGTCGCAATTATTCCGCCCAGTATTACACCCACCCCCACACTTATTCCAAGCGAGACCAATGAGTCCGCTACTAATCCAGAACAACCGACCGCCGAAGCCCCAAAAGTGAACACCACCCCAACCAACCCAGCAACACACGCCGCGATTTCCAGCCCATCAACTACTGCGTCCGCTATCGCCACCGCACCCTTAGCAAAAGTACAAGTCTTAAAGGCCGTCATCGAAACGCCAACTCCACCCAAAATTCGTTTCATCGACGACGACAGATTAAAACTTTGCACACTCGCATCGTTGGTATTAACCTTTCCATTGCCATACAGCGCGCTCACCCCCGCCGACTCCATCGCCGACTTAACCGTAGTTGTCTCTTTAGACGTAAGCGAAGTCATACCACTCTCAGTCACCTCAGTAGAATTACCACTCTGGACCCACTCTCTATTTGTGTTGCTCTTCTTTTCGTTCAGACTCGTCGCCAGTTCATTAATCGGCGCCTCGTCGCCATACCCCGCCTTAGTTTTATCCACCGTCTCCATATACGAAGTCACTAAATTAATAATCTGAAGAGCCTCCGCTGCTGACACCATCAAACTTATCGCTCCCACCACATTCATCACCGCGCACCCCGCATTCACCGCTTGTGAAAACTTGGTCTTAATTTTATTTAATTTCTCCGAAATATTCGTTCCTTTTACCGACTCTGTCGTCGTTTTGTCCTTCAGTTTTGGTTTCTCTCCATCTTCTTCCGTTGCTAGCACGTCATTCCCCTCAACATCTTTTACCGTGTTACCATCATCGTCTTTTACCGTATCCTGTTCCTCAGTCCTAAGATCAATCTCTCCGTCGTTTCCTTTAATCTTATTATTCAACGTTTCTTTAACCACCTTCAGCCCATCCCCGCCCGCTTCGGCCTTTTTGGTCTTATAATTATTCCACAAATTTCGCGTCAAATTATTGTTCGATAAAAACTTGTCCACATTTTTACCAAACCAGTTCGCAAATTGCCCTCGCCAAGTCATCGACCCCGAGTTATAGGCATGAAAAAAATCCGTATCATTCGCATATAGCGTTTTAAAATCCACCGCCTCCGCCTTGTATTTCATCCCTGTTTCTGCATCCATCTCGGGAATATCGACCTTTGTTTTCGCGTCCGCCGTTACAATCTGAATTTCACCATCACTATTCTTAAATTTCAAAACTTTCTCGCCCGTCCCATTAAAATCATTATCTACCTCAATCCCCTGTGTTTTAAGTTCTACCTGTTGTTTATTTGAAATCTTAAACGTTTTGCCAAAAAGTGTCGTCCCCTTAGTTGGGTCTTTATATCGCCCAGTTTGCATTTGTGCTTTAAAAAAAGTTTCCGACCGCGTATTTGTCGACACATGCATCGAATTAAACGATTCCTGAAACTGCGCCACCAACGAAAACGGCTGAAACAATTGCGTCCCCGCCATAATTCCACCCGCCCCAAAAGTCAGCGCAATACACAGCCCAATCGTCGCCCCTCTTTTTTTCAAAAAGCCCTTGAATTTGCCCTGACCTTTGCCGCCGGTCTTGCCCTTCACTAAACTATTGCCACCGCCTTTATATAACCCCGCCGGCTGCGTTTCCTCGGTTTTTGCCCCCGCAGCACCCCCATTAGGACGATATAATCCTCCGCTCGCCGCTTCCTCCGCCGACCCTAGCTTCGTCGCCGCCGATTTATTCGGATTAAACCGCTCAGCGTCCTTTTTCTCCTCTGCAAGCATCACTGGATTATACTTATCGTCACCATTATCCATAATATATATTATAAAGCAATTTCAAATAAACACAACCGATTTCAATAAATCTTAATCGCGCATAATCAAATCTTAATCAATCATAATATTATATAAACACAATCGAAATCATCGAAATTATCGCCAGCACAATCAGCACCAACCACACC
>CAVFLV010000022.1:21112-27671 GCA_963623485.1 bacterium | reverse complement strand
AACCACACCCAGCCAAACCGTCCAGTCTTTTGTGTGTCTTTCAGATATTCCGAATCCTCTGCAAAATCCGGGTCATCGCCCCTGTCCGCCTCCGCCACCGCTCGCGCGCGCAAATCCGCATTAATCCGCTTGGCTAGTTCGTTATTTTTGTCATCTTCTTTGTTTACAATTACTCCCATATTTTTCCTAAATAAGTTATTTTTTCCATTATAACATAAAAAGTGTGCTATAATAAACCTAATTATCATTAATGGAGGAAAATAGATGGCGACCAAAAAGTCGAAATCGTCGAACAAGTCTGACAAGACCGTCTCGACCAAATCTAAAACTGCCGAGAAGCCCGTTGTCAAAACGGAAACTGCGACAGCCAAAACCACTGCGAAAAAATCCTGTCTGTCTGGATTCTTCGCCAAAAAATACGATGAGAAAGAAAGCATTCTCACCATTTTCAAAAACCCTAAATTCTACGGCGCACTGCTCGGCGAAGTTATCGGCACCTTGCTTATCGCTTTGCTTTTGTTCGCGTTGATGCTCATGGGGCTGCCGAACATCGCGACCTACGCTTTCGCAGTCATCGCGACCCTTATCGCAGTTTACGCCTTTTCGGGCGCCTGCCTTAACCCGATTATCGCCGTCGGCATGATGGCTTCGCGCCGCATGTCGGTCATCCGCGGCGTAATGTATATCATCGCCGAAATCGTCGGCGCTTGGCTCGGTTGGCTCATCTTTAACGGTTTCCACCTAGCTGGTGGCGAATCCGCCTACGATGTTCCGGCTATTTCCGCCCTCGCCGAAAACGGCTTCTGGCCGGCAGCGATGGTTGAATTGCTCGGTGCGATTGTCATTGCGTTCTTCTTTGCTCGCGCATTGAAATACAAACGCAGCGTATTCACCTACGGCGCAGTTATCACCGGCGGTATCGTGCTAGCAATCTTAATCGGTTATGTTGTTTCGGCGGCCTTCCTGGGGCTTAGCAACAACTTCATCATGAACCCAGCTGCAGCCTTGATGCTCCAAATTTTCCCCACTTCTGGCGAAAACTTTGGCGAAATCCTCGGCGGCATCTGCCAAGCCCTCTCGCTCTACGCAATCATCCCGATGATTGGTGGCGTCCTCGGCTTCTATCTGTCCGACTTTGCCGGCAAACTCTCGGCGGAAGAGTAAAACTTCCCGCCAAACAAAAAAATAGCCCCGCCCGGGGCTATTTTTTTGTTGCTAATAAACCAAATTGCTCCAAAGGAGGCACGCCTGCTCTTTGAGAACCGTAAGCTTGGCCGAACGGCCTTGAGTGTGTCCGAAAAGAGTAGGCGTGCCTCCTAAACCAAAAGATTATTTTTTGGGAAACAACGGCTCTTTGGGCGGCTCGATTGGACGAGCGGTAAAAATCTGCCGGATATTTGCCGCTGCTCGTGGAATAAACGGCGAAAGCAAAGTCGCAACTTCAAGTAATTCCACGACTAAGTTATTTAAACACTCAGAAAGTTTTTCCATTTCGCCATTTTTCGCAAGCGCCCACGGCTTTTCATCATCAATTTTCTTATTAATCCCCTGCACCTTTTCCCAGACATAATCAAACGCTTTCGAAAACTGAAAACCATCCATTAGCTTAATGTATTCTTTATCCAACTCTGACGCATAGCAACTATTCTCGCCCGCCGCGCCCTTCTCGTCGTCCCCAGCCTCAATCTCCACCCCATTCTTCGCCACCAACGTCGCAAGCCGCTGCACCAAATTCCCCAAATCATTCGCAAGTTCCGTATTATATGCCCGTTCAAACCGCTCCCACGTAAAATCCGCATCCGCAAACGTATCCACATGGCGCAAAAAGAAATACCGAAACGCATCCACGCCATATTCGTCAATCACTTTTTCTGGCGACACCACATTGCCAATCGACTTGCTCATCTTTTGCCCGTCCGCCAAAATCATTCCGTGCGACACCAACGTCTTCGGCAAAGCCAGTCCTAACCCTAGCAGCATCGCCGGCCAAATAATCGCATGAAATCTCAAAATATCTTTGCCCACAAACTGCGCCGTCGCCGGCCACCACTCGCCAAAATCACTCGCGTCCGGATACCCAATCACCGTCAAATAATTCGCCAACGCGTCCATCCACACATACATCACCTGCGACTCATCATCCGGCACCGCCACGCCCCACTCGAGTTGCGTTCGCGGCCTAGAAATCGACACATCCGGCGTTTCCTCGAGTAATCTTAAAATCTCTTTCTTCCTAAAGAGAGGCAAAACTTGCATTTCATCATTTTCGATCGCCAAAGTTATACTTTTCTTAAAATCCGAAATCCTAAAATAATAATTTTCTTCCGACAATTCTTCGTATGGTTTTTGGTGGTCCGGGCAAATTCCATTATTTTCCGCGTATTCTTTTTGCGTCACAAACCGCTCACAACCCGTACAGTACCAACCTTCATATTTTGCCTTGTAAATATGTTTTTCTAGTCGTCGCCAAATTTCTTGCACTCGGCGCTCATGTTCCGAATCAGTCGTACGCACAAAATCCGTGTATTCAACATCCAGCTTCCGAATAAAATCCTTAAACGCCGCCGCTTTTTCGTCCACAAATTCCTGTGGGGTCAAACCTTGTTCTTCCGCTTTCTGCGCAATCTTGCTTCCATGTTCGTCCGTCCCAGCCTGAAACCTCACCTCGTCGCCCCGCAATTTATAATACCGCGCGCACACGTCCGCTAAACAATAATCCATCGCATGCCCAATGTGCGGATTACCGTTCATATATGGAATTGCTGTTGTTATGTACTTTTTTGCCATATCTTATATTATATAATAGCGCCCTTAAAAAAGCAATTTTTGCACGCAAAAAAACAGCACGAAAATCAACACAAAAAAATGCGCCAACAAAGACGCATTTTTTAAAACTGCCTAGCGCTTTTATTCGCAGGTATATCCTAGTTCTGTCCAGTTAGTTTTATTACCGCCCAGGTTTAAATCAACCCCGCCTTCCTTGTCAACCGGCAATTCATACTCCACCGCCGACTCCGCCGTCAGCTTCTCCGCCAACACTTCCGTACTTTTTTCCTCTGACGGGTCCGTCGAATCCGTATACAGCACTACTTCTGTTCTGCTTACCTGAACTAACGCATCATTCTCATCATAAGTGCCCTCTATATTCACCGTCCCGCTTGTCGCATTCGCATAGTTGGCGAGTTCCGCCACCGTCATCGCGCGATAACATTTTACAGTCATCGCCATCGCCCCGTCCGTCGTCTCATCCGTAGCATCATCGGCATCTTTTTTCTCTTCCTCGTCGTCATCCACATCCACCACAGTCGGCGTGTTTGCCGTGCTTGCACTACCGGTATCGCCACTGGTTAGTTGCATTACCAACATCACCACAAGCACCGCCACAATTGCGAGTGCCACTACAACTAAAGTAATCAACACTGGTTTGCTCGATTTTTTCGCCGGGGCTTTTGCCGGAGCTGGATTCTGTGTCGCCGGGTCAGGTTGCGTCGCTGGGTCATTAAACGCCACATTCGGCGTGCGTCGTTCGTTCATAAATCCACCGTTCGTCGGCTCCGCACTAGCCTGTCCGCTCACCGCCGAGCCAATCGATCCTGGCGCTGGCGCCGCCGCCACCATTGGCGCATTGAGTTCTTCTTTCACCGGGTCGGGCGCTGGCGCCGGCTCTGGCCGCAAAATCGGCTCCGTCGCATTCATTTTGCCCGCCCCAGCCGGAGTAATAATCGGATTTACCGGCGTTTCAGTCATTCCACTAGCCGCTGTGGCTTGCACCGGCGCCGGATTTATTGCAGGATTCAATGCCGGGTTAGCTACTGGGTTAACCGCCGGCTCAACCGCCGGATTTATGCCAGCATTCACCGGCATAGGATTCGCAACCGACTCAGATGCCGAGCTCGTCCCTGGATTTACCGCCGGATTTGGCATCGCCCCCGACACCGGATTTGGCGTTGATGAAAAATTATTATTTGGATCCATTTCTCTTTCCTTTTAACTTACTTAATTAATCTACTTACGCTTATTATAACACAACTTCGCACAATTTTCTCAAAAACTCCACCTCGTTTCGCCGCCATAGCCTGCTATAACTCATTTTAAACCATCATAGCCCATCATAGCCCACGATAACTAGCGACCACCCCCACCTCCTCCGCCACCCCCGCCGCCGGAAAAACCGCCGCCTCCTCCGCCCGACGACGAAGATGAAAATCCACCTCCACCCGAAATCCCGCCAGAACTCGCCACCCCTGCTTGAGATGCATACACCCCCGCATGTCTCACCGCGCGCAAAAATTCATCTGCCACAAGCCCAGTCGTCGCCCAATCCGGACTCGCCACTTCCTCGAGCTGATAATATTTTTCTAACTCCCGCATCCAACTTTTTTCTAGCCCGAAAACCGCCGCATACGGCAACAACTTTTCATACAGCCTCACAATCCCCTCACTCGACACATCCGCCCCTTCCACACTTTGCAAAAACTCCAACCGCTCCGCTTCCGCCATCTGAATATAAAGTTTCAGCCCATCCATATACCGTGACATTTTTAGCCCCTCTAACGTATGCCGTCCAAACTTTTTCGTTTTATTTCCCAGCATCACAATCGCCACAATCGTCATCATCACCACCGCAAAAATCACAAACGGCAAAAATTCTTTACCATACAAAACTTTGCCCATTTTCGTTTCCGGTTCCACGACTAGCTCATCCAGCAATCCAATCACCATCGGCGCGCCAAACACAAACCCCATTATCACTGCCGTTATTATACTTACCACGCCGCCAGTTTCCGTACTCACCGTACGCACTTTAAAATCTTTCTCCACCAACTTATCCCGCCTCAAATCCCCCTCTACCGTCTTGTCAAATTTCTGCGCCAGCTTCATTAGCGTTGCGCTCGCTGTCCGCTTCTGAATGCTCACAATATTTCCCACTTCCACTTCCGCCCCACCATTCAAAATCGCAAGCACCGCCAGTTATTCAACTCTCAGACCAGTCAAATCCAACACCCGAATCGCCCAATTCTCATTCTTAAAAATCTTACTTTCTTGTTTCACTAATTCAATTTTCTTTCGCACTACCAGGTCTAGCAGAATCCCCACCTTCATATCTTTTTTATGCCCAATATACGCTCCCGCCATCTCCGCGAGCGAATATTCCTTCGCCGGCTGATATTCCGGCTTCACAAACAGCCCCTTGTAATATTTAATTTTCTCCCGCGTTTTTAGCAGTTTCCGAATCGGCGAAATTAAACACAGCCCACAAATTGCCATCACCACCACCAGCGCCACCACTAGCGCATAACTCACCTCTGGCGCCGGAATCACAAAACTCCCCGCGGTAAGTTCCGTATCAAACGTCAAATTTTCATAACTTCCTAAATCGCTCGCTGTAAACTCCACCCCGTCCGCGAGTTTATTAATTTTGCACCTTTCGCTCCCGCCTTGTCCGTATTTTCCAACATAACACCAACTTCTCCCCGTAAACGCTGAGTTTGTCCCTTCGTCAAAATGCACTCGCGCCGTCACTCGGTCAAAACGCTGCGACCATCCCGTCCCATTCGTATCCCAATACAACTCTTGATAACTTCCAAAATCCGTCACTACTTTCTCAAATTCATATTCAAAAGTATACACCTGCGTCCCCAGCACATAATTTTCACTCCCCGTACACACCCGATAATAATCAGCTATCGCGTTTAGGCTGTAAATCGGCTCCGTTTCGCCATTTCTTAGCACCGTCAAATTATCTTTTGTCAAACTCGGCAAGGTTAAATTTGCCCCGTTTTGGTTTAGTCTCGGAATTTCCCGACAAATCCCCTTATTCTGATTGTATTCCGGAAATTCCGCTGTAAATTTCTCTTTGACCTTTAGATGCGACACTCCCTCCGCATCCTTCGTTAAATAATAGTCCCCAGTAAAGTCGCTGAAATAAAAATTTTCCGTGCTCATATTTTGATTATACCAAACCAAACCGCTTATGTTATAATAAATATATGGATAATCACAAAATCATGATTGTAGGCACAGGCAATGTCGGCGCCTCGATCGCTTTCGCTATTTTAAATCAACGCACCGCCGTTAACGAAATCATTTTAACCGACATTATCGCGAAAGACGCCGAAGGCGAAGCGATGGATCTCCGCGATGCGCTTTCGGTCGCGCCAAGCTACGTTAAAATCAAAAACGGAACCTACAAAGACGCGCACGATTGCGACGTGGTCGTAATTACCGCCGGCGCCAACCAAAAACCCGGCGAAACGCGTATGGATTTGCTCAAGAAAAATGTTAATATCCTAAAAGGCATGATCGACCAAATCATGGCGTCCGGTTTTAACGGCATTTTTCTCGTCGTATCAAACCCGATGGACGTTTTAACTTACTTCACCATGAAATTTTCCGGTTTGCCGGCCGAAAAAGTCATCGGTTCCGGCACAGTCCTGGATTCCGCTCGACTAAAAACCCGCATCGCCGGCTACCTAAACGTCCACCCGAAATCCGTCCATGCCTACCAAATCGGCGAACACGGCGACACCGAACTCACCCTTTGGTCGCTTGCAAACCT
>CAVFLV010000022.1:9550-21102 GCA_963623485.1 bacterium | reverse complement strand
GCGGTCAACCTCTAACCGAACTTTTCGATACCAAAACCCGCTCCGACATTTCCGACTTCGTCAAAAACGAGGCCTACGATATTATCGAGAAAAAAGGCGCGACTTATTACGGCATCGCGACCTGCGTCGCCAGCATTTTAAACTGTATTTTTAACGACGAACACCGAGTTTTGTCAGTCTCCTCGCTCGACCCATTTTCTGGCGTCTGTTTTGGCTATCCGTCCATCGTCGGTCGCACCGGCGTCATTCGTCGTCTCGACTTAAACCTTTCCGAACAAGAAGGCGTCGCCCTGCAAAAGTCCATTAACGCCCTAAAACAAGCCATTTCGTCCGTCAAACTCTAGTACTCCGTTTCGCCCAGCGACTGAAAATACAGCATCAGCTCTTCTTTAATAAAATCGTCCTCGATTTCGGCAAGTTCCTCCAAAAACTTCGGCGCCTGGCGCTCGAGCCTCGCCCGGCGATAACTTTCCCACTTTTCCATTTCCGCCTCAGACAAACTTTTTGGAAAATTTCGACCTTTATAATGTAATAATAATTCCGGCAGCCTCGGGTCGGCAAATTCCGGATGAAAATCCGCCAGTTTCGCCGCCGCATCAACTTTTGCGCCGCCTGCATCCGTTGTCGCCGACGCCGCTCGCACCGCCGAAACCTTCACTCGGTCAGCATCATTCAAAAACCCATCATACAGCGCCCCTTCCGGCTCATCCGCCGGCGCAAACTCCGGCCGATTTTCCAGCTCACTCCGCACCTGCTCCGCAAATTCTGGATGCGCCACCAGTTTCCGCAAATTTTCCTCCACTTTTTCCCGCGTTAGCCCAATCCGTTCCCATCCGCTAACCCCGTCCTCGCCCTTCGTTTCTAGCACCGACACCGGCGCCACCGCCGGACACTTATTCAGACACAATTCTTTCACGATCGGAAACAAATCTTCAGATGAGACCTCTTCCGGATCGAACCTCAGATCAAACACCATCACATTCCCATTTCGCCCCGCCGTCAGCGGAAACACCACCGTCGTCTTATTAAACTCATTCGAGTATCGCCCGCTCGCATACACAAACGGCTTCGGGTCGGTCAAACTCACTAGCTTCGCCACTTCCCGCTTCCCACGCATCTTAAACAAATACTCAAACATTTTCGGCTGTTTTTCCCGAATCAACTTCGCCACCGCAATCGTCGCATACACATCCGACAACGCGTCGTGCGCGTGTTCGTGCGACAAACCGTTTTCTTTCGTCAAAAGCTCTAACCGGTTCGTCGGCTTACCGTCTTCCCGGAACGGCCAAGTAATTCCCTCCGGCCGAAGCGCCCTAACTAGCCTCACCACGTCCAACATATCCCACCGCGACCGCTCGTCCTTCCACTCAAATTCATATGGCTCATAAAAATTCCGCCAAAACGTCGCCCGCATAAACTCATCATCAAACCGCACCGTATTATACCCCACCGCACAAGTCCCCGGCGTAAAAATCTCGTCCGTCACCAACCGACAAAACTCCGCTTCATTAATTCCCTCATCCAAAGTTTTTTGCGGCGTGATTTTCGTCACCATAATCGCCTTTGGCGACGGCAACGCATCGTCCGTCATCTTCACCAAAATATTCACCGGCTCGCCGATCGGCTTAAGATCCATACTTGTCCGCTGCCCCGCAAACTGCATAATCCGGTCCTCCCGCGCCTTCAGCCCCGACGTTTCCAAATCATAAAAGAAAAAAGTTTTATCCATGTTCCTCTTATACCACACCTCCCCCAACTTTTCAACCACCCCTCCACAAAATCTCTCCAAAATCAAAGAAAATACCAAAAAAAGAAACCCCGGAGTAGGATTAAATCCTTTCGGGGGTTTCAATATTCTATATTATATCCCGCCAATTACTTTATGTCAACTATTTTTCCCGCCTTTGATATATATTTTACGCTCTTTAATCCTTGGATCATCGGAATTTGTTTTATTATTTCTCGCAAAATTGCTACATCCGGAACCTTTTTCATTCTTCTCGAATCCAGAATTACCCTTTCCGCCTGTTGTTCAGCTTCTTTCAAATTTTTTAAAATAGTTTTAGTATGTTTCGCTGTCGGAGATTTAAACTCCCATTTTTTACCGTCAACATAAGCATCGGCCGAATGTTCCCGAAAACGATTACTTTTTCTGATAAATTTCACATCAAACCCATTTGCCGCCAAAACTTTCGCCGTCTCATATTCATGTGGCCAAACATTAACGTCCCCAGGAACAATTATAACTCCAACTTTTCTCTTTTTCATACACCCCACCCCATCACACTTTAACCGACTTTTCAACCACCAAAAACGATTATAATAAACATGGACATTAACGGAAAGGAATTTTATGCCAACGCTAAATCAAAAACAACCTCAAATCAACAGCCAACCTCGAAACAAGTCCCGACAACACTCCACTTCTCTCTTCACCGCAGCTGACGAGGCGGTCAAAAACTTCAAAAACACTAACACTAAAGCCAGCAAATCCGAGCTAAAACGCTTAAAAAGCGAGCGCAACAAGGCCTACAGCGAAAACAAAAAATTCATCACCGAATTCGAAAAGACTAATTTCAGCTACCTTATTCTCCTAAAATCCACCAACGGTTTTTATAAACTTATCGGCCATTCTGCCCTGTTTTACGCTTTAAATATCGCGCCAAAACTAAACCTCACCGCCAATCTCACCACCGACGGCGACTACGCCTACAAATCCGCCGAGGGCATCGTCTCGGTTCGCGAACCCGAAAAACTCGCCGAAGCTTTTAAAACCCTCGGCATTAAACAGCTCCGCCCTCGTCATAACCCCGACGATTTTATCCTTTTTAAGCTCCCTTGGACTTTCACTGAGGCCCAGCTCGCTGGCATGCAAGACCAGCAAAATCAAACTCTCCGCCATTTCAACCAACTTGTCATGATTGACAACGCCATTCCCGTCCTCTTTCTCCAACTCGAAGAACTTTTGAAAATTGTTCACGAGAATTCCCGCACTCTGCCCAACCAATTCGACCGCGATATTTTCGGTAACCCCCTCGTAGACACCGCAAACAGGATGACTTGCACCTATTTCGACCTCACTAACGGCCGCATTAACCGCGTGAACTGTTTTAAACGCCTTAAATCCGACCTCACCTTCATCAAATATCAAACCAAACTTTTGACCGACCTAAAACTCTGGCAACCCAAAACTTCCGCCCGCGCCGCCGAAACAATCACCAAAATCAGCGATATTCTCGACCGCGAGTCTAAAACCACACAAAAATAGCCAAAAATCGCTGAAAATACAAAAAAACACGAAAAAACACGAAAACTCAACCGGTATTAACTAAAACTAAGGAAAACAATGAACTATCAAACCAATTTCGAAGATTTCTTGCTCAAAGAACTTTTCGAAGCCTACTACAAAACCCGCGTCGGCGGCAAACGTAAAACCATGAACGAGCACAATTTCGAAGCCAATGATTTCGAAAATCTCGTCCGCCTACGTGATACGATTATCGCCCGCGCCTACCACCCGAGTCGCGGCGTCGCATTTATTATTCACGACCCCGTCACTCGCGAAATCATCGCCGCCTCGTTTGTCGACCGTATAGTCCACCGCTTTCTTGTAAAATACGCCGACGAGTGGTGGGGCCCGCGCCTTCTGCCCTGCTCTTACTCTTGTCGCAAAGACAAAGGCACACTCTACGGCATTAAAGACCTCCAGCGCAAAATGCGCCGTGTCAGCCACGACGGCACTATTCCGACCTACGTCGTGAAGCGCGACCTCCAAAGCTACTTTATCAGCTTAAACCACCAAAAGCTCTACGAGCGCGTGCTATGGGGCTTAAAACGCCAATTTCCAGACGGTGGCGAGCTTTACCGCACGCTTAGGTATTTGTGGCGCGAAGTGATTTTCGACCGCCCGACCGAAGGCGTCACCATCCGCGGTCGCAAAAGCGACTGGGACGACCTTCCCGCCAACAAATCCCTTTTCAACCAGCCCAAAGGCCGCGGGCTAGTCATCGGCAACTACACTTCTCAAGAACTCTCCAATATCTATCTCGACCAGCTTGACCATTTCGTCGTCGTCGATCGCAAACTCCGAAATTACGGTCGCTACGTGGACGACTTTTTCATCGTCGTCACTGCCGAGGACTTGCCTCGCCTTTTGCGAGAAGATATGCCCCTTATCGAGCGCAAAATCGACTCTCTCGGTCTGATTTTACATCCCAAGAAACAATCCGAAACTCCTATCGAACAAGGTATCGATTTTCTCGGTGCCAAAGTTTTTTACGACCACATTATCCCCGGCCAGCGCATCGCCCATAATCTCGCCACCGCTGCCTACAAAATCGCCACCACCGGCGAAGGCAAGTTAGAAAGTCTCACCTCTTACGACGGCCATCTTTCCCACTACGACAGTTATAAACTTATTCATAAACTCTGGGAGAACCTCGGCTGGGATTACCCCTACCCAAAGAATAAGCGGTCTTAACGTCTTACTCACTCACCCATTCAGCGCCCTAGCCTCTCGGTCTTTACCCTATAGATCTCTCCACTTGTCCGTCTTTCCGAGCGTTCCTCGCACAAAAAAGTGGACTTAAAAGTCCACTTTTCCTGGAAGTCCGGGAGGGCGAAAGCCCGAAAGAGGAGAACGGCAAGGGGTAGCCACCCGGCGCGCGCCCTAGCGCGCGACGCACCGCACGGAGTTGCCGTTGTCGCGGTTGTCGTTGTTCTGGGGGTTCAAATTGCTATTCGCATTGAAGTTCAAGCCGTACGCGTTGTTCGAGTCGTTCACTACTGACGACCAGTAGAACCCGTTGCTCCCAACGTTGTTCGACGAACCGTTCCAGTTCCCACCATACACGAGAAAGCCACACTGACAGTTTTTGAGAAGAGTATTTTAAACCTCACTACACTCCGTAGAGCGTAGGACGGAACAGTACAAGACCTAGCGTACTAGGTATACTCTTTGTCCTTCCATGATAGTTTCAGAGGTCGGAATGAGCTTTACCTCGGCTCCACCTTAGAACTACGCGGGATTACCCGCTACTTTAATTATAGACATAAGTATTTTCATTTTCAACCCGTTTTATTTTATTCGCTTGTGGAAAACTTTTCGCACCGGCTCCAGTTGCTTGCACCATTTCGAATGCTTTTTCTTATTTTTACGGCTTTAACAAATTTCAAGAACACGTCAAAAAACTCGCTTTCCTATCACGGGATTTCCTTTTGATTTCCGGAAGGACGGGAGGGCGAAAGCCCGAAAGAGGAGAACGGCAAGGGGTAGCCACCCGGCGCGCGCCCTAGCGCGCGACGCACCGCACGGAGTCGCCGTAGGCGCGGTAGACGTTGCCCTGGGGGCTCAAACCGCTAACCGCATCGAAGTACAAGCCGTACGCGTCGTCCGAGCCGTACACTACTGACGACCAGTAGAACCCGTCGCTCCCAACGTCGTTCGACGAACCGCTCCAGTACCCACCATACACGAGAAAGCCCGGAGTCTGGTGAATAGTGCCACCAGTTCCAGAAGTAAACCCAGTTTGGTTAATCATGTAGTAAAACGAGCCCGAGCCAGTTAACGTCGTCCCGCTTTTTGGCAAAGTCCATCCCGCCGGACAAATAGACTGGTCAACATCCGTGTTTTGCGTCGTGTAAGCACTAGAATCATTCATCGCCACCGCCGCAGTCCAGTTATAGTAATTCCCTACGTGATAGTGTATGTTCGCCCCTTCCTCCGAGCAACTCGTCGCGTATGGCGCATTGTCTAGCGTCCCGCTCCACGAAGTATCTATTAGCCCCGTCCAACACTCATCTCCTGGGTCATACGACTTCGGCGCAGTATATGACCATTCCCAAGTCGTATCGCTCGTCGCATAAGTGCTCGTGCTCGGCGTCCAGTCCGTCGTGATATCCGTATTCGCCGAAGTCAGGGTCACCCCCGTGTTTAAATCCAGGTCCAAATTCTGCGTCATCCACAAATTCCCGTCCGCGAGCTTCGCCACGTAATAAGTCTTATTGTCCCGCTGATCCACTGCCTCCACCACTTCGCCCTCACTCACTGTATCTTTCCAGGTAGCGACCGTCTGCATATATTTCACCGGCGGTTCATTCGCCACTGCCGTAAAATTAATCACGTTATTATATTCGCCCAGCGGCATTGCCTCCGCCGCATACGCCGCGATCTTAAAGCTCGTATTCTGCCCTGCCGAAGCCGTCGGCCCGCTCGTCGTCGCCCGGAGCGTCGCCACATTCGCGGTGTCCGAATACAGCGGCAGCCCACTATAACTGCCCCAACTTGTCCCGTTCTCCGACGCCGCATACCCCCAAGTCTTCACCGTCGAGAGCGTCGACAAACTCGCCCCATAGTCCACGCTGTTAAACGCCTCGCTCACCGTCGCGTCTTCCGCCACCAAATTCCGCGTATTATACGTCGCGCTCCCCACCGTCGCGTTCAGAGTATACCCATAAGCACTATTACACTTCACATTCACGGCAATCACATTGCTATCCGCCACCGTCCCCGGCACCAAATCACTAATCACTAGCCCCCCGACCGGCACAGTCACTGTAATCGACTCGTTCACCTCAAAATTCACCCCCACATTCGACGCAAAACTCAGCGCACTCGCCCCCGTCCCGCCATTCATCGCCCCCAAGCCTGCCACCCCCAGCATCATCACACCCCCGAAAACTTTCCGTATATGCCTTTTCATATCCCCATTATACCACAACCTTTTTATTTTGTGTAAAAATTTTCATCCCATGAAAAATCCCCGAGCCTAAAGCTCAGGGATAAATTGATGCTATTTTCGGAAACTTCGTTCCCATGTGCGTATTCCGCATTTCTGCGAATTAGCATAATCGGGAACGATTTTCTGCTTATTCAGTTCCTGCTGTTTTAATACCAATCGCCTAAAGACGAAAGATTCAACAGCAAAAGCCAAATAATAGAAGAACGCTCCTCCGATAGCCAACATCAGCAGTGGTAGAAGAGCGCCGATTAGCGCTGTCCTCATTGTCGGGTTTTCATAAGGCCCGACGTCGTTTAGAACCATCTGATTAATTCCGTCGGACGATTCTAAAAAGACAAGGACTATAATGACAAAAGTCGCGATTGCCGCAACTATTGCATATATTTCTTCTCCATAACGCTGGCAGATTCGCCAGCGCCACTTTTTGTTGCTCCAGACCAGCCTATGCTGTCTGGCACCCAATATTATCATCACTATTGCAGTTACAATAGCAATATACGGGTAAATGTGGCACCACACTTGTGGTGTAAAATCATGATAAAATCCACTCATATTTTTGTCCTCCCTTTCTATGAGTGATACGAGACTTTTTCTATTGCCCCACCTATTAATTAGCCTATACCCCCATTATACCACAAGCGACTTAAAAAGTCAATAGGTAGAACATAAATCCGGTTTTTTCCGTATTTCGCCCCAGTTCGCCCAGTCGAGCCCCCCGCATTATCTCCCCGGCCGACTAGTATTCTATCCCATACATCGCATAATACTGATACTTCAGATACGCCGTATCTAGCGCCGAGGCTAGATCTGCTAGCTCACCCTCGTTTTCCCGTGTCATAATCATGAATTTCAGCGGTTTATTCGTCCCGCCACAAATCTCCATTGTGTCCCCATAAGCCAGTTCCCCAGGCACCGTAATCACCCGAATCCCCCCAATTTTCATCCCCGCGACCCCTAGCGTCCAACCCTCAATCATCCCGAGCGACGCGTCCAAAATCTTTGCGAATGCTGTCGGATTGGTCACATCATCAAACGACGAGTCAAACACCGTCTCGTCCGCGCACCACCCCACATAATACGCCAAATAATCCTCGTCATCCTCCCCAATTTCGCGCCCCGTACCGACCTTCAAATCTTTCGTCGTCACTCCGCCCGTGTTTGCCGCCGACTCGTTATAGGCCGTGATTTCCGACTTGTATTTAATAAATTCCTCAAAATCACCCTGCGCCAATTCCTCGAATTCCGCCTGCTTTTCGTCGTAATCGGCCTTGAGCTCCTCGACCTTCGCCTCGTCGATGCTACCACTCGTCGTCGCCGACCCGCTCGACCCGGCAATCACGATCGCCGCATAACTCGCAATAATCGACCCCACCATCAGCACCGCAATCAAAATAATAAAAAACCGTTGTTTCGGGCTTGTTTTTAACTCCTTCTCATCCATGGAGCTAATTATACCACAAAAAATAGTTTTTTCGGTGGCATAATGAGATTTAGACCAGATTTTCGAATGTAATTTTTATCAATTTGACAATGAAAAAAATCTCCCAATCGTAAGGAGATTTTTTCTTGCCTCAAATTGTAAAAATTACAATGAGAAAGTCCAAGCCACCGAAAAAACTATTTTATGTTTTAGTTCTTTTCGGCTTTCTGCCGCTGCAAAACCGCAACTTTCTTAAAGCTCCCACCAGCTTTCTTGATAGCTTCTACAGCAGTCTTCGACGCAAATTGCGTTTCGAGGTCGATTTTGTTGGTGATTTCACCCCGCAAAATGACTTTTACCTTCACAAACGGCGAAGAAATCATCGACGCTTCCGCAAGCGCGAAATTATCAACCTTCCCCGTCAGTTCATTCAGCCGATCAGTATAGACCACTTCCGCTTTCGGGTGAATCGACTTAAAACCCTTGAGCTTTGGCACAGCCTGCATAATCGCACGCTGTCCGCCCATAAACCCAGCCGGCATCTTGCGATGACCAGTTCGGGCTTTTTGACCCTTGGTGCCACGACCAGCAGTTTTGCCCTGCCCCGCCGAGATACCCCGACCTTTTCGGCTCGGTCGCGCGTTCTTTTCTACCACTAAATCATTGTATTTCATTACTTATCCTCCTTCTTGGCGGACTTTTTCACGGTTTTCACCCCCGTCCATTCTTGGCGCGGAGTTTGCTGGCGCAAGCCCTCAATCACGGCGTAAGCAATATTGACTTTATTGGTCGAGCCAAGAGACTTCGAGATCAGGTTTTTCACCCCAGTCAGCCCCATGATCGCTCGCACAGTACCACCAGCAATAATCCCAGTACCTGGCGCCGCCGGTTTCATCAACACATCCGCCCCAGTTTCCTTAGTTCGCACTTCGTGGCAAATCGTCTCGCCGTCCATATTAAACGTTACCATCGACTTTTTCGCCTTCGAAGTCGCTTTCGCTACCGCCGTAGTTACATCGTTGCCTTTGGCTACGCCGACACCGACTTTGTTTTTACGGTTCCCGATCGCAACCAGCGCCTTAAACCGCATCCGGCGTCCGCCAGCCACGGTTCGGCTCACGCGGTCCACCGCGATGGTAATTTCTTCAAATTCTTTCGGCCCCGCTTCAGCACGCACGCGGTCCCGACGGTTTTTGCGTTCCATTTTCCGACCCGCGATGTCGCGCGTCTGCTTGGTCGCCGCCGTCTGGTCGTCCATTTTAAGCGTACCAGATTTATTAATCACCTTTGGGGCTTTTTTCTCATTTTCTGGCATGTTAAAACTCCAATCCTTCTTTGCGAGCCGCGTCTGCTAGCGCCGACATTCGCCCCGCATATAATTTAGACCCCCGATCAAACACTACTTGCGAAACTTTTTTCGCTTTCGCCTTTTTCGCGATTTCAGCGCCCACTAGCGCGGCTTTTTCGGTCATCGACCCCTTAGCGTTCGCCCCGACCGTCGTGGCATAGGCTAGTGTCATGCCCTTATCGTCATCAATCACCTGCGCGATAATGTGCTTGTTAGAAATCACCACCGAAAGGCGCGGTTTTTCGGCTGTGCCGTGGATTTTGGCGCGCGTTCGCTTCGCTCTAAACACCTTATTCATTATTTACCCGCCTTTCCTGCCTTGCGAAGGATTACTTCGTCGGCATATTTAATACCTTTGCCCTTGTACGGTTCCGGTTTCTTTAAGGCTCGAATTTCGGCTGCGACCTGTCCCACTTTTTGCTTGTCAATCCCCGAAACGGTGATTTCCATTTTGTTCGTGGTCAGCGTCACGCCTTCCGGTGCCTTGTATTTCACCGGATGCGAAAACCCGAGTGCCATTTCGATTTCCTGCGGACCGCCGGAAAGTCGAAAACCGACCCCGTTAATTTCTAGTTTTTTCTCGAATCCCTTGGTTACGCCAACAACCGCGTTGTTAAGAAGCGCGCGTTGCAGACCATGCCAAGCTCGAGATTTCGGCTCGTCATCCTCACGGGTGACAGTTGCCGTATTGCCATCGATTGCAACCTTGGTTTTTGGCTGCACCGGGACATTGAGCGACCCCTTCGGGCCCGCGACAGTGATTTCACTCTCGCCGACCGTAATTGTCACTCCCGCCGGAATTTCGATGGGCTGTTTTCCGATACGACTCATATCTTTTCCTCTTAAAAGTTAATATATCCTTACCATTATAGCACACTTCCCGAAAAAATGCAACTCTTAATCTGTTAAATTATTCACTTGACTTTTGCGGCTATCTACGTTAAAATAGAATCATTCGGGAATACCCGCCCATCCCTAGTTAACACTAGGGAGTATTTTTTGTCAAAAATAAAGTTTTTTGAATCCTTTCTTCACCATTTTAAAATCAGAATCGGGAACTACTCCCATTTTCCTACATAAACGATATATGCTCAAAGTTCTTATTTGTGCTAGCGCCGCATATTGTTTTTTATTTTTAAATTCAAAGGCGACATACCAAATACCTTCATGAAATTGTGAAGTTAGTGGCACACCCAAAAAACCGCGTTTACTCAATTTTTTCAAAACTAGCACTGGACGTAAAAACAGTTTTTGTTTACCGTTAATCTCTATCCCTACATTTTCTCCCATCGAGCACCACCAAACATCACCTTCTTTTATGTTCCGAAAAACACCAGCATAGTGTAAATCAGCCTTCAGCTTCATCCAGCTATCAAAATCTTTTGCTTCCATTTTATCTCCCAATTATTTTCTTGGAAGTTTTCTATCATACGCAACAATTTTTTTCAACCCACCCCTCTCAAATCACTTATAAAAATCTGGGGGGTCATCTTTGCAAAATCAAAGCTTAATCTGTCCTCTGCCGATAATTATATTCATAATCTTCAAGATTATAGCCTTTTTCGCTCAAACCATTCTTCACCGCCGTCAGCCCATCCGCGTCCAGCTTCGCCTTTCGCCCTGAAATCGCCAATTTCCCATCCGTATATTCAACCGTAATCGCATCACAATTCATCCGCGTCGCATTTTCCCCGCACACCGACAAATTCAACGGCAAAATCCCCCCGATCGAATTTTTATGTTCCAACTCCTCCGCCGTATGATAAATCCATTCCCCTTTCGCTTCCGACCACTCTAAATACAGCCCCGTCGTCCGATTTTTCTCCAAAGTCAACGTCACTTCCTCTGTCGGCGCCCCCGTGCGTGAAATCTTAGCCGTATAAACACCCGGTTCGAACTCATACACCGCATTCCGATACTCTCCCCCGCAATTTCCACCTTCACATCCGTCGAATTCACCAAAATCTCGAGATATGCCGGCTTTCCGAGATATTCACAAAACGGAATAATCCCCAGAAAAATCACCAACACCGCCACAAACCCC
>CAVFLV010000022.1:5337-9540 GCA_963623485.1 bacterium | reverse complement strand
ATAATCACTCGCCCGATATCCGAGCGATTCGATCCATTTTTCAATTTCCCTTGTTATTAATGGGACTTTTGTCTCATTTCCGCAATTATTCACCCGCGCGTCGAGATATTCGCCCGCATCATCCGTCTTTTTCGTCACCGTCACAGTTTCGCCACTCGCCGATTTTAAATAATACGGCAAATATTTCCCCACCGTCACCGACAACGCCGAAGTCCTCTCGCCCAGACAAGTCGTTTCCGCATATTTCATCTCTTCCGGCTCTGGACAATCAATCACCGGCGACTCATAGAAACCCTCTTGACGATAAAGCGCGAACGAAACCCGATAAGTCGCCCGAAACTCGTCCACATCCACTAAAAATTCAAACGATCGCACATTATCTTTCTCAGTTTTCACAAAAGAACTCGGCCGAATCAACGCCTTCACTTCATTTTTCGTCTCATCGAACCCCTCGGTTCGCTGTAAACTTTCCCAAATATACCGTTCAAGATCATTGACTTCTGCGCTAGACAACCCGCTCTCGACCTGATCTAAATTCACAATTTCCAATTTTTTCGTCGCTGTCACCGTAGCAATCACCGCAATTATCACAATTAACGCGAAACTTGTTAACATTGCCACGACTATTACTCTTAACTTTTTCATTTCTTCAATCTAAACGCCCTAAAATCGTTATTATAATAATTCCCCACATCGCCACTTCGCTCACAATGCGAAGCCGAAGCGATCGCCGGCTCGCCATTAACTTCTACATACAACTCGATATGATTCGGTCCAATCCGAATATCCCCTGGCGCCAAACTATCAAGATTATTCTCGACTTCTTCATATTTCCCAGATGACAAAATATAATTCAAAGTCGCTCCGCCCGAAATTCCACAGCAATAAAAGTCCGCATCTGCGCCCGAATAACGCATCACCGTTGTCACGAACGCGTCACAACTCCCGCCCGCCATCGAACAGGCGTCGCCCAACTTGTTCACCCCTGTATCAACCAGCGCCTTCGCATAACTATCGTTCGGCTCGTTCCAGCTGTGTTTACCGTATTCGCTCGCCGGCCATGCCAATTCCAGCGCCGTTGCGTTAATGTCACCATTTCCGCCGGTCGAACAAGCCTCATCATAACCGCCACCGCGTTCAATCGCCGCCTCGATATAACTCCAAATGTTTCCAGGGTCATTATGGTCATTATCGGTCGCGTGTTGATGTCCTAAAATCCCTTCGTAATTCAAGAAATCTTCCGCACTCAGCCGTCCCGCCAGCCTGCTCCAACTCAACGAAGAAGTCAGCGGAATATCGGCTTCTTCCGAAATTGCCCGCAACAAAGTCGCGAGATAGTCCCAATCCTCATCTGTAAAGTTTTTCACATCATAACCCGCATCATAACCCGCGCTCGTATTATCGCTAAAACCGACGATTTCGATCTGGACCGGTCCCGCCGCATCCATATTTTTAATCGCTAGCGCCGGCTGATAAATCGAAAAATGCTGATAAGCTTCTTTTTTCTTCAAATTCACCGTAAAATGCGCCGGATATTTGTTGCCCGCCGGATAAGCCGCGTAGCCATTCGTCGTGCCTTCGGTCGTATGTAAGAGGATTTTGTTCGGCTTTCCGTCATCCGTCATATAACTTCCCATCGCATTCACCGGCTCGCTCAAATCATCTTTCCCGTTCACATCTTCCTTTTTCACCCCTGTTAGCGAATCATCTTCGATCCAACCATCAGTCCATTTCGCTGTCGTCGTATCACCTGAGCAACGGCAAAGGCTATTCCCGCTGCGCGCAGTTCCGAACTCGCTCGCGACTTCTTGTCCTTCCGCCGACTCAACAAATTCCGTCAGCGCGTCCACCGATTTTTTCATCGCCTCAATCGCGCCATAACCCGCACCATTAACATTTCCCTGCACCCAAGTCGGCCCGATTTTTTCGAGATATTCCTTCGGATCGGAAATTCCGAGCGCCTGATCGTGCATCCCGTTCGTTAAAGTTTCCGCGTATTGAACGAAGCCTTCGCCGAGATTTGACCCCTGTTTCGAAGCGCCGCCTGCGCCCGTTCCAGGCGGACAGCCGTTCCCCCAAAAGTTATTTTTCCCACAAACCGAATTCGGATCTTCGTAGCGCATCTGCACCAAAATCGCAATCCACGGCGCCCCCACCGCCTCGCCAAGTTGATAGGCGAGATCGCCATAAGTCTCGACCAGTTGTTTCATCGAAGTCGTGTCTGTGTCTGACCATTGCGCGCTCGGCACATCGCCTTCGCCGTTAAAAAAACTTTTCTCCGCATTTTTCGCTGATAGAATTTTCGCGAAATTACCCGTTCCTGCTAATTTTCCCGCCGTCAGCCCTAGCGCCCCGTCTAAACACGCCGACGGATCGTAATAAAGAATGTTATTTTCCGAAAATTCACGCAATTTCCCAGCGGACAAATTCGCCGCCATAACTGGGGTCGCCACCGCAGAAAAAGTCAACAAAAAAGCCGCCCCAAAAGCTAAAGTGGCTATTTTTTTTTCGAACACAACAACTCCGCCCCATACCCCTATTATATCACACTTTGCTATTTTTGGCAACCTGATTACACTGCCGATCTACTTGAGTTTTGTTAGCTAAACATACATATGAGAATTTTCTCTAACAAAATAACCCCAACCGTTGTATAGTTGAAGTTGAAGAAACTAAACTAGGTACAATCGGAAGGGGCTATTTTGAGTATACCACAAGAAGTCAAATATCGTTTAAAAACCATAAAATACGCAGAGAGATTTGGTGTAGCCAAAGCTGCTGCCAACTATCATACTTCCGAGAAAAACATCTATCGTTGGAAAAAGATTCTAAGCGAAAGTAATGGAAATTATTTAACTCTTGCAAACCAGTCTAGACGTCCGCACTCACACCCTAATGCACACACTGAAACAGAGATAAAACTAGTCAAAGACATGAGAAGACGCAACCCTAATATTGGTCTACAAGACTTCTGGCTTAAATTAAGAGCCCGCGGATACACCAGAACCCAACCAGCACTTTTAAAGCTCTTAAAACGCCTAGAAATGCCCACAAACCCCAAATCCAAACCTTCTCCCACTTGCAGAAAATCACATCGTTATGAGCCAGCTCAATATCCTGGACAAAAGCTTCAAATAGACGTCAAATATGTGCCTATGGAATGTTTAAGTGCAGAATTTAAAGCTGAGCATCCTGGCGAGAGACTTTACCAATACACGGCCATAGATGAGTATTCTCGGTACCGCATATTATGCGGTTATCGTGAGCATAATACCTATTCATCAAGCTTATTCTTATGCCAAGTAAATTCTAGCTTTAAGGCACTAGGAATAGAGGTAGAATGTGTCCAAACTGATAATGGCGCTGAGTTTACTAAACAATTTCTCACCAACAAAAATAATAACCATAGCATGTTCGAGAACACTGCACGTAGATTTAGCATACGACTTAAGCGTATCAAACCAGGCACTCCTAAACACAACGGCAAAGTAGAAAGATTACATCGTGAAGACCAAAAGCTGTTCTACTCCGAAATGGTTCGTTTAAATAGACTAATAACAGATGAAAACGACTTCAAAAGACGGCTCAAACGACATCAAGATAAAACCAATAACAGGCCCATGCGACCATTGAATTTTATGACACCGAAACAAGTTCTAGAAGCTTATAAAAACAAGGCTAAGAAGTGAGAATTCTCATATGTTTGTTAATCCTACAATTACACTGCCGATCTACTTGAGTTTGTGCATTTTCTAGGTTAGTTATCAATTATCGTGACAACACTCTTTTACTCCAAAATCTACCAATTTATCAAAGTCGTGGTGTTTTTTCCACTCGTGATGAAGTTTTTGGCGAAAAGCATGGTGTTCTGCATATCCTCGGTCGTAAATTTCAATGAACGGAACTAAAACATTATCTAAAATGACAGTTAAAGATTCTTTTAATGTTTCAAAATTTTTCGCACTAAGTTTAGAAACTGCAGAATTAGGATTATTTTGCCAATAATTGTGGAATTGTATATGTAACGCTTCGTGCAAAAAAGTCCCCATCGGCGCTTCATCGCCAAATTTTACGATCATCGAACCGTCATTTTCATTATAAGAAGAGACCGGAAAAGTACTAATACAGATATCATAATGTTTAAAGAAAGGCTTTTATTAGTCGATCTGACCAGTTAGCGCCAAAAGCGCCGCCGTATTTTAT
>CAVFLV010000022.1:0-5327 GCA_963623485.1 bacterium | reverse complement strand
TTTATTGCATCTTGCCAATTCAAAAAATCAACTTTTTGATCCAAGATAATTTTATATGTATAGCTCATAACTTTATTATATATGAAAAAGCCCCGAATCGTAAAATTCGAGGCCTAGGGGATAACCCCCAGTAGGTTATTTGCACCAATTGCGTCCGCACTTTGAAGCGCTAACAATATAACGTCTAAGTGTACCAGATCCCGGGTCGGCTTTTCGTCGGCCCATTTTTATGGTATAATAAATATATGATAGATTTTAGGTCTGAAAAAGAGCTAATCGAAATACTAAAAAATTTTGATACTCCAAAATTATTCTATAAAAACAAAGAAGATGCCGGTCCAGACGAAGAGTTATATTTCTTCGAAGATGAGAATGGAAATAAGTACGGACTTTGGTCTCGCGATTATATGTCCGAATTAAAATACGAAGCGAACGGTTTAAAAAAACATTTCAATATAGAAGTTAAAAGATGGGTAAAGGCTATTGACGGCGAGAACACTATTGAAGATAAGGGCGATACATTTGCTCTATTTGTCTACAGTTAAATCCTAAAAGTTAACAAAAGTAATGATTTTCTTGATTAAAACTATCGATTTCGGCACTTTTGATCAATGGAGATAGCGCGTAATCCGCCAAAAAGGCCCGCTCTCGCGGACCCTTCTGGGTTTATTATTAGGTGTTTATTTTCTCCTAATAATCGCTGCGATACCGACAATGGCTGAAATCACACCTGCTGTAGCTGCCGCCAAGATTCCTGCATTCGCTGCCGACGCACCCGTCGCAGTCATCGTACCGGTTTCCGGTGTCGTCACCGTAGTTTCTTCATTCACGCCGATGATACCGTAAGTCGAGAAGTGCGTTACAGTAAAGACAACGTAGTAGCTTTTGTCCTCACCTGCTACCAATTCCGCCGCAATTCGCTCTTCGGTCTCATTACCCTCTTCGTCGAAGTAAACCGCTACCACCGAATTGTATTGTTTCAACTGATTGTATTGATCTTCAGTCAAAGCGATTTTGACTTTCATTTCGGTGTCAGACACTTTCACGATTTTATGATCACGATCATACATATTCAAATCGAACGCCGCTACTAATTTAGAATCGCTACTGGTTGCTTTCGTAATTAAACCATCCGTCCCGTGGTCTTCAATCACGAAGTAGCCTTTGCGATCGATTTCCACATCATCAATGAACTCAACCGAGCCGGCAACCGTTCCTTCAGCTTCACCAGTGATTGCTTCTTTAGTTTCACCCTTATAATCAATCTTTTTTGAAACAATCTTGTGATTTTCATCGAGTTCATTGCCTTCTTCATCAAGCGCCGCCAAATTCACTACTTCAATCCCGTCATTAGTTGTAGCATAATCATAGCCACCCTCTTTAGCAATATAGTTTTCGTCTAATTCCGAGAATGTGCCACCAGTAATAAAGATAGCTTTATCTTCGCTATATACCGCTCCGATCTTCCCTGTGTTCGTTGCAGTAAATTCACCGCCAGCAATCTTTATATTTACTTTGTCGATAGATGCTGAATCGTTCTTTTGCGGATTAGCCTCAATAACTGGAATTGGCGCGGTAAATGAACCGCCATTAATCGTCACGCTGATTGGCAATTTTGTATTGTGTTGCGCAATTGCAATCGCCGCACCAGCCGTTGTGGTCCCGCTTCCATTCGGATTAACTTTATATTCGGCATCTCTATCAACATTAATTTCAACTCCATTGTTCACGGTCAAAGTCCCAGCACGCATTTCGATTCCTGTCAGCTTTGCTTCAATTTTCCCACCATTCAAAGTTACCGAACCTTGCTGTGGATTGAAAATGCCGGTATCGTCGCTTTCGATTATTCCACTATTGACAGTTACTTCTGTGTTATGGCGAGATCCATTACCGGAGATGCCATAATATTTCCCTTTAAGAGTAGCATCGTTCAGAGTGAATTTTGCCACCTTTGATTCGTTTAATGTCCCACTATCCGTCAAGCGAATAGGACCATAAACGTCAGTCTCACCTGTCGATATTGTCCCATTACCTTTTACAGTAAAATCCGCCCCATGGTTAACGGTTATCATCAATTTGTTATCATCTGCAAATTTTCCATTCTCAGGATTTATTGCCGTGATACTATGACCATTCAGATCAAGCGTTATTTTATTGTAGACCATAACAGTCTTCGACAAATTAATGTCACCGCCCAAAGTACAAGTTGCTTCGCTTGCTTGTTCTAGACATCCAATTAAGTCAGCTTCATTATCAATGTCTGTTATATGTGCGACCGCCGCAAAGCTATTAGTACTAAATGCCAAAGGCATAAACCCTAGAGCCAATGCGCCGCTCGCAAAAGCAATTCTTTTATATTTAGCCATTAAATATCCTCCTATTTAATTCTTTATATTTCCATTTTACCCCCCCCCGCAGAAAAGTCAAGCGTTTTTAAGCTTCATTTAAGCTAGCCCAAATACCACTCAAACCTCTTATCCGCCAATCCCGCGAGATAAATCGGCAAATTCAAAAGCCCATCATTATATTCTTCCGGTTTCAGCGAAAACCGCACGCTCAGCTCGGTCTTGTATTTTTCTCGGAACGATTTCAAACTTTTCGCCTTCACATTTTCGCCACTTTTTACCTCTATCGGCACAACATTGTTTTTAATTTCCGTCACAAAATCCACTTCCGCCGTCGCCTCTGAATTCCAATAATACAAATCATATTTTCCCGCCATCTGTTGCAAAACAAACTGCTCCACAAAAAATCCGTTAAATTCCCGAAACATCACTACATTAAACATAAACTTTTCATTTCGCTTTGCAAATTGCGCCGGCAAGCTATTCCAAATCTGGTGAATTCGCGTCGCTGTCGTCGCGTCGGTGTGTTTCGAGATGTCATTCAGATACGCCAGCAAAATCGCGTTCTGAATTTTATCCACTTCGGCATAATTTTCGCTTTCAATCCATTCCACCACCGCCTCCGGCATTCCGCCGACCACCAAATATTCCCGAAACAGTTCCTGAAACTTGTCATCAAAAATCTTTACGCTTTCTTTATCATCAACAATTCTCAAGAAACGCTCATTCCCCGTCGCCGTCATAAATTCCTCAAACGAAAGTGGCGCAAGCTCCAACATATCCACTTTTCCGACCGGAAATGACGTCCCTGCGCGAAGCGCCACCCCGAGTAAACTTCCCGACGCCGCCACAAAGTATTCCGGCGCATCCTCGCAAAAATACTTTAGCGCCGACAGCGCCCGCGGGATTTCCTGAATCTCGTCAAAAATAATCAAGGTTTTTTCCGGCTCGATTTTCTCGCCCACCACAGTCTCCAATCGCCGGATAACTTCCTCCGCCGCGATCGAATCTCAAAACACCGCCTCGAACCGCTCTTTTTCCTTGTCCAAGTTCAAATAAATCGTCTTCTCAAACTCTTTTTCGCCAAATTCTCTCAGCAAATAAGTCTTTCCGACCTGACGCGCGCCCGAAAGCAGCAAAGGCTTCCGCCGTTTGCTTTTCTGCCATTTTAACAAATCTTCATACAACTTCCGCTTCATTTTATACTCCTTATTTTTGTTTTAGCACACTCGTTTATCTTTTTCAAGAGGTCATACACATTTTTCGAAGGAAAAACGTGGGATTTTACACATTTTTCGAAGGAATACTTCGCCAATTCTGCAAAAAAAGAAGCCTTCGCGGTAGGTACCTTCGGCGCCGTGCGAATGCTTCAGCTATATTATAATACAAAAACCGCACAAAAACAACCCCACGAAAGATCGCGGGGTTGCTCCCTATGGGTGGTATCCGAAGGAAATCGGGTACTTCTATTTTACCACACTCGAACCAAAATTTCACCACCAAGGCGATTTTTCTTGGCTTCACGTCCGGTCATCAGGCCTTTCGAGGTCGACACAATTACCATCCCCCGCCCGGATTTCACCGTTGGCAATTCGTCCGCCGCCGAATACACGCGTCGGCCCGGTTTCGAAACTTTCGTAATTTCGTTAATTTTAGCGTTCGTCCCCGGCTCGTTAATCACGACCTTGAGCGTCCCGCGCGGACTGCCCTCGATCACTTCATAACCCGAAACATAACCATTCTTCGCTAAAACTTCTACCACGCCCACTTTGAGTTTCGAAGTCGGCACGAGAATTTCATTTTTCCCAACCATCACCGCGTTGCGAATTCGCGTTAGAAGGTCAGCGATTTGATCTGTAGATTGTAATGACATATCTCTCCTTTCTCCTACCAACTACTCTTTGTTACGCCCGGAATTTCGCCTTTGCTTGCTTTTTCCCGGAAATTAATACGTGACAGCCCAAATCGGCGCATATACCCGCGCGGTCGCCCGTCGAGCATATCGCGGTTTTTCAGCCGAGTCGGCGAAGAATTGCGTGGCAACTTTTGGAGCCCGTCCAAATCGCCCGCGGCTTTAAGCTCCGCTCGCTTGGCTTGGTATTTTTTATACATTTTTTGCCGTTTTTCATCACGAAGCACTGCAGATTTTTTCGCCATCTTACTTTGCCTCCTTCTCAAACGGCATTCCGAAGTGCTCTAACAATTTTAGACTTCCTTCCTTTGAGCCATTTTTAATAATAAACGTAACTTCGAGCCCGTGCAACACCGAAGCATCCTCAAACGTAATCTCCGGGAACACCGTCTGCTCTTTGATACCTAAATTATAATTCCCCTGTTTGTCAAACTTCTTCGCCACGCCGTGAAAATCACGCACGTGCGGCAAAGCGATATTAATCAATCTGTCGACAAACTCATACATTTTGTCGTTGCGCAAAGTCACGAGATAGCCAACTGGCGCACCCATGCCTTTCCGAATCTTAAACGTCGCAATCGACTTCTTTGCCAGTCGAGAAGTTGGCGCCTGACCCGTAATTTTATTCAAGGTCAGCTCCACCGTCTCGGTAAAACGCTTGTCTTCGCGTTTTTTACCCACGCCCGACGAAACCACTACTTTGACGAGTTCCGGCACTTGGTTAATGTTTTCCAGCCCGAGCTCCTCTTTCAGTTTCGCCTTTAACTCATTATTATAGAGAGCTTTCAAGCGTGGTTGTGCCGTTTTCGCGGCAGCCGTTTTCTTTTCCGCCATTATTTAGCTCCTTTCTTTGCGGTTTTGTCCGCGCTCTTTTTTGCGTCCGCTGTGTCTTTCGACTTTTTCTCAGCTTTCACAAATTTTGCGCTTTCAACCAATTTCAAATTCGACAAATCGATGCCGAGATGCACGGTTTTTTTGCCGCCCGCTGGGTTAAAATGGGTCTTTTTCATGTGTCGTTCGACCACTTTTAGCCCCTCAAGCATGGCTTTACCGTTTTCTTTATCGATTTT
>CAVFLV010000021.1:0-42157 GCA_963623485.1 bacterium | reverse complement strand
GTTATAATTATATCGTAAACTAATTTATTTTACAATTCAGAAAGGAACAGCATGGAATATGTAAAACTCAACAATGGCGTTAAAATGCCAATTTTAGGATTCGGAGTGTACCAAATACCCAAAGAAGAAACCAAGCGGTGCGTTCTCGATGCTATCAAGGTCGGCTTTAGGAGTATCGACACAGCGCAAAGTTATTTTAACGAAAGTGAAGTTGGAGAAGCAATTTCTGAATGCAGAGTTTCAAGAGAAGAATTATTTATCACCACAAAAATATGGATAGATAATTATGGCTATGAAAATTGCAAAAAATCAGTAGCTGAATCTTTGAAAAAATTAAAAACAGATTATATCGACTTGGTTCTTTTGCATCAGCCATTTGGCGATTACTACGGCGCATACAGAGCCCTAGAGGAATTGTACAAAGAAGGAAAAATCAGAGCTATCGGTGTATCAAATTTTTATCCAGACAGGCTGTCTGATACTTGCTTGTTTGAAAGAAATGTCATCCCCGCAGTAAATCAAGTTGAAACCAGCCCCTTAAATGCCCAGTTCGAAGCTCAAGAAAACATGAACAAATACGGTGTTCACATGGCGGCCTGGGCGCCATTTGGCGAGGGAAGAAATAATTTATTCAATAATTTAGTATTAATCAATATTGGTAAAAAATACGGCAAGTCATCCGCGCAGGTTATTCTAAGATGGCTGGTTCAAAGAGGCGTTATCGTCGCCTGCAAATCTACACATATCGAAAGAATGAAAGAAAATTTTGACGTGTTTGATTTTGAATTAACCGACGACGATATGAAAAATATCAATAATCTAGATACGGGCAAAAGTTTATTCTTTGACCACCGGGATCCAAAAATGGTTGAATGGTTTGATAGTACTGTAAAATCACGCAGAACGAACGAAGACTGCAGGGAAGATAAAAAAAGGTGGTAACCGGAAAAACTAATATGAATAAAAAAGTTTTGATAGGCGTAGCCATATTATTAATAATAACGGGCGCCGTTTTACTAATGACATTTAAAAATCATAATGAAGGGAGCAATGCCTCAATGGAAAAATTGAATGACGATAATAAAATTCTAGTAGTGTATTATTCTGCGCAAAATCATACAAGAAATGTGGCAGAAAAAATAGCAAACAATTTAAACGCCGACATCTTCGAAATCATACCTGAAGATATTTATACCAGCTTGGACTTGGATTGGACAAATGAAAATTCAAGAGTGACCAAAGAACATAACGATGAAACGCTTAGAAACGTTAAATTAAAAAGTTCTCAAGTAGAAAATTGGGGAGATTATGACACGATTTTAATCGGTTATCCCATTTGGTGGGGCATCGCAGCATGGCCGGTAAATACATTTGTCAAAGAAAATGATTTTAGCGGTAAAACGATAATCCTATTTTGTACATCGGCATCAAGTGGTCTGGGCGAAAGCGGCAAACTTCTTGCGGAGGAAGCTGGCGCTGGGAATTGGCTAGATGGCTTTAGATTTTCCTCTAGCGCATCCGACAACGATATTAAAAATTGGACGGACACGCTTAAAAAATAAGCAATGGCTCCTGATGAATATGCGAAAAAACTCTCTGTCCCAAACAATAGAGCTTTCCCGTTTGCGCCTAAAAGAATAGACAAAGTGTGTGGCAAAATTGGAGCTTGACGAGAAAGCCATATATTAAGTTATCTATTTATAGATAACTTTAATATCTTTGTACACATCATCATTCAGATACTCCTTTTTAGTATCAATATCATTTCTGATACCCCTAGCCGATATTCTATATTTTTTCCTATCTTTGTCTACTATAACATTTTCTAAATTTAAATATTTAGCCACATATTTTCCATAATCTTCACTACTATAAAAATGCGTGAACCTTATATTTTTTATTGTATTAGATAGGTATTCCATCTGGATGTTGACGCTTATTTCATCTAGCCCCAATTGCTTGGGGCTATTAAAGGCTTTCAATATTTTAACATCTGGAAATGTATTCTTAATCCATTTGATTTTTGTCTCAATACTAATGCCGAATTCAGGCGTATCGTACACGACAACATAGAATTCATCCATATCTTTTAATGCTGTTTCTATTAAATATTGATGACCCTTATGAAATGGTGCAAATTTCCCAATAGTAAATCCTCTTTTAATCATGCTATTTATTTTCTTCTCGTTCAGAATAATATTCTGGTACATCAGGAATTGCATTTACTCCAGCTACGAGTTGCTCCAAAGTTTCATGCAGCTTCAAAGGATTGATTTTTGGCAAATCAGACACTTCTATCTTATCCTTTCCAAGCATTGTCTTAAGTGCAATATTGAGCATCCTAATATCATACTGCCCCTTGAACAGCGGAACAATCGGCTTATCCAAATGATACATTTTGTACACTGCCGTCATCGCCGTCCTGACGCTCGTTTCAACAGTAAACACCACATCCCCCTCAAGCTCTACGAATTGACCTATAAACGCCAAGTTCGAAACACTTTCCGGAATTATCTCAGGCCTATCACTAATTTTTCTAGGCATAAACTGGCTCGTGATGTACGGCATAACGGTCGGGATTGCTATCGAATGGCTGATGATTTCGTCCATTTTATCCTCAAGCCCACAATAATACAAGAATTCCCTCAATACTTCTTCTCCAGTACATTCATGCATCGGTTTTTTGATATACGTACCAATTTCATTTGAATGTAGCCCATAAAACCACAACACTTCTACATTCTCAGGTTGCTCTGGGCAAGTAGGTTGAAGTGCTGCCCCGTACGTGATAAACCAAGGGGAATCAACAAAAGTGGTCGCTCCGCCCTTGCCAGTTGGGTTGCCCGTTTTTTCTTCCAAATATTTAAAGAATTCCGGATAGTCTTTGATGGTCACGGTGACGCTCACGAAATTACTCTTTTCTGGCGAGAAAGTGAACTTTTTCGGATCACCTAATTTAGGGCATTTATCCGCAATCTTTTCCCAAAGAGTAAAACAACCTCTATTCTCGGTGTCCTTGTTCATGATAGGCGCCTCCGCCATACTGCCGCGGGTGGAGTTTTGAGTCATAGAACCGTTAGTAAAGAATACAGTGTCGTCTTTGCTCAAAGAAACAACTTCCTCTTTATCGTCTTTTTTAATAAGCAAAGATTTAACCTTCTTTTTATTTTCTTCGTCCAAAAACTCCATGTCGATAACGGTAGTATTATTCACAAAATTGACTCCATTATCTTTTAGATATTTTTGAAGTGGCAAAATCAAACTATTATATTGATCGTATTTTGTGCGCAGAATACCTCTTAAACTTCTAATCAGATGAAGTTGGTGCATAAACCGCGTCGTGTATCTTTTCATTTCGATCAGACTATGGTAGGGCTGAAACGCGAGCATCGCGCACCAATAATACCACAACTGACTTTTGAAATATTCCGGGCTGAACCATTGCTCAATTGTCACATCCTCAATCTCTTCTTCTGGCGTAACGACCATTTTAATCATTTGTTCTTCAACCTCTTTGGTTAGACCAAAAGTCGTTTCATCATGCGGAACAAAACCTTTTTTCCACAACCTGTGCTTGGAATCAATTTCGTAATTTTTATTGCATTCTCTTGTTTCGTCTAAAACTGTTCTCCCTTCTTCGTAAATGGACGGAATACTGCCAAATAAATCCCATAAACATTCCATATAAGGCTCAAGCTCTCTTTCGCCCCTTGAAATATAACCCGTCTCGGCATTTCCGCAGGCATCCATCGAACCGCCAAAAGTGGCAAGGGAATCATATATCGTGATATTTTTGCCCGGCATTTTAGCGTCCCTAACCAAAAATGCTGCCGCAGAAAGTCCTGCAATCCCTCCACCTATAATGTAGGCATTTTTCGAATCGATGCCTTCCGGTTTTCTTGTGTTGATTCTGTCGTAATTTCTCATTTGACCATATCCTTTCTTAAATTAAAACACGTTGCCAATATCATACACCTGTTGACTTTTGTGTCTAAATAAATTATATTGTTTATAAATAGCAATTTCAATCATTAGTTTTGGCCGATTTGTATGAAAATAGGCAAATAAACTTTAAATATTGGACTTTAGGAGCAATATAAATGAAAGCAGAATATAGAAGCGCAATTAGATCTAGGAGAATGATTAGAGAATCTTTTTTAGAGCTACTAGAGGAAAAAGATATCAGCAAAATTACGATTACCAACATAGTAAACAAGGCTGATTTAAATAGAAGTACATTTTATGCTCATTATGCGAACATCCGGGAAATTACCAAAGAAATAGAAAACGAAGTGATCGATAAAATGATTGAAATACTCAAAAATTTTGAATTCAAAAACTTTTTCAATAACCCAACTCCACTACTTTTGGAGGTGAGTAAGTTTCTAGCAGGTAACGAGGAGGTGTATAGGGTACTTCTCAAAATGAATAACGCCGAAACATTTTTGAAAAAATTGAAGCATGAATTTGCTAAATACATGTTATCAAACACTGATACGTCAAAATATTTGAACGATTCTAAAATGGTTAATCTAAGAATCAGTTATTTTGCGGGCGGAATCATCAACCTGTACCAAGATTGGTTTAACGGTAAGCTCGACTGCTCCCTAGACGATATAGCATTAGAGGTTAGCAAATTATTGTCACTAGAAGCCAGTGAGTTATTCGAAAAAAGGAACTAGCTTCACGAAGCTAGTCGGTATATTTCATGAAGCCAGCCAGAGTTAATTCGCCATACTGAAGGGCTGCAACTAAGTACAGCCCTTCAGCGCATCGCTACCTTCTTTCGGAATTTTTTGGATATTTAGGATCTAAAACGCTTTTCTTTGTCGCAACTGATTTATCTCGCCCCGGATACATTGTCATAAACGGCGGGATATCATTGAGCGCGTCAAATAAGACCTCTTCTATTTTGCTCTTATTTTTAACAAAAAGCAAAGGATTTACATTGGGAAGTTTATCTTTCGTTATTTCTCCCTCGATGCCCAAGAACTTCTTGATTCTTTCTAAAAAGTACCTGGTGTCGTATCTTGACGGGAACACTTCTAACGGCTCTTTTTCTAGTTTAGTCAAAGCATAAGCGGTGTAAAGTCCCGTTTTGACAGAGGTCTCAATTGTAAACACCACATCTCCCTCCATTTCACAAAATTGCCCTATAAATCCCAAGTTAGTACAACCCTCCGGAATAAGCTTGGGTCTATCGGTTTTGTCTCTCGGCATGAATTGACTTGTGATATACGGCATCATACAAGTCGAAATATACGTGTGTTTTAATACTTCATCTTTAATGTCTAACATATTTAAGTGATACAAAAATTCCAATAGAATTTCTTCGCCCGTACATTCGGCCATCGGCTTTTTTATGTAATCACCAATTCTTTCGCCATAAAGTCCATCTCCCCATAAAACGTCTCTATTTTTTTCTTCTTGGTCTGGGTAGTAATTTCTATCATATACCACAAATGAAAATTCCCAACCAGAATCTTTGACAGTCACAGCTCCGCCAGTACCTCTTTTGCTACCAGTCATTTTCTCTAATCTATCGAAAAACTCTGGATAATCTTCGACAGTCAAGAAGAAGCTCATCCATTTTGTTTTGTCTATCCTCCCTAAAAACTTATCCGGATGTCCAAATTTTTTGTGTTTTTTAGCAAGATTTCTCCATATATTAAATAACCCTAAATCTTCGGTATCTCTTATCGTTTCGGCAACGGTATTATTATCACCAAACCTAGCATTCGTCATGAGAGAACCATTATTCAAAATCACAAAATCATTTTCAGATATTTTTATATCGTCTTTGTTTTTGATTTTAATTGCCGACACGGTATTGCAATTTTGATCGGTAAATTCCAAATCATAAACATCCGTATCATAAACAAAATTAACTCCGTGTTCGTCTAGCCATTTTTTGACCGGTTTAACTACTGAATCGTTTTCATTCCTTTTGGTGTGCAAAATACCCTCCAAATATTCAATCCTAGTTGCAAGACCAAATCTCGTCAAATATCTTTTTGCCTCCAGGGCGCTATGGTATTCTTTGAATGCTAACATCGTATGGAAGCACCACCACATCGGACTATCAAAGAATTCACTACCTTTGCCAAAGAAATCTTCAATGGTAATATTTTCTAACTTTTCTTCTGGTGTTGTAATAAACTCCAGCATTTTCATTGTTAGCTCATCATTCATTCTAAAATCATGGACGGTGTCGTCAATATGACCTTGGTTGAGTAGCAGCCTACACTCGGAGTGAATGGGGCTTTCTAGGTTGGAATCGTAGCTTTCGTCTAGGATTGTTCTCGTGGGGTCGTCAAGTGATGGGATTTTGCTACACAAATACCAAAAACATTCCATAGTCGGTTCGAGTTCTCTTTCGCCTGGGCAAACATACCCTTTTTCATTTTCATAAGCGTCGCAACAGCCACCTAAATATTTTCTTTTTTCAATTATCGTAATGTTTTTGCCTGGCATCCTGGCATCGTCTATCAAAAACACTGCCGATGCGAGCCCCGCAATGCCGCCAGATACAATATAAGCCTTCTTACTTTCTATACCATCCGGCTTTTTGGCATGATACATCGATCTGTAAATGTTCATAATATTTCTCCTTTCGAATTGACTAAAGTATCGACAATTTAATTATATTTTTTAATTTCAAGAAAAAATAGTTCATAATTTTAAATAATGTCTAAACTTCAACACTATTTGAAAAAATGTTAGTTTTTGTGAAACAAAAAATTATTGGAGCCGTTTACGAAGTTCCGGGCTCCATTTTTTATCTCACAAAAAATGGAGCCGATGGCAGGGATCGAACCTGTGACCTGCTCGTTACGAATGAGCTGCTCTACCAACTGAGCTACATCGGCACCACCTTTATTATAACACACTTTTTATTGCTAGCATACAGAATGTGGTATAATTAAGCCAAGGAGGATGAAAATGACAAAAAATCCAAAAGCGGAAATTATTAAACACGGGGTTGACGAGGCTAGCGGAGCCCTGAAGCGCAACGCCTGGAGCGCGATTATTGAATCTCTCGCGACGATTATTCTCGGTATTCTTTTGATTGCCTGGCAAAACGCCGTGGTTCAAGTCATCGGCTACGTCGCCGGCACAATTTTAATCATCAAAGGTGCCTACCAAATCATTAATTATTTCGTCGTCAAAGGTCAAAACAATATTTTTAACAACAACCTGCTCGGTGGCGTAATTTCGCTCCTCATCGGTATCGCATTTTTCTTTATCGGCGAGCAAATCTTTGATGTCTTCCGCATTATTATGGGCATCTGGATGATTTACGAAGCCCTCGTTCGCATGAACACCTCGATCAAACTTCACACAGTCGGCATCAAAGCCTGGAGTTATGTATTAATCCTTGCCCTGATGATGCTGGTTCTTGGAGTTTTTGTCACTTTCTACCAAGGTGCAGTAGTCACTCTCATCGGCTGGATGATGATTCTGACCGGCATTATCGGCATCGTCGGCGACGCGATGTTCATTCAATACGTTAATAAAGTAGCGGATTTTATCACCGACAAAAAATAACCCATGAGTAATTTTAAAGAAACCTTTCTGAAGATTTTTCATACCGAACGCAGTTCGTTCGTCTTGATGATTTTTAATTTGGTTTTTTCACTCGCTCTAATTATTTTTTCAATCATTAGCCTCAACCCAAACGCCTCAGTAGTCAAAATCGGCTATGGCGACATCGGTGGTTATCGCGACGGTTCCTGGCAGGATTTACTAGCTTTTCCACTCCTGGCTTTAATTTTTGGCATATTCCATAGTTTTCTCGCTCTCCGCATTTTTGAAAAACGCGGTTCGGGCATGGCTAAGTTCTTTTTGCTTATCACCACGATGTTAATCGCGGGAACTTTCTTAGTCTTAATCCGCACGCTCGGGGAAGGTTAATATGCGTACGCGTCAAAATCTCGAAATTCCGCAAGGCAAACGCACCCCGCTCTACCGTTTTCTAGAAATCCTGCCTGGGGCGATTTCCTATGGCGCAATTGTTTTACTCTTTTTGCTCTCCTGGATTGAACCTATGGTGGGCGCAATTTATTTATTCATTCTTATCGCCGCGACTTTGGTCAAAGCCGTCGCTGTCGCCTATCGCACGATTCAAGGTTACGAAATCATCAAGCGTGCCGGTCGGGTCGACTGGGCGAAACGTCTTAGCGACCTCGAGACTCCGCACGATTCGTTTGAGCGCTTGCGCGACGACGATAATAATAGCTATCATTTTGTCGAACATGTCGAAAACTTAAAAATGATGGCCGCCATGGAAAGCGAATATCCAAAACCGTCCGAAGTCTATCACGTCGTCATCATGACCGCCTACGACGAAGGGCTAGAAACGCTTGCCCCCTCGGTCGAAGCCGTCAAGAATACCACTTTTCCCAACGAGCGGATTATTTTTGTCCTAGCCTACGAGGCTCGGGGCGGGGAAACAATCGAAAATAACGCCAAAATTCTAGCAGAAAAATACCACGGCGTGTTTCGAGACTTTTTGCTCATCAAGCACCCCGCCGACTTACCGAACGAAGTTATCGGCAAGGGCCCGAACCTAACCTACGCCGGCGAACAAGTCGCAAAATACGTAAAAGCACAAAATCTCCCAGTCGAAAATATCATTGTCACCTCGCTGGATAGCGACAATCGTATGGCGCCGAAATACCTCGACTCCGTCGCCTATGAATTTATTACCCACCCTAATCGCCAACGTCTCAGCTACCAACCGGTCGCTCTGTTTATGAACAATATTTGGGACGCCCCCGCGCCTTCTCGCGTTATCGCAACTTCGAATTCCTTTTTCAACGTAATCTCGACCATGCGCCCACATTCTCTGCGCAACTTCGCCTCCCACTCACAACCTCTTCAAGCTCTCGAAGCTATGCATTTCTGGAGTAAGCGCACCATCGTCGAAGACGGTCATCAGTATTGGCGCAGCCTCTTTTTCTTCCACGGCGACTACGCGGTATTACCCATTCGCATTCCGATTTATCAAGATGCGGTCATCGACGAAACCTTCTGGAAAACCATCAAAGCCCAGTTCGTCCAGGTTCGGCGCTGGTACTATGGCGCTTCCGATGTAGCCTATGTTGGCACACGCTTGTTCGCACCTAAATCCGACCGTGTCGTCCCGTTCTGGCAACTTTTTCCGAAGTTTCTGCGCCTGCTCGACGGACATATCACACTTGCCATTCTCGCTCCCATCGTAGCTTTTGGCGGTTGGGTGCCGATGATTATGAACGTCTCGTCTCACGAAATGATTGCTTATAGCTTGCCGAGCATTGTCGGTGTGGTAGAAACTTTCGCCTCTATCGGACTTATCGTCTCGGTGTTAGTTTCTTTCAAAATCCTCCCCGAACGCCCCGCCAAATACAGAAAAGGGAAGAATATTTCCATGATTATTCAGTGGGTTTTAATGCCAATCACCTCGATTTTGTACCAATCTGTCGCCGCTTTCTATTCTCAAACCCGTCTCATGCTCGGCAAATATATGGAAAAATTTGACGTTACCAAAAAAGTCGTCAAAAAGTAGTTCTGCCTTACTTTTTGCCTCACCTCGTTCTTGTATCGCCTCATTTCACATCATCCCTGCAACGTAGTTCCGCTCTAACTCAACTTTTTCCCAGTCCCACCCCGAATTCTCAGCACTTGGCAAACTCCTCTCACCGCTTCGTCATAGCTATCATAAATCTTTAAATTCGCCCCGAGTACATTTTTTATTTCCGCCTTCACGTCCTCGAGTTGCGCACACCCCAGCACAATTTCCCCAGGCCAAAACCGTCGTCTCTTCGAAAAATCTTCCAAAGTATTTCGGATTTCAGCTTCGGTCAGCTCGCCGTCATCAATTTTGCTCGGCCAACTGTCTAGGCATAAAGTTTTTGTTCGGCGCCGCACTCGCAATAAAAAATGGCAATAATTTATTGTTCGCCTCACAGCCGTCGTCGTCATTACTAGTACGTCGCGTTTAATAAAACTGTCCGGCTTTTTTAAATTTAATCCAATAAATTTTTGTTGCCTATATTTTCGTCGGAAATACCTTAGGCTCGTCATCGTTAGCAGATGATTGGCCAAAATTATCAAATCAGCTTTGCCGATATATGGTTTCAGCGCTATCTCCGTCACCCTACGCGCCCGCCGCGGATTTTTCAAAATCTCATCCGCATGTCGCCAGTCGATTACTCGAACAATTTCGAGCACCGGCAGGTCTTCCTGCAGTCGGTCGGCGAAAAACTCGCCCCCATATCCCCCATCAAACACCACAACTTTTAGCATTTTTACTGCCTCATTTTTCCTTTCTCCTCCATGCCGAGATTGTATCATGTTTTTTCGGTCCTCAAATTTTGAACTTTCAAAAAATGGGACATTTGTCTCATTTTTTGCGATTTTGCCGGTAGATAACAGGGGTGGAAAAATCCGTTAAAAAGTATTCTAAAAATCGTCAAAATTATCTCACCCGAATTATTCGCCGTGTGATATAATATTTCTATGGGTTGTTAGCTCAGTTGGCTAGAGCACCTCGTTTACACCGAGGGGGTCGGGGGTTCGAATCCCTCACAACCCACCATTACTATGCAAGTCGAACTCACACAATTTTACGAACGCCTTGGCGCCATCGCCCTGATTCTAATCCTAGGGTTTTTTCTTGGCAAATTTAAACTCATCAGCCAAAAAACCAATACCGAACTCACCAATTTACTCCTCACCGTCTTTATGCCCGCGGCGCTCTTTACTGCCTTTCCCGCCACTTACGACGAGGCTCTAGAAGGTCTATTTTTTGCCGGTCTTGCTGCCGGATTTTTAGTGATGTTCATCTTAATCATTGTCGCCAAAATCATCTACCATCCCAAAATTTTCAAAGGCGATCTGTCCTACGAAGCCCAGTTCGCTCTGATTTTCAACAACGCCACTTTTCTCGGCTATCCCATCGTTTCTAGTACTTTCGGTGCTGGCGGGATTCTCGCCTATTGTGGCTTCATCATCGCCTTTAACATCGCACTTTTCTCTTACGGCATCTGGCTATTCGAACGCAAAATCACCCCCAAACTGCTCCGCAGCGTAATTTTAAACCCTAATATTCTCGCCGTCCTTATCGGCATGGTACTATTTTTGCTCAATCTTCGCCTGCCGAGCTTTATGAGTGACGCCGTCGGCTACGTCGGTGCCGCCACCACTCCGCTTTCGCTAATCTGTATCGGTTTTATGCTCTCCCAGGCGCACTTATTGCAAGTTTTGAAAAAATGGCAACTCTTGGTCGCCTCAGCCGTCCAACTTATTCTCGGCCCACTCATTGCTTGGGGTGCACTCTCGCTGCTCAATTTTCCGTCCGAAGTAGTCCAAGTCTGCACCCTAATCCAAGCTCTCCCCACCGCGACCTCACTCGGCCTCTTTGCTGTCAAATACGGTGGCAACCCCACCGAGGCCTCCGAATTTGTCACCATTTCCACCATCCTTTCAGTCATCACAATGCCACTCATGATTTTACTATTACTGGGCTAGTGTGGTATAATAAACTGTAGAAAAGGGAAACAACATGAACGATTTAGAAAAAATGCGGCACACTTTGAGCCACGTCCTCGCCGCGGCGGTGCAAGAACTATACAAAGATGTTAAATTCGGTATCGGACCGGCGGTCGACAACGGTTTTTATTACGATATCGACTTTGGCGATGTTAAAATTTCCGACGCCGATTTGAATAAAATTGAGAAAAAAATGCGCGGTATTATCTCCCGCAAACTCAAAATGGTAAAGCGCGTTGTCGATAAAACCGAAGCCTTGAATTGGGCGCGCGACCACGGCCAAACTTACAAAATTGAACTAATCAAAGAACTTCCCGAAGATGCCGAGATCTCTTTCTACGACCTCGGCGACTTGTTTACTGACCTCTGCAAGGGGCCGCACGTAGACGATCTGTCTCAAATCGGCGCGTTTAAACTTACCCGCATCGCCGGCGCCTATTGGCGAGGCGACGAAAAACGCGAAATGCTCACCCGAATCTACGGGGTTGCCTTTGCTACCGAAGAAGAACTCACTTCGTACCTTGAACGTCAAGCCGAAGCCAAAGCTCGCGACCACCGCAAACTCGGCAAAGAACTCGATTTATTCTGTTTTTCGGACTTAGTCGGCGCTGGTTTGCCTTTATTCACTCCGCGTGGCACCGAACTTCGCGAATTAATGGCGAATTATTCACTTTCTCTCCGAGGTCGCGAAGGCTTCAAAAAAGTCTGGACTCCTCATATCACCAAAACCGACCTCTATAAAACTTCTGGTCACTACGCAAAATTCGGCGACGAATTATTTATGGTTCATTCCCAAGTCAACGGGGAAGAATTTGCCATGAAACCGATGAACTGCCCGCATCACGCCCAGATTTTTGCTTCGCGTCCGCGCACTTATCGTGAAATGCCGGTGCGTTATATGGAAGCGACGACCGATTATCGCGACGAAAAAACCGGCGAGCTCGGCGGGCTTTCGCGCGTCCGTTCTCTGACGCAAGACGATTCGCACGTTTTCTGTATGAACAGCCAAATCAAAGACGAAGTTAAGCGCCTTGTCGGCATCGTAAAAGAACTTTATACTACTGTCGGCATGCAAAAACTTCGCGCTCGGCTCTCTTATCGCTCCGACGAAGACAAATATCTCGGCGATAAGGCTCTCTGGACTATGGCGCAAGACCAAATCAAACAAGCTGCCATCGACAACGGACTCGAATACTTCGAAGCCGAAGGCGAAGCTGCCTTCTACGGCCCCAAAATCGACTTCATGGCCGAAGACGCCCTTGGTCGCGAGCACCAACTCGCCACCATCCAGCTCGATTTTGTCCAGCCGGAACGTTTTGGTCTCGAATTCACGAATTCCAAGGGCGAAAAAGAACGTCCAGTAATGATTCACCACGCCACTTTGGGTTCGATCGAGCGGTTCCTGTCGGTCTTTATCGAACACACTGGTGGTTGGTTCCCATTTTGGTGTGCGCCAGAACAAGTCCGCGTCATCACCGTAAACGACACCGTTTCTGATTACGTCGCAAAAATCACCGAGGTTTTAAGTTCTATCGTTCTCGAAAAACCCCTAAGGCACAACGAACTACGGTTTACAGTCGACGACGCTTCCGATTCGCTAGGCAAAAAAATCAAACGTGCCACTTCGATGAAAATTCCAGTCCTGCTAATTGTCGGCCCCAAAGATGCCGAAGAAAAAGTCGTCTCCGTCCGCCTGAAAGACAGCGAAGAAAAAGTCAACCTTTCCGACCTCGCCGATTTTCTACGGGGACTAAAATGAATTTAGCCCTTGGAGGGGCGGGCAAAACCAGTTCAAACGAGCTAACATCCCATCGTAATCCGACGGTTGTGATTTTGGGGCCAACCGGCTCGGGCAAAACCGGCGTAGCTATCGAAATCGCAAAAACTCTCGGCGGGGAAGTTATCTCCGCCGATTCGCGCGCCATTTTTAGGGGCATGGATATTGGTACCGCCAAACCCACCAAGGACGAAATGCAAGGCATCCCTCACTTCGGGCTAGATTTGGTTAATCCTGGTGAAAGATTCACCGTTGCAGACTGGAAAACCTATGCCGAAGTTAAAATCGCCGAGATTAAAGTGCGTTCAAAATTACCGATGGTGGTTGGCGGCACCGGGCTCTACATTGACGCGCTAATTTATGACTATCATTTCAAAGGCCCGACCGGTCATAAAATCGGCGATATTGAACAAAAAAGTTGTTCAGACAGAACAGGGGTGAAAGGCGATTTTTTGCTCATTGGCGTCAAAACCGAACCAGAGGTCCTGCGCGCCCGCTTAAAGGCTCGTATCGACCAAATGTTTTGCGACGCTCTTTTTGATGAAGTTAAAAACCTAGCAAAACAATACGATTGGCAAACCCAAGCTATGAAAAGCAATATTTATATATATGCGTATAAATATTTAACCGGCGAGCTAACCTTGAATGAGGCCAAAGAACAATGTTTTTACGAAGATTGGCATCTAGCCAAACGCCAGCTTACCTGGTTTAAACGAAATCCGGAAATAATTTGGCTTCCTCTCGACAAAATTTACTCATTTGTGCTAAAATATATACAAGATGAGCAAAATTGCTAACACTCCTACAGAAAAATTATTCGGCTCGAAAACCAGGGCTAAACTCCTACAACTATTTTTTGAAAATCCCGAAAAAAGTTTTTATGTTCGCGAAATGACTCGCGTCATCGACGAACAAATCAATTCCGTGCGTCGCGAGCTTTTGAATCTCGAAAGTATCGGCATCATCAAAAATGAAACTTTCGACAACAAAATCTATTACTCAGCCAACACCAAACATCCTTTTACTCGTCCACTTTCCGAAATTTTCTCAAAAAAGAATAGTTCAACCGTCAAACCCGAAGAAATCAAAACCAACACCTGGGACGAATACATCCGCCCGGTCAAAAGCTATCTTAAAGGGCTTATCGTCACCAATCGCCTGCCCGGCCAAGAAGGTCTCGACCTTCTAATTATCGGCAACGACCGCACTAAAAAACTCACCCGCTGGGCGGAAGTTGTCGAGAAAAAACTCGGCAAACCAATTAATTACGCCATCATGTCGGCCGACGATTTTACCTATCGCAAAAATGTCAAAGACCGTTTTGTCGCCGAAATTCTAGAAATGGAAATCACCGAAATCATCGATCCGGAGAATATAATAAAATAAGGAGGAATATGTTCGAAATCGAAAGTAAAAACCAGGACGAAATCACTATCATCACCAAAAAAACCACGATAAAATTCAATATTGCCAACTTTTTCATTGACGCCGGTCTTGCCGTCGGTAAAATCACCGGCCCAGGCGAGTTCGAAATCGGCGACGCCAGCATCCGTGGCATCGCCACCGAAAGCAACAAAACCATCTACGATATCGAAGTCGGCGGCATTCACGTCGGCATTATCGGCAGTATCGAAGAAAACCTCGACGACCTCGTCGCCGATATTCTCTGCACTTCATCCATCCGCGCCATCCGTGAAATCGAACCTAAACTCATCGTAGCTATGGGCAATGTTGACGCCATGGTCACCGACCTAAAACTCACCGCCAGAACCGAGAAAAAGCTCAAAGTCAAAAATCTCGACAGTCTCCCTGCCACTAAAGAAGTAGTGGTACTAAACTAATGAGTTTTAACCTCTTAAATACCATTATTGTTTTGCTAATTATTCTTGGCTCGGTCATTTTGCATGAGCTCGCCCACGGCGTGGTCGCCTATTTTCTGGGCGACGATACCGCCAAAAACGCCGGCCGGTTGACCATAAACCCCCTAAAACACATCGACCCCTACATGTCGATTCTCGTTCCGGTGATTTTATATCTCTTGAACGCCCCAGTTTTTGGTGGTGCTAAGCCTGTGCCGGTTAATTATCATAATCTAAAAGGGAAAGAATGGGGCATGGCCTTGGTTGCTTTCGCGGGCCCCTTTACCAATTTTTTACTCGCGCTGGTCGCTTTTTTACTCGGGCACGCCTTTAATTTAATCGGCTATCAGCCAGGCAGCGGTCTTTATTTTGTCGCAAATTCTATTCCGGCTTTCGTTTTTGTCGAACTCGTCATGATTAATCTCGGCTTTATGCTCTTTAACCTCATCCCTGTCCCGCCTCTAGACGGCTCCCGTATTCTTTATGCCATTTCGCCTGATTTTTTCCGCGACATTTTGAGCAATCTCGAGCGCTACGGCGTCATCGTTGTCTATGTTTTAATCCTCCTTTTCGGACAAGCCCTCTCTAGCCTCATGCTAAACGGCATGGATGCGATTTTGCAATTCTTCAATTTTTTGGTATAATTAAAGTAGCCTCGTCGGCAACATGATTTTCCTGAATAATCATGTTCTAGGGATTTCGTGGCTTACGACCGTGGTCGTATCGCATAAGATTTTACCCACCTTGTATATATTACGGGGAAAACAGGCTAACGGGGCTTTTAAGATTGGTGGGCATGAAACAAAGAATTCGTACAGTCGCAATTGTCAGAAACGAGGATGGAGTCCTCGTCTTAAAACGTAGCCGTGGTCGTTCCGAGGCCCCGGTTTTTTGGGAACTTCCGACCGGCAAAATCAAATTCGGTGAACAACCCGAAGAAGCCATGGTTCGCTCCCTCGCCGAATACACTGGTCTCACCGCGCAGTCGATTAAATTAAAAGACGCTATCACTTTCCTCGCCCCCGAAGGCGCCAGCCAAATCAGTAATCTGTATATAGTTTACGAAGTCGCAATCGACGCAGAGACAAAACCCACCCCCTACGACCGCTACAATGCCTACAAATTTACCAAAGATTTCAGCAACCTAAGGCTCAACGAAACCACCGCCACCGTACTCGAAATCGAGAACGGCAAAGCCCCCATCGGTCGCATCTCCGCCAGAGGCGCTGCCAATGGAGTTGTCATTAATGTCGACGGCGCTTCGCGGGGCAACCCCGGTCCGTCGGGCATCGGCTACTGTATTCAGGATGGTCATCGCGTGGTCGAGCGGGGTGGGGAATTTATTGGTTTCGCCACCTCTCGCCTGGCCGAATACCTCGCCATGCGCAAAGGTGTCGAGCGCGCGCTAGAGTTAAATTATAAAACCGTGCGTTTTGTTTCCGATAGTCTGATGGTTGTCAACCAACTTAACGGCATTTTTACCATCAAAAATCAAGATATTCTCCCCATCTATCGCGATATTGAACAAAAATTAGATCAGTTTGATGCGGTTTCATTCACCCACGTTCCACGTTCTGAAAACACCATTGCCGATTCCGAAGCTAACGCCGCTATCGACAAAATCCTCCAAAAGTGATACAATAGTTAGGAGCCTGAAAAGACGACCGCTTTATTTAAAGAGGAAAGTCCGGGCAACATAGAGCAGGGTAGTCGCTAACAGCGACCGTCCGTAAGGATAGGGAAAGTACCACAGAAACAATACCGCCGGCTCGTCCGGTAAGGGTGAAAAGAGTGGGGTAAGAGCCCACAGCGCGCGGTAGCGATACAGTGCGGAGGCAAACCCTACCTGTTGCAAGGAGTGCTAGATAGCCTGGCTCGGGCATGCACGTTTACCGCTAGAGCGCTATAGCAATGTAGCGCCAAGATAGATGGTCGTCGGCTACTTTTTAAGTAGTCACAGAACCCGGCTTATAGATGGCTCATCAAAAAACCGACTTTTAGTCGGTTTTTTGATAGGATTTAAACGGACTTATTTTTTAGCAGTTTTAGCCTTTGGGCTCTCAATCAAGCCTTTTTTCTTTAAAGTCCTCAGTGCTGAAGTCGAAACGTTGCACTTAATTTTTTGCCCGTTTATCACCAATGTTCGCTTAGAAACATTTGGTTTAAACACTTTGCGGGTGTGTCGTTGCGAGAACGAAACATTATGCCCGTACATTTTACCTTTTCCAGTAATTTCGCAAGTTGCCATCTTATTTCTCCTTCACCGTATTAACGATTTGTTTGAACGCTTCCGGATTATTTACTGCGAGCTCAGCCAAGACCTTGCGATCCAGGTTAATACTTTTTTTCTTCATACCCGCAATCAGTTGTGAGTAGGAAAGCCCAAGTTCTCGCGAAGCGTTATTGATACGCGTAATCCACAGCGACCGCAAATCGCGTTTCTTATTTCGGCGGTCTCGGTAGCTGTACGAAAGAGCTTTAATCACGCCTTGTTTGCCAAGCCGGTAGCTTCGGCGGCGGTAATGTTGCATACCTTTCGTTTTGTTCAACATTTTTTTGTGCTTTGCGTGTGCCGCTACACCTCTTTTGATTCTCATACTAAACTCCTAAAGCCCGTTTAACGTTTTTCTTGATTTTACCATTCACCCCCGCCGCAGTTTTAATGTTGCGTTTCCTGGCTTTAGATTTTTTGGCAAGGATATGGTTGCCAAATGCCCGCTCACGAACTAATTTACCCGAGCCGGTAATTTTAATCCGCTTCGCAGTTCCTTTATGCGTCTTCATTTTCGGCATAAACTTTCCTTTCGTTAAATTTGTTATTCATTTAGGCATTTGGTTTAAAATGCCTAATTTTTGGTTGCCAGTAACCTGTTTTTGTCAAAATTACAACAACCATAAAGTGCCATCAGCTGGCCGTGGAAGTAGGAAATTACTTCTTCCGAACCTGGACTGATAAATTTCGTCCGCTCAGTTGCGGTTTACCCTCGATAACGGCATTGTCGCCGAGCAATTCGGTGATTTTGTCGAGCAGTTGAAAACCGATTTCTTTATGCGCCATTTCGCGCCCCTTAAAGACAATCATGATTTTTACTCGATCGCCATCTTCGAGAAACTCTCGCATTTTACGGACTTTGATGTTAAGGTCATTTTCGGAGATTTTTAGACCAACTTTCATCTGTTTCAGCTCGGACTGTTTTTCACGAGCTTTCTTCCGATTTTTGGCCTCCTCCTTCATCTTTTGGTATTGATATTTACCCCAATCGATGATTTTTACGACCGGAGGATTAGCATTGGCGGCAATTTCCACCAAATCTACTCCCTGTTCCTTCGCCAGAAGTTGCGCCTCGCGACTCGACATAATACCCAGTTGCTCACCGCTAGAACCGATTACGCGAACTTGCTCATAACGAATTTCTCCGTTTAATCTAGTTCGTGATTGCTTTTTGATAGTAGTCCTTTCTTCTCTTGAATTAACCTGAAAGTATTATATCAAATTTAAAAGAAAAAAACAAGGCTTTTATATTCGATAATAGCTATATTTATCTCCGGCGATAACTCAGCGCTTCCGCTAGGTGTTCCGGCTTGATTTCGGCAGAGTTTTCGAGGTCGGCTATCGTCTGCGCCACCTTTATGGTCTTAAAATATGCTCGTGCCGACAGCCCTAGTCGTTCCGACGCATCGGCGAGTAATGCCTTGGTTTTTTCGGGCAACTTAATTTTCTGCGAGATTTCAAAACTCGACAGGGAACTATTGAACACGCCATCTCGTCCATAACGTTCACATTGACGCGCTAGCGCCTCTGTTATATTATTTTTTACAACATCATGTTCCTGCCTTCCCGCCGGCATTTCTTTGAGTAAATCCGTATTTTCGACCCTTTCGACCGCTACACTCATATCGATTCGGTCAAACAATGGCCCCGACAGCTTCTTCTGATAATTTTGAATTTGCATCTCGGTACATTTGCACTCATGCGTCGGGTCCCCTAGATAACCACAAGGACAAGGGTTCATTGTTGCCACCAGCATAAAATCTGCCGGATACACCGTCTTGCGATTTGCCTTCGAAATTGCAATCTTTTTGTCCTCTAGCGGTTGCCGAAGCGCTTCGAGCACCGACCTTGGAAATTCCGGAATTTCGTCCAGAAATAATACTCCGCGATGCGCTAGCGAAATCTCCCCTGGCCCCGTCGCGCCGCCGATAATCGAAGTCGCCGAAGCGGTATGGTGTGGACCCCGAAAAGGTCGCCTTGTTACCGCCTCCCCAGTAGTCAGCCCCGCAATCGAATATAATTTTGTAATATCAATCATCTCGTCGGGGGTCAAATCCGGCAACAAATTTGCCGCCGCCTTCGCCAGTAGAGTTTTGCCAGCCCCTGGCGGTCCAGAAACCAAAATATTATGATGCCCAGCCACCGCAATCGCCATCGCTCGTTTAGCTAATTTTTGTCCCCGCACGTGGTCAAAAATTGCCTCAGAAACGTCATTTTTGCCACTTTCTAGCCGTTTTGGTCCCGCACTAGCATTAGGCAGGTCTATTTGCTTTTTTAGCGCCAAAAACAGCTCTTTTAGCGTCGTGACTCCATAAATTTCAATCCCCGAAATCAGCATTGCCTGGGGTAAATTTTGTAGCGGCACATAAATTTCTGCCCGCCCTGCCTTTTTCGCCGCTTCTACGATATTGATAATCCCCCGCACCGGTTTCACCTCGCCATCCAGCGACAACTCCCCCGCAAAAGTCTTACCCCGAATGTCGCTCGCTAGCATTTGTCCCGACAAAACCAATACCGACAGCGCAATTGCGAGATCCAAATACGCCCCATCCTTCGGCAAATCCGCCGGCGCTAGGTTAATGGTCACTTTTTTATCGGGGAACGAAAAGCCCGAATTTACGACCGCGCTCCGCACGCGCTCTTTCGCCTCGTTCACGGTTTTATTAGCCATGCCCACGATATTAAACGCCGGCAAACCGCGATTCATATCCCCTTCCACCTCAACCAGTTTCCCCTCAAAGCCATACGGCACAATTGAATATATTTTTGAAATCATGTCCCTTATCTAGCACGGAGGTTTCAAAAAATCAACCCCCCACCTTGTTTTTGCGCAGCTAAGCACTAAAAAGATCAGCCACGCCTGGCACCCCACCAGTACGTCAAAAAGGCTCAAGATTGTCGTCAATGAGACATATTTTTACTCACCCTTTTGCCTGTGGAAAACTTCCAAAAATTATACAAAAATTGTTCAAAAAATATATTGACACAAGCACTTTTACACGATATAATAGAGGTAGCTTCTGAATAAAAAAATTATTCAAGAAGCCAAACATAAAAATTTAGTCAAAATAACTCCACACTCTACAATAAGACCGGTTTTCCTCGCAGTTACCGGTCTTATTCTATTGTCAAAAAAATATTTTTATGGTAAAATCAAGGCAGTTGGGGCTGACAAAGCTTAGACGGGATATTAACAGCTGATGAGGCGTGCCGATTAAATACCGTAAGTATTGAATAAGTGCTAAAAACACGAAAACTGCGCATGTTGCATACATGCCAGCATTTGCCTAAATAATTCTAGGCTGGTTCGCGTTTGAGATTCCGTAGGACGCGGATTATCATATTACGGGATTAAGGCCATTAAAGTGGCGTTTAGTGGCTCAAAAACCTAGCCTGCGCGACTATTAGTTTCGTTTTCTGCAGCTAGTAGTATTTGCTAAGTAGAAACAGAAAACTATGCACGTAGAATCACAGCCAGGTGGTATTTCGGACCCGGAGGCAGTATCCGGCAGCTCCACCAATTATCGAATTCACAAAGACCACAGTAGAACCACCGTAGCCATTGTAGAACCACAAAGGCTGTGGGACGATCACGAATGCCGTGGGACAACCACAAATACCATGGGGCAGTTGCAGTAGAACCATTGAGGCTGTATCTAAACCATAAAATTACGATTTCGAAGCATGTAAAATTCCCCAGAGAGAAAATCCCACTCCCCGGATTAAAAACTGGATAGTCCCAGTTTTTAATCCGACGGGAGGGAGATTTTTGAACATGGCGGAATTTTATCGCTGAGAAATGTAATTTTATGGTTTTCTAGTATATATGCCTTATTTTATATAAATAACTACCAAGCCGAGCCAAAACAAACCATGCCATTTCACAATAAAAACGTATTCGAAGTGCCGGCTTGACCCAAACGTTGTAAAAAATACAACAAAATGAATAAAAAAGTAGAACAGGGAAGAAATAGCGTAGTTGTTGTAAAAAATACCTCAATAAACTTGAACAAAACTATTGCTTTTTCGTAAGCAATATGCTATCATTAGGACAGTCGAGATGACTAAAACAAACACTAAAAACAAAAGGAGCAAAATGCCACGAACCCGACCAAACATCAAGGCAAAAACCAGTAATCAGGCTAGACCAATTTAGCGAGCGAACAGGTAATTTCTAGCCATAGATTACAAATAGGAATTACCTCAAGCTCCGCTAAAAGGATATCAAATCTCCGGATATCTAAAAAGCGTCGAGCGCGTAGCCAAATCTTTCATTAGCACCTTCTTAAAAAAAATAAAACAGAATGAAAGGAAACGGTTGCAAGGACAATGCTTCACTAATCGTGAAGCGGTCAAACGGAAAGGCGGACCGAAGCTCTGGTCAATAGTAAGTTTTAAAGCGCCGGATAGCTCATCCGCCTCTTTCCATATAAAACCTCACACCAAAACGAGAGATAAAACTTGGGGGTTACCACAGACCATGGTATAATCATAAGTATGAAGCAAAAACGTATCATCGGCTTTACTACTGGCATAGGACTCGCAGCCTTATTTCTTATGCTCAGCTTCACCTCCCCGACGGAAATCGGTCCGTTCGGTGTTTTATTATTTTTTACAACACTTTATGTGTCTTTTTTTGGCATTATGACGCTTTTGCTTCGAGCTTTCAAACGCCTAGCCTTCAAACAGGAAATCTTTAAACGCAAAGACTATCTTTATTCCGCCGTGCTGGCTTTTGGCCCGATTATGCTCCTCATGGCGCGCTCTTTTGGCGCGATTAACCTCTGGACCGGTGCTCTCATTATCGCTTTTCTCGCTTTGGCAGAATTTTTGGTTTATAAGCGAATTTAATCTACTAAAAATTCCAAAATATGCTAAAATAAGCATATGGATTATGGTCAAACATCCTCTGATCAAGCAACTGATTTGAACTCTGATTTTGAGCTCGATAATTTTAATCTCAACACTAATGAGTGGGGTATTTCCACCCCTGAACAGAGCCGACGCACTCTTGGCAATAGCGCCATTAATCACGCCTCAGAAACCGCCATTGAAACGGCAGCCCCCACTAGGGCAAACGACGACCTAGCGCCGCGCTCATCTGGCTCTGCCACGGTACCCCACGAAACTCCAGCCCGTCAAAACTCCTACGAAAACACCCCAGCTCTCGGTCAAATCACCCCTAATTTTCCGCCCGGCTATCAACCGCCCCTAGAAACCTCTACGCCCTCACAAACTACTACAACCGCTCATTCTAATCTGTTAGAGATCGCCCAAAAAGCCCACGGTAGCCAAGGCCTCAGCCTTAGCGACGCAAAGACTATCGATTCCGCCATCGCCGACCTCGGTCATAGTGGCGATATCGACACTTTTTACGAGCAGATTCGCGCCGACGCCGACAGCCTTGCCTATTCCGACAGTCTCGCTCATTCAAAAAGCAATGCCGGCACTAAGTCCACAAATATCAACTCTAGCACTCCCATCAACCCCACGGAGGGGAAGCGGTAATGTCTACTTGGGTGGTCATCTTAATCATTGTCGTTGCCGCCATCCTGCTCGGCACTCTACTTTTTGGTTCCCGTATCAGCAAACTCAGAAAATCCAAAAAATACGAAAGTGGCCTCAAAATGAAATCGCTCCTTATCCATCTCCCTCCGACCACCGATGATATCGACTCCGGCTCAAGAGACAAGCGCGATGTTACCCTGGAAGCCGTCTCTAAGGCCCAGGTCATGTATTCCATTCTCTCTTCGGTTAAAGCCAAAGATGACTTTAAGTCCAAACTCTACGGTCAGCCCCATTTTTCCTTCGAAATCATCGCAAAAGACGGTTTCACCAAATACTACGCCATTGTTCCCGAAAAATACGTCGAAACCGTAAAACAAGCCATTCAATCCGCCTACCCCACCGCTAGACTGGAAGAAAAACGCGAAGATAACATTTTCAGAGGTGGCGGCGGCGTCAATGCTGTGGCCGGCGCGGAATTAACCTTGAACAAAGATTATTATTTGCCGATTGCGACCTACGAAGACACCAAGCGCGACGCCCAAATGGCTCTACTTAACGCCATGGCGAACGTTGGACAAAACGAAGGCGTCGCTGTTCAAATTCTTTTCCGCCCTGCACAAAAAAATTGGTCAGACCAATCCAAAGAACATATCGAAAATATCCAAAAAGGCAAAAAAACTAAAACCGTCGGGGCAGGAATTGGCGAAATCGCCATGGACATTCTAAAAGCCCCCTGGGAAGTCCCCAAAGAGCACGAAAAAAGCGAAGAAACCATTATTTCGAGCGTCAAACAAGACGAAATCTCCGCTGTGGCCGCTAAAATGCGTTTTCCGGCCTTCGAGACCCTGATTCGGGTGGTAGCCAGCTCCGCCGTAAGTGCCCGCTCAGAGGCGCTTCTAGGAGGCGTGGTCAGTTCATTTTCACAATTTAACGCCCCCACGCTCAACGGTTTTAAGATCAACACCATGAAAGACATGAAAAAACTCGCTGTCGACTACACTTTTCGGGCGTTCCCAGTCCGCACCCGCACCAATATATTAAACTCCGTCGAGCTCGCCTCTATTTTTCACCTACCCGAACAAAGTGCCATTCCGAACTCTAGCGTCGAACGCCAGCTTACCAAACAGGTCGACGGCCCCGCTCGCCTGGCCACCGAAGGCGTTTTACTAGGCACCAACGAGTTTCGGGGCACCAAAAAAGCCATCTATCTCGACGACAACAACCGTCGCCGCCATATGTACGTTATCGGGCAAACCGGTATGGGTAAATCCGTCTTTCTTGAGAATATCGCCTTTCAGGACATGTGCGACGGTCGCGGGTTTGCCTTTATCGACCCCCACGGCGACGCTGTCGAGGCGATTTTAAAGCGTGTCCCCGAGGAACGTATCGACGACGTCATCTATTTTGATCCCTCAGATATCGAGCATCCCGTCGGTATGAACATGTTTGAATACGCCTCCGAAGACCAAAAAGATTTCATCGTCCAAGAGGGAATTAGCATGCTCCAATCTCTGTTTGACCCCAATAACCAAGGCTTTTTCGGCCCCCGTGGTCAGCACATGTTTAGAAACGCTGCTCTGCTTTTAATGTCCGACCCCGCCGGCGCCACTTTTATCGACATTCCGCAATGTTTCACCGATCCCGAATTCGTCAAGTCAAAATTAAAATACGTCACCGACAAAGCCGTCTACGACTACTGGACCAAAGAATTCCCCCAATCCTTAAAATCCAGCGAATCCGGCGACGTCATCACTTGGTTCTCGAGCAAATGGGGGCCATTCATCGCCAACACCATCATGCGAAACACCCTCGGTCAGGTCAAATCCGGCTTCAACATTCGCGAAATCATGGACCAGAAGAAGATTTTCCTCGTCAACCTTTCCAAGGGTAAACTCGGCGATATCAACTCCAATCTGCTCGGTATGATTTTTGTCATGAAATTCCAGCAAGCCGCCATGTCTCGCCAGGATATCCCCGAACACGACCGCAAGGACTTCTGTCTTTACGTGGACGAGTTCCAGAACTTCGCCACCGATAGTTTCGAATCTATTCTCTCTGAAGCCCGTAAATATCGCTTAAATCTCATCGTCGCTAACCAATTCATGACTCAGCTCACCGACAAAATCCGAGAGGCCCTGCTCGGCAACGTCGGTACGATTATCTGTGGTCGCGTAGGCGTCACCGATGCCGACCTTATGGTCAAGGCCTTCACCCCGACCTTTACCGCCGAAGATTTAACCAAAACACCGAATTTCGCCGCCGTCGCCAAGGTCATGATGTTTGATATGCCCTCCGCGCCGTTTACTATCTCCTTGCCACCTCCGATGGGCGAGCCAAATAATGAGCTAATGGAGACCCTTAAGGTCTATTCCGCCACTAAATTCGCCAAAACTCGCTCTGAAGTCGAAAAAGAAATCAACGACCGCTGGTCTGCTTATCAAAAAACGCCAGAACCGTCCGTAGAAGCCCCTAAAACGCCTCGCAAGTCCGAAGGTGGGTTCCTAGACGGCTGGATAAACAAAAGCGCTTAGGGCTTGATATTTTGCGTCCTACGGTGTATAATAGATACGTAAAATAAAGTTGAGGTATTTTAATGACTGGAAAAGCTGAAGCATATGATTCATCCGAAATTCGCGTTCTCGAGGGGTTAGAGCCGGTTCGTCTCCGCCCGGGGATGTATATCGGTTCGACTGGTTATGACGGTCTGCACCACTTGATTAAAGAAATCGCCGATAACGCCATCGACGAAGCCATTGCCGGGTTCGCCAACAAGGTAAAAATTACCATTTTGAAAGACGGTGGAGTCTGCGTCGACGATAACGGGCGCGGTATCCCTGTCGATATCCACCCCAAAACCGGCAAATCAACCCTCGAAACCGTCCTCACGGTCTTGCACGCCGGCGGTAAATTCGGCGACGGTGGCTACAAAGTCTCCTCTGGTTTACACGGGGTCGGTTCTTCGGTCGTGAATGCCCTTTCTACTCACATGATTGCCGAGGTCTACCGAGAAGGGAAGACCCACCACATCGAATTCGACACCGGCAAGCCCACCATGGACCTGAAAATCACCAAAGGCGCGCCTCGCGAACACGGCTCATCCATCACTTTTTACCCTGATCCAACGATTTTTAAAGAAACTACGACCTTTGATTTTGGTTGGGTTTCTTCTTACGCTCGCCACCAGGCTTATCTGACCAAGGGTATTTTAATTGCTGTCGCCGACGAACGCACCGGTGAGCACGAATCTTTCTACTTCGAAGGCGGTATTAAAAGCTACGTTAAACGCCTTAATAACGGCAAAGAAGTCCTTTCTGACGACATTTTCTATGTCGATCGCCAAATTGACGAAACAGGGGTCGAAATCGCTCTCCAGTATAACGACAGCTACGCCGAAACCCTAAAACCCTTCGCTAACAACGTTCTTACTCCTGATGGCGGGATGCACGTAGTCGGCTTCCGCACGGGACTCACCAGAACCGTTAATGATTACGCCCGCAAAAGTGGCCTGCTCAAAGAAAAAGAGGACAACCTAACCGGCGACGATATTAAAGAGGGTCTCACCGCTGTAATTTTAGTTAAACTCCCGAACCCCCAGTTCGAGGGTCAGACCAAAAACAAACTTGGCAACCCCGAAGTTCGTGGCATTGTCGACAAGGTCATGACCGAATATTTTGGTTACTATCTCGAAGAAAATCCAGCCATTGCCAAAAAAATCGTCTCTAAAGCCACTCTAGCCGCCCGCGCCCGTAAAGCCGCCCGTGCCGCTAGGGATAACGTCATCCGAAAAGGCGCTTTCGAGGGGCTCAATCTGCCCTCCAAACTCGCCGATTGTTCTTCTCGCAACCGCGAAGATTGTGAACTCTTTATCGTCGAGGGTAATTCCGCAGCCGGTTCCGCCAAAGAGGGTCGCAATCCCCAAATCCAGGCTATTTTGCCCCTAAGAGGTAAAGTTTTAAACACCGAGCGCGCTCGTCTCGACAAAATGCTCGCCAATCAAGAGCTAGTCTCCCTGATTAAGGGTCTCGGCGTTGGTATTGGTGACCAATTCAACATCGACGGTCTAAGATACGACAAAATCATCTTCATGACCGATGCCGACGTCGACGGTCTCCATATCGCGACTTTGTTGATGACTTTCTTCTTCCGCTATATGCCTCAGGTCATCGAACAAGGCCACGTCTACCTTGCTAAACCGCCTCTGTTTGGGCTTATCAAAGGCACCGGTAGCGCCCGTAAAATTGACTATCTATACGATGAAGCCGCACTCGAGAATAAATTATCCGAAAAAATCGCCGAAAAACGCAAAAACGGCACCAAAATCGACGAAAATCAAGAACGTTTCAAACAGGCCGGCTACACCGCCCAACAGCGGTTTAAAGGTCTCGGCGAAATGGACGCCAAGCAACTCTGGGAGACCACTATGGACCCCGAAAATCGTATTTTGGTTCAGGTTCATATCGATGATGCCGAAAAGGCTGACGCAGTATTCACAAAGTTAATGGGAGACCAGGTCGATCTCCGCAAAAACTTCATCCAGGCTGGCGCCGCATCTGTTAACCTTGATGATTTGGACTTTTAAGGAGAAAATATGGAAAAAGACGAAAATCTAAACAACCCAACCGACGAAACCGTCGTCAAAGGTGTCGAAAAACGCGGTGTCGAAAACACAATGGAAGAATATTTCCTCAAATATTCTATGTCGGTCATTGTCGACCGTGCGCTCCCTGATGTGCGTGACGGTTTGAAACCAGTCAATCGCCGTATATTATATACCATGAACAAAAACGGCTGGAAGGCTCCGCATGCCACCGTCAAATCTGCACGTATCGTCGGTGACGTCATGGGTAAATACCACCCGCACGGCGACTCTTCGATTTACATGGCGATGGTCAACCTCGCTCAGCCTTGGAAAATGCGTTACACCCTCATCGAGGGGCAGGGTAACTTCGGTTCGATGGACGGTGATGAGCCAGCGGCCTACCGTTATACCGAGGCCCGCATGGACAAAGTCGGTGCTGAGCTTTTGACCGACATCGAAAAAGACACAGTCGATTTTCGCGATAACTTCGACGGCACCGAGCAAGAACCGGTGGTTTTGCCGGCCGCTTTGCCAAATATTCTTTTGAACGGTCAAATGGGTATCGCCGTTGGTATGGCGACCAATATTCCGCCACACAACCTTGGTGAACTTGTCGACGCAACCGTCGCTCAAATCGATAACCCTGAAATCACGCTTGACGGTCTGATGAAATACGTTAAAGGTCCCGATTTCCCGACTGGTGCCGAAGTTTACGGTGGTGCGCCGATGAAACAAGCTTATGCTACCGGCAAAGGCTCGGTTGTTATTCGCGCCGTCGCTAATATCGAGGAGCGCGCCAAAGGTCGCTATAGCATCGTTGTCACCGAAGTTCCTTACGGTATGAGCAAAGAGGGCTTCATTGAAAAAGTCCGTGAACTAGTGATGAACAAAAAACTTGATCACATTGCCGACGCTCGCGACGAGTCTGCTCGAGGTAAAATCCGTATTGTGGTTGAGCTGAAAAAAGACGCTTTCCCGAAGAAGATTTTGAACCAACTCTACAAAATGACCGGCCTCCAAACCTCTTTCCATTACAATATGTTGGCGCTTGTCGACGGTATCCAGCCTCGTATTTTGGGTCTCAAGGAAATTCTAGGCGAATTCATCAAACATCGCCAAAAAGTAGTGCGCCGACGCACCGAATTTGATCTCCGCAAAGCCAAAGAACGCGCCCACATCCTCGAAGGATTAAAAATTGCACTTGACAATATCGACGAAGTCATTAAAGTCATTCGCGCTTCTTATGATGATGCCGACAAACAACTCATGGCGCGGTTCGGACTTTCCGAAATCCAAGCCAACGCCATTTTGCAGATGCAACTACGCCGGCTCCAAGGTCTCGAACGTAGCAAAATCGAAGAAGAATTAAAACAGTTGCAAGAACTCATCAAAAAACTCGAAGCCATTTTGGCTGACGAAAACGAGATTTTGCGCGTGATCAAAGAAGAACTTCTCGCCCTCAAAGAAAAATACGGCGACGAGCGACGTTCCAAGATTATTAATCACGAAGCCGACAAATTCTCCGAAGAGGAATTAATTCCCGAAGAAGAAAGCGTCATTCTCCTAACTTCTGAAAACTATATGAAACGCGTCCCCCAGACCGATTTCAGAAAGCAAAATCGTGGCGGCAAAGGCAAACGCGGCATGACCACCAAAGAAGAAGACGTCATCGCCCAAATTCTCACCGCTAATTCGCACGATTTTCTCCTCTTTTTCACCAACCAAGGTCGTTTGTTCCGGATGAAGGCTTACGAAGTCCCGCAAGCCTCCCTAACCGCCAAAGGCACCGCCGCGGTGAATATGCTCAACATGCACCCAGATGAGAAAATCACCGCCATTATCAAACAAGGCGACGCTGGCGCCGACGGCTACCTCTTTATGGCGACCAAAAAGGGAACGATTAAGAAAACCGCCATTAAAGATTTCTATAATGTGCGTTCCAATGGCCTCATCGCGATTAAGCTGGCTGATGGCGACGAACTCAAATGGGTTCAAGAAACTACTGGTGAAAACGATATCGTAGTCAGTACCTCTGCTGGTCAGGCCACACGCTTCAACGAAAAAGAAGTGCGCGTCATGGGGCGTTCGGCAATGGGTGTTCGTGGTATGCGTCTCCGCCCGAAAGACGAAATTGTCGGCATGGACGTGATTACCGACCCGAAACAAAAACTCCTTGCCGTGTCGGCCAACGGTTACGGCAAAGCCACACTTGTGGCTAACTTCCCGCCGCATCGTCGTGGCGGTGTCGGCATTAAAGTCGCGACCGTCACCGATAAAACCGGTCCTATCGTCGCTGTACATACTCTCGACCCGCTCGCTAAAGAGGTAATTATGATGTCCACCAAGGGCCAAGCCATTCGCGTTGCCATGAAAGAAATCCCGACTCTCGGTCGCGCTACCCAAGGCGTCCGCATCATGAAGATGAGCGACGGCGATACTGTGGCTTCTATCGGCATCGTTTTACCCGAAGAAAACGACGCTGAGACAGAAAATCCCGACCCAGAAGCCGAAAAAACCGCTTAAGAAGCATAAGCGACTCTCAAAAATTACAGAGGTCAAAACGCTCAAGATAGGTTTTTAGGACTTTCCGGGTTGCAAAATCCGTGAGCTCGTGTATATACTCCCTCAAACTAACTTGAAAGGAGTATATGAAAAAACCTTTGTCTCTATCAATTTTAAGCGCCTTTTGGCTCGTCGGGAGTTTGGTCCCGAATTTCGCCTCGGCCGCCTCGAGCGACACGTATTGGGCACTCGAAGAAATGCAAAAATTAAACACCGAGGTTGTGTCCGAGATTAAAACCGCCTGTGCCGACACCGAAGATTTTATGTGTGCGGATTCGTATCTCTGGCGTAAGGCCAGTAGCGACCCGGCTTACAGTGCGCTAATGAACTACCGCGCCTATAACGTCATGATTTCCGCGGCTAATCCCGAACATCAGACGCTAAAATTGTATTATGACCTCCAGTCGCTTCCGACCTGGGAAACTTCGGATCCGACTCTGTCCGACCTCTATGTCGCTCAGTTCGAAGAAGGGCATTTTGAAGGTGGCTTCTACCTGTTTCTTGAACGGGGCGAGGAAGCGCCGTATACTAATATTGTGCTTAACAAACGCAAATCCGTTGACAATAGCGATTGGCTACCCTTCTATACCGAAGTCGAGTTTGATGCGCCGGGGCTGTCTGCGAGCGCCGATATGAGCTCGATATTGATGCTATTTTATCGCACCGTCTCGAACATTTCCTACTCTTTTGACTTTCCTCTCGAGAGCTGCCTCACTTCGCCGGATTATCAACCGGGTATGGAATGTCGCGCCGTTTTTAGCGCTTCACGAAGGTTTTATTTGCCATTTGCCGTAGAAGAAGCCGAAACCGAAGTTGAGATTGAAGTTGAGACCGAACCGGAAATTGAACCGGAAATTATACCAGAGGTTGAGCCGGAAACCGAGACCGAAGCTGAAGCTAAGGATGAAACCGAGACCGAGGTTGAACCTGAAAAGTCCGAAAGTTCAGAGGTTGAGCCGGAAGTTAAACCTGAAACAGAAACCGAAGAAAAATCGGAACCTGTTCCTGAGCCGGAGCAATCCGACTTAGAACCCGGCACTACAGACGATGCAGAAAACGCCGAAACTACTGATTCCAGCGCGTCCAAAATTGCCGCTTCGTATTCAGCCTCGCTAGCCAATACCAATGAGCCGGCTCTCGCAGCCAATGCTACGACTGACGCATCCTCGCAATCCGACGCCACGACCGACACCATGACCGACGTTTTGCAGCCGTCGCAAACCGCCACCGACCTGCCTCGGCTTGGCGGCAACTGCGAGCAGGGAAGCACTTTTCCGTGGTGGTTTATTATGCTAGTGCTAGCCTGTGACGCCGTAATTATGTGGTTTTTCTGGCCAAAACGCGAAAAATCTCAAAAAATCACAAAAAAGTCCTAAAAACCTGTTGACAACTCCCGCAGCTTTTGATAAAATGAAAACAGTCTGAAGCTGCGAGAGTTATTTTACCAGTCTTTGGAAATAGTTTAACAATTTAGTTGTGCAATTAATCATCGTCAGTTTTACTTTATGAGTTTGAACAAACTTATACTTTAATGGAGAGTTTGATCCTGGCTCAGGATGAATGCTGGCGGCGTGCCTAATACATGCAAGTCGAGCGGTAACAGGGGATTCCACCGTTTCCTTGACACACCTAGCGCATAATTCGTAGGTTGTTGACTTCGAGGGAACAGTGGAATTCTGCTGACGAGCGGCGGACGGCTGAGTAACGCGTGGGAACGGACCCCAAACTGAGGGATAACGCACCGAAAGGTGTGCTAATACCGCATGTGATCTTCGGATTAAAGTCTTCGGACGGTTTGGGACTGGCCTGCGTACGATTAGATAGTTGGCGGGGTAAGAGCCCACCAAGTCGACGATCGTTAGATGGTTTGAGAAGATGATCATCCAGACTGGGACTGAGACACGGCCCAGACTCCTACGGGAGGCAGCAGTAGGGAATCTTTCACAATGGGCGAAAGCCTGATGGAGCAACGCCGCGTGCAGGATGACGGCCTTCGGGTTGTAAACTGCTTTTATAAGCGAGAAATATGATGGTAACTTATGAATAAGGACCGGCTAACTACGTGCCAGCAGCCGCGGTCATACGTAGGGTCCAAGCATTATCCGGATTGACTGGGTGTAAAGAGTTGCGTAGGTGGTTTATTAAGTAGGTAGTGAAATCTGGTGGCTCAACCATTCAGACTATTACCTAAACTGATAGACTCGAGAATGTTAGGGGTAGCTGGAATTTCTAGTGTAGGAGTGAAATCCGTAGATATTAGAAAGAACACCGATAGCGTAGGCAGGCTACTGGGACATTTCTGACACTAAGGCACGAAAGCGTGGGGAGCAAACGGGATTAGATACCCCGGTAGTCCACGCTGTAAACGATGGATACTAGCAGTTTCGGGTATCGACCCCTGGAGTTGCGAAGCTAACGCGTTAAGTATCCCGCCTGTGTAGTACGATCGCAAGATTAAAACATAAAGGAATTGACGGGGACCCGCACAAGCGGTGGAGCGTGATCTTTAATTCGATGCTAAACGATAAACCTTACCAAGGCTTGACATCCAAGGAAGGCCTCCGAAAGGAGACTGTGCCTTCGGGAACCTTGTGACAGGTGATGCATGGCCGTCGTCAGCTCGTGTCGTGAGATGTTTGGTTAAGTCCATCAACGAGCGCAACCCTTGTCAGTAGTTGAATTTTTCTACTGAAACTGCCCCGGTAACGAGGAGGAAGGAGGGGATGATGTCAGGTCAGTATTTCCCTTACGCCTTGGGCTAGAATCGCGCTACAATGGCCGGTACAATGCGAAGCGAAGTCGCGAGATGAAGCAAATCGCATCAAAGCCGGTCCCAGTTCGGATAGGAGGCTGAAACTCGCCTCCTTGAAGTCGGAATCGCTAGTAATCGCAGATCAGCATGTTGCGGTGAATACGTTCCCGGGTCTTGTACACACCGCCCGTCAAACCATGAGAGTCGTGAGCACCCGAAGTCCGCTTCGGCGGCCTAAGGTGAGCAAGATGATTGGGGTTAAGTCGTAACAAGGCATCCGTACGAGAACGTGTGGATGGATTACCTCCTTTCTTGAGAAGGAATTGATGCGCTTGATTTTCGCCAGAAAAACAAGTAGCTAGGTCGGTTACGGTTGTGTTAAAAAGCTTATAATACAACAATTCTATTTATAGACGTAACATTTAAGCTAAACTAACTGCCGATGAATTGCACAACTAAGTTGTTAACAAATAAAAAACTGCCCGAAACGGCAGTTTTTTGGTATAATAAGGCAAAGGAGACATTTTATGCCTAAAAACAAAGAAACCAACAATAAAAATTGCATTCCTGGCACCAACCCGACTTGGGGCTACGAAGTTCCAGACGGTTACACTAATTCTATGGTCGACAAAAAAGGCCGCGTCGTCGACACGGGTTGGAATTTTGACGAAAAAGACGACGATTGGGGCGGGGAACTGACCGACGAAGAGCGAGCCACGTTTGAATCGTTCAAAAATATCGCCGACGACTGCCCTTTCGACCCCGAAGTCGCAAGAGAACTCGCCAAGCAAGCTGACGAGCGCAACGCCCACCACGGCGAGAATGAAGCTTAAACAAATACAACGTTACGGCGAAATGAAACTTAATTAAACGGCGCATTTCCTCGCGATAGAGACGGGATACCCCAAATGTTTTTGGTGTCTCTCTCGTGTTACTTTCCCAGGGTTTATGTTATAATATACTGATATGGAAGACTCCCGCAATTTGATTGACGCCTACAAAGGCCTAACTAACGAACAAGTTTTTGATGCGCTGAGCAAAACTCGCATCTCGCTCGAAATCGCCATCGAAAATCTTGAACACGATTTTAATATCGGCTCGATTGTTCGTACCGCCAACTCTTTTAATGTCAGGAAGGTCCATATCATCGGCAAGAAAAAATATAATCGGCGCGGCGCAATGTGTACGGACAAATATCTCGAAATTGTTCATCACCCGACCGTCGCGGATTTTCTCGCAAGCCAAAGCAGCCGCGAGCTAGTCGCTATCGAAAATAATGTTAAAAACACCAAGCCCCTGCACGATAAAAAGTTTTCGCCAAACACCACCTTGATTTTCGGTTCGGAAGGGAATGGACTTTCCGAGGAATTATTAAACCACGTTCACGACTGTCGATTTATTGAAAGTTTCGGCTCGACCCGCTCCGTCAATGTTGGAGTTGCCGCCGGCATCGCCATGTACGAGTACGTTCGCCAAATTATCCTAGCGTAGTCGGCACCAAATCCCAAGTTCTAAAAATCCCAAATCCCCGCATTTTCGCTATAAATCCTTTACTTTTTCCATCTTTTTTGGTAAAATAACATAACAAGGGGCAATAGCTCAGCTGATTAGAGCGCTGCCTTTGCAAGGCAGAGGTCCTGGGTTTGAATCCCAGTTGCTCCACCATAAACACTTCGCACAAGGCCTAGTTTTAGCAAGTCTTGCGCCGTTCCTTACAACTTGGGGATATAGCTCAGCTGGTTAGAGCGCGTCACTGATAATGACGAGGTCTGTGGTTCAAGTCCACATATCCCCACCACTAAAGCTTTTAGAAACACCCTTCGGGGTGTTTTTTTGACCAAAAAGAAAACCGCCTATTTCTAAGCGGCTTTCTTCAGGTCATACATTAGGTTAAACAGCCTCGCAGTTGGTACTGTTTAAACTATCTCTATTTTATCTCACCGTATGCATATTGTCAATAGCTTTTTTCCACAATTTGTGCAAAACTTTTACAAAAAGTGTTCGGGAAAATTAAAAATATTAAAACACATTTTTTAGAATTAGCATATTGACAAAACTAAAGCAGTATGCTATAATTGAAGCATAACAATATTTTTGGTGGGCAGAACAGGAGTTATAATGGCAGGTACTAAAGCGGGCGGCATGAAAGCTGCTGCTACCAACAAGGCCAAATACGGCAAAGAGTTTTACGCTCAAATCGGCAAAAAAGGCGGCCAAAATGGCCATACGGGCGGCTTCGCAGCTAACCCAGAGTTAGCACGCATCGCTGGCGCTAAAGGCGGTCGAATTTCTCGCCGTGGACCAGCGAAAAAGGCTTAATCTACGCCCGAAACAGAATTAAATACGATTCGTTTCAGAGAAAAACACGCTATAAAAGGCGTGTTTTTTGAACAAAAATATTTCTTTAGTAGAATAAAACACAAACTAAATATTTTCGCACCGCGGACAATGATACCCGCCCTCTGGTGTCTCGTAGCGCGTCAGTCCACACTTTGGGCAACGCGATTTTTGATGCACCCAATCTCGGTAGCTGTCTAGCTCGGATTCCATCAGCTCATCGTCAAATTCTACTCCGTACAAAGAGGTGAATTCGCGAGCCTTTTCCCACGCCGCCACCTCCATTTTTAGGCGTTCAACATTGGTTTTAAAATTCCGGTGTCCCAACGTCGCATGCCCTAGCTCATGAAGCAATAATAACTTCCACTCCCCGATATCTGGGCGCCCCTTGGCGGCTTCACTCGGAGCCTCTTCTGTAGCTCGGGACAACTTCTCGCCAGTCATTACCCCTGAACCATCACCAAATGACTCCACCATAATCGTTCTAGGCGGCCGAAAGGCAAATTTTCGCCCCTGAACAAACCGTAAATCCGGAAAATCTGCTTTTAGGCATTCCAAAAAAACCTCTGCCTCGGTCGTTTTAGCGCCCACTCCCTTACTGGAAGGGCAGGGAATCATTTATCTCCTTGTTCCCGCAATTTTTGCTTTGCCAAAATATAGCAACCATAAATCACCGACTCGGTCGGGCGCTTTGGCCTGCGATATTTTACCCCTGATATTTCCGGCAGATATTTGGCATAGAGCTTAAAAATTTTACCTAGTGGTCCGCCTAGCACGATATTATCTGGCTGACACTCCGAAACGACGTCTCCTAGTCCCAGCGCCACCCGTTTAGCTACATCCTGCATCGCTGCCTTTTTTCGCAAACTCGTCGCTTGGTCTATGTGGTAAAACTTCTCTAGTGCACTCGCCGCCGCAATATCCTCCCATTCGGCGATCTTTCCATTAAACCAATATTTTTTATGCCCAGGCTCAAAACTACTAGACTGAGGCAAAATCCGGTTTTTTTCTACGATTCCGCCCCCAATTCCCGTCGAAAAGGTTAAAAACACCGTCCTTCCCGCCAGTCGATATCCCTCAAACAATGCTCCCAAATTGCCATCATTTTCCATCCGAACTGGACAATTGAACAAATTTTTTATTGGGGTTAAAATATCAAAATCGCCCCAAGCACGGTTTCCGAGCCGGACTGTATAATTTTTTTGTACAACTCCCGGCACCGCCACTGCTACCGCTAAAATCTTCCGTTTTCTAAAGCCCTTCAGCACTCCCAAAAGGTCGCGCAGAAAAGTCTTATCACCTTGCGCCGTCTTAAATTTTACCCGCTTCACAATCCGCCCCCGCCGAGAAAACAGCGCCACTAAAGTTTTAGTTCCTCCGATATCAATTCCAAGATACATATCTTGATTATATCATATAAATTTGATATAATAATCAGTATTCGGGTCCATTCAAAAATTCCGACCAAACCGTCAAATAGAGCTAGTAAAAATCACAAAACAACCTCTATTAGCCCACGAAACAGGGAACAAATTCGTCGGAACTCCTGAATGGATCTGAAGGAAGGAATAAATTTAATCATGGCAACAGCCAAAAAATATACTATGGACGAGCTTCTCGCCGAGAATACGGAAGCCGCCAAAAAAATCATCACCGGCGACACTATCAAAGGCACGGTGTTATCTGTTAAAAAACACGAAATTCTCGTGGACCTTGGAGCGCAAGGTATCGGGCTAGTCCCGCGACGTGAAGTTGCGTTTGCACGCACTCTAGAGGTCGGCAACGAAGTTACCGCTTCGGTCGTCGACGCCGAGATGAAAGACGGTTATGTTTTGCTTTCGCTTCGCAAAGCCGTCAAAGATAAAGGTTGGGACGAAATCCAAGCCAAACTCGACAACAGCGAAATCGTCGAGGTCACGCCGTCCGACGCTAACCGAGGTGGTCTATTGGTCGAATACGAAGGTATCCGCGGTTTTATGCCAGTTTCGCAACTTTCTGCTGAGCACTATCCTCGAGTTGGTAGCGCCGACAAAGACGAAATTTTGCAACGCTTGAATTCTCTCGTCGGTAAACCGATTAAAGCTCGCATTTTGGACGCTAACAAGAAGGAAAACAAGCTGATTTTCTCCGAAAAAGAAGCCATCAAAGACGGCTTAGCAGAGCGCTTTTCAAAACTCAACGTTGGCGACACGATTAAAGGCGTCGTTACTGGCGTAGTCGATTTCGGCGTTTTTGTCAACGTCGACGGCATTGAGGGGTTAATTCATATCTCAGAAATCTCTTGGGAACGTGTTAATAATCCATCTGACTACGTCAAAGTTGGCGACAATATCGAAGCCAAAATCATCGCTATCGACAAGGAACGCCTCTCGCTCTCGATGAAGCAATTAGTCGAAGACCCGTGGATTTCCGAAGTCGAAGGCTTGAAAAAAGGCTCGAAGGTCGAAGGTACCATCACTCGGATTACACCGTTTGGTGCTTTTGTCCAAATCAGCCCAGCCGTAGAAGCTTTGGTTCACGTCTCGGAACTTGGTGAAGGCTCAGATGTCAACCCTGAAAAAATCTTCACTTTGAATGAGCGTAAGAACTTCAAGGTGTTAGATATCGATAAAGAAGGACGCAAAATCTCCCTCTCTATCACCAAATAATACGAAAAATAGCCCTTCGGGGCTATTTTTATGGTATAATTAAGCTTATGAAAAAGAAAACTACCCCTGAAAAACCGTGGTACGAATATTACGAGAGTGAAGGTTTGCCTACACAATTAGAGTTTCCGGATTGTTCGATGGTGGATATGGTGATGCAATCGGCTGAAAAATGGCCCGATAACACCGCCTATGTCTATTATGGCCACAAAGTGACCTATAAAAACTTCGTCAAAAAAATCGAAAAAACCGCCCGCGCCCTCAAAAATTACGGCGTCAAAGAGGGCGACCGCGTAACGATTTGTATGCCCAACACCCCAGAGGGCATCACCATGGTTTATGCTGTTAATATGGTCGGTGCTATCTGTAACATGGTGCATCCGCTATCTTCCGAAAAAGAACTCGAATACTACATCAAAATCGCCGACTCCAAATATGTATTGGTTATCGACGCCGTTTTTGACAAAATCTACAAACTCCGCGACGTTGCTCAACTAGAGCGAATCATCGTAGTTCGCCCCTCGGACGGGCTTGGTTTTCTCAAGAAAAAGCTCTATTCCGCAGTTCACGTCAAAAAAGTGCGCCTGCCATCAAACGACAGCCGAGTCGTCCTCTGGGAAGATTTTATCGCCAACAGCTTTTTCTATCAGGGAAATTATCACGAAGAACGTGGTGGCGCAGACCCAGCAGTAATCATGTACTCTGGCGGCACCACTGGCGCACCAAAAGCCGTCATGCTATCCAACCTCAATATTAATGCCGAATCCCTTTGCGACGGCACCGTCATCCGCCAAATCACCCCTGGCGCGACCGTCTTATCAATTTTGCCGCTGTTCCATTGCTTCGGCCTCGGCGTCTGTATTCACACGCCTCTTTGCCGAGGTATGGGCTGTATTTTGATCCCGGCCTTTTCACACAAACAATTTGCCGAAATCATCAAGAAAAATGAGCCCAATTTCATCGTTGGCGTCCCGACACTATTCGAGGCGCTAATCAACACCAAATTAAAACCAAGCGACCTCTCCTCTGTTACGGCAGTCATTTGCGGTGGCGACGCTCTGACTCAGACTCTGCGCGACAAAGTCAACGAATTTCTGTCCGAACACGGTTCTAGCGCTAAAATCCGCGTCGGTTATGGTCTCACCGAAGGTTCTGGTGCGGTCTGTTTGTCCCCAGAAAATTCATTCAAGGACGGCATTATCGGCGCACCTCTCCCTGGTACAGACTTCAAAATCGTCAAAAACGACACCTTCAAAGAACTTCCGGTTGGCGAAAGCGGAGAAATTTGTATCTCCGGCCCGCTAGTAATGATGGGCTACCTCGGCGATGATGCCGAGACCGCTCAGGCTCTCCGTGTTCACGAAGACGGCAAGCTCTGGCTCCACACCGGTGATATTGGCTATCTCGGCGACGACGGTTTGATTTACTTCGCTCAACGCCTCAAGCGCATTATTATCTCGAGTGGCTACAATATCTACCCTACGCACCTCGAGTCTATCATCAACTCTCATGAAGGCGTCCTCACCTCGACGGTCATCGGCATTGACCACCCCTATAAAGGACAAGTCCCGAAGGCATTCGTCGTCCTTAAAACCGGTTACAAAGCCAGCAAAAAAGTCGAACGCGAAATCCGCGGCCTACTCGAACGCAATGTCCCGATTTACGCTCTTCCTGTCGCATATGAATTCCGCGATAAGCTCCCCCAAACCAAGGTCGGCAAAGTCGCCTTCCGCGAACTAGAAAAAGAAGAACGAGCCAAAAATAACTAATTTTTTGCAAATTACCGCCTTGAAACACGCTGATTTTAGGATTTTTGCGTCAAAAAATGGCGAAAAACGCCAAAAAAACATTAATTCTATCGCCACCGATAATAATTCAGCCTCACCCGTAAACACAATTTTAGCGATTTTTTCGCCAAAAATCGGTTTTTCCGCCACTCAGGGAAGTATTGTTGCAACATTTTTCGTGCCTGCGAAAATCCTACTCGCCCCTCGCGAAAAGTTCCAAAATCTTTCGCCGAATCAATCAATAAGTTCCAGATAAAAAACCATTCCAGCTCATCATGAAATTCATTCACCGCCGATGCTCGCTCAAATCTCTGATATAGTCCCTCCAGCGCAGGAAAAATATCAAAAATATGCAGATTGAACTCGGTCTTATGCAACACCGATCCCGCATTTTGATAATAAAGATATAACGGCTCGTCTACGCTCGCAAAACGATCAGTATACAAAATCAGGGAAGAAATCAACTCCATATCTTCGTGAATTATCCCCTCACGAAAAGAAAAACCGTGCTCTTGCCACCACGCTCGCCGAATCAAAAATTGCCACGGTCCCGCCCCATAACGCACGAACCTACTCTTAAAATCCGGCTCATCTGTCCGCACCGCTGAAAGATAATCTCGGTGCCCGTCGACATAAATCCGCTCCGCACCCATCATCACCAAATCCGCCACTTCTAGGGCTATTTTTTTGCCTACATACGCTCTAGCGTTCGGCTCCGCGCCCTCATTCGCCCCTGTTTTGACTTGGTGCCTAGCCCCACGAGCCTCGGCAATCAATTTTACAACCGCCTTCTCCGTAATCGCATCATCCGCATCAATAAACCACACAAACTCACCGCGCGCCTTCGCAAAACCAAAATTCCGCGCTGCGCTCGCCCCTGTTTTTTCACACGAAAAAACCTTTAATTTTACGTTAACGCCAACTTTTTTTAGAGCTTCTGCCTCTTTTCGCCACTTATCTGCCACGAGTAGCGTCTTATCCCTCGAACCGTTATCTATGACCAGTATTTCTGAAACCACCCTTGTAGCGCCCGTGAGACCCCGAGTATTCACGATATCTCCAGTACTCTCAGTCTCCCTAGCCCCCTCAGAGCCACCACCAGCCAAAGACACAGCTCCAAGCACCGATTTTAGGCACCTGTCCAAATATTTTTCCGCATTAAAAGCCGGAATTATAATCGAAAGGTCTATTTTGCGCTCGCTATCCATGATATAATCATACCATGTTTATAAAAATCCTTATCGTTTTTCTTATTTCCATGGTGCCTTTAATCGAACTTCGGGGTGCTATCCCTGTCGCCGTCGCCATGAACCTCGGTTTGCCCGAATGGCTCATCCTCCTCGTCGCTATCATCGGCAACATCGTCCCAGTACCGTTTATCTATCTGTTCGCTCGCAAAATTCTCGAATGGGGAAATAGGTGCAAATTCAAAACTTTCCAAAAATTTTGCAATTTTTGCCTCAAAAGAGGTCAAAAAGGCGGTGAGAAATTATTAAAAAACACCCGTGGCGGCGTTTTCTGGGCATTATTTGTCTTCGTTGCTATCCCGCTCCCCGGCACCGGCGCCTGGACCGGCGCCTTGGCGGCCAGCATCCTAAATCTCGACTTCAAAAAAGCCGTGCTAGCCATCTCCGCCGGTGTCGTCGTGGCGGGCCTCATTATGCTTCTCGCCTCGCTCGGGCTATTCAACGGTATTCTCGGCGTCTAATATTTTTTTAGCCAAGCAACCTCTAGCGCTCGCCGCCAAAAAATCCACTAGCCCACAACTCCCCAGAAATGTAAATGGCCGCCCCGAAAGGCGACCATAGACTTGGGAGGATAATTACGAATTACTCGACACTCGGGAACGTGTCCGAGCTGATCAACTCTACATTGTAGAGCCGTTCAATCGTCGCAATTTTTGCGATGAGCCGAGCAATTTTTCGTCTTCTATAAAAGTCGTAAAATTGCCAAACCGGCATTGCGATAACCATCGCAACGATTGAACCCCCAATCAATCCTGTCATAACCATTAATATGGCAAACAGGACGCTTTTGTTCCCGGCGCGCCAAGTATACGTAGGCAACAATACCGCCCCGACAAGCTCCAATATGCACATTAGTGTAAAAACACTAAGCAAAATGGCGTCGTCGCTCTCGTCGCCCAAACGTTGGTGAAGTTCCATCAGTAGCCTGCTTTGAGCGGTCTTAGCCGGCTCATTACTCTGCTCGGAGAACTCGCCTCCAACTATTTTCGGCTTCAGAATAAGCTCGCGTTGAGCCTTTAATAGGATTTTATCGAGCCACCTCCTCTCTTCTGCCGAAACTGAACGCTCTCCAAGTTTCAAGTACCTATAATATCTTGCCCCCATCTCTTCTAGACAGCGTTCCATATTCACTCCCCCTTTCAAATTAATGTGCTAGTTGTGCTTGATAACTACTATCCTATTATAACAGATATTTTTATTTTTTTCAACTATTATATATTACTACATTGTCACGCACGATTTTCGTTTTTGAACTTTTGTACAACAAAAAATGGCTCCCCCGGCCAGACTCGAACTGGCA
>CAVFLV010000020.1:0-4783 GCA_963623485.1 bacterium | reverse complement strand
CGATAAAGCGCGTTAACAGTTTTGCATTTTGGGAACGGCAAATCGTCTAAATCCAAATACATACTACGTTCACTTTCATATTCTTTTTGATCATAGCAAAATAAGACAATTTTCTTTCTCGTAACTGCAAAATCAAACATCACGCTCGAATAATCCGTAATTAAAACATCGGCAATATTCAAAAATTCATAGGTTTCATATTCTTCCGGAAATGGAAAAATATGATCAAGCTCCGCAAAATTCACACGCGATTTCTCCATCGAATGTAATTTTACAAACATAATCTCGTCGTCTTTCATTTTGCAATCCAGTCTATCGAGACTGTCTCTTAAGAAATTACTCCGTGATTTTATGTTTTGCTTTACCTTACTATCTCTCCATGTTGGCATAAAAACATAGATTTTTTTCTCCTCCAGTTCAAGCTCATTTTTTATTTTGTCTTTTGTTTTTTCGTCAAAAAATGCTGTATTACGCGGATATCCCGATAATACAATTTCGGCATCCGACAGGTTCCTCACCATAAAATCATCGAGCATTCGATCCCGCATATATTCATTAGGATACAATAAAAAGTCCGCAGCTATAAAATTTTTCTGAATATTTCCAACTTGGGTACAATCACTCCTGCTTTTTCTGCCGAGCGCTTTTAACGGTGTACCATGCCATGTATTTAAGTAGACCTGCCCAGGTTTCTTGATGAAAAAAGGCAAAAAAGTTGTATCATTTATTAAATATTTTGCCGATGATATAATTTGATAATACTTTTTAGTATGTAAAATTACAACCGTAGCTACTATTTTTTTATTTTCTAGAAATATTTGAATTCGTTTTTTACGATTTTCAGAAGCAGCAGTTATATAAACATCAAATCCTCGTTCAGAAAATTCTCGTGCCATATAAAACATATTGCCATTAATCACTGAACCATGCGAAGCTTCTAGCAGCACTATATTTTCATTAATGATCGAACGCTCTCGAATTTTCAAATATTTACAACGGGTCAACCAGCCAGCCTTCAATCTAGCCTTATACAATTTTATCTTTTTATTCATCAAAACACTCCTTCATCACCCGCTCAGTGGCTTTGCCGTCACTCAGCTCATTAAATTTTTTATTAAACTTTTCGTATTTTTCCAAGACTCCGAAATCGTCTTTACCCCCTAAATACTTTCCAATATCTCTCGCCAGCTCGTCCATATCGGTCGAAATTGGTCCAGGAAGTTCGGAAAGACTAAAATAAAAATCGCGCAACTTATTCTGGTATTTTTCTAAATCATACATATAGAAAAACATCGGGCGCTTTAAAATCGCAAAATCAAACATTACGCTCGAATAGTCCGTAATTAGCGCATCACTAATGTCATAAAGGTCGTTAATGTCTGGATAATCGCTCACGTCAAAAACAAAATCTTTATATTTTTCAAAATCAAAAGCATTCGCAATAAAATAATGCGCTCGAAACAAAACCACAATTTTATCGCCAAATTTTTTCCGCATCTTTTCAAAATCTAATTCATTTTCAAAGGTATATCCGATCCCAGATTTATGTTGGTCATCTCGCCAAGTCGGAGTATATAGAATAATTTTCTTGTTTTTTGGCAAGTTTAATGTTTTTTTGATTTTTTCAATTTCCTCTTTTCCGATTTTTCCTATTTTATCGCAGCGCGGCGAGCCTAGCGTCTTGATAATCTCAGTCCGCTTTTCTAAATGAAAGATTGAAGCAAAATGTCTCGCACAAAAATCCGACGGCGAAATCAAATAATCGTACCTCCTCGAATCTGAAGCATATTTATGCCGAATATCTTTCACCGTATTCATCGCATTCCCACCTTTCACCTCAATATCAAATCCTAATTTCTTGAGTGGCGTACCGTGCCACGTTTGAATATATACTTGCCCTTTCTTTTTGCTCAAATATTCCGGCAAGCGCGAATTCGAAACCCAGTATTTCGCCCCAGCATAAACCTTTTTGTATGCATTGCTATTATATTCAACAACTTTCGTTCGGTTATTTTTCGGAAAATGTTTTTTCTCGCCCCTTTTCGCCACCCAAACAAACCGATAATCTCCATATTCTTTTTTATTTAGCATATATTCATAAATCGCTTTCGGACTATCCGAATATTGTCGCCCCATAAAAGAATCAAAAACCACCATTTTGGGATTTATCTTCGTCCGGTATTTCCAAAAAGCATAGTTTGTCCGATTTTTCACCAACATCACAGCGCGAATTCCGTCCATCACGAAATGATGCTTCTTAGCAATATCTAAAATCTTCACTTTAAGCATAATCTAACTCCTCCAAAACAATTTTCGCAAGACGTTCCGTATTTTTCGTGTCCAAGTACGCAATATATTTCTTCGCGTAATTTTTTACTAGGTTTTTTGGATATTTTCTTGTCGATATTCTCTTCATTAGTTCATTTGCGTCGTCAAAAACAAATCCCGGAAATTCATGTTTTAAATTAACATTCAAGCCTGGATTTTTCTCATATTGCGCTAAATCATAAGTGTAAAAATAAAGCGGGAGATTACACACCGCCGCTTCAAAAGACACCGCAGAATAATCCGTAATTACATAGTCCGCAATCGAAAAAAGTTGCAACACCGAAAAATCCCGACATTCAAAAACATTTTTGTTTTTCGGATACTCCAATTTTGTATTCGGATGCAATTTTACAATCAAATTAAACTTATTCGGATCAATAGCACAAACCAACTCCCGCATTTTTTCACATTGACCGTTGCGGAAAGTCGGCACATATAAAATATTTTTACGCTTTTTTAGTTCCGGATATTTTTTAAATATCTTCTTTCTATTATACCCCCCCCCGGCAACATCTAGAAGATAATCAATACGCGGCAATCCGCAAATCTTTACTGCCTTTTTCTCGTACCCAAACGCTTCGGCAAAAAATCCCGCGCTTGCATCCGAAGAGCAAACAATCGTATCATATCCTTCGTGCATATGAAAAATTTCCGCAATTTTTTGTTCGAAAACCGTTTTCGGACTGGCTTTACCGAATTTTTTAATCGCACCCAGTGAATGCCAAACCTGTACAACTCGAAGTGATTTTTTATGGTTCAAAGTGCTAACCACAATATTATACCCATCAATCACGCAAACTTTTGCTGTCGCTAAATGATACATTTGCCGAAACATTTGCGGAGTATTTTTGAAAAAAATTTCTTGCGGGGTTTTTCTAATTCGTTTTGTCATCGTTTTTATTTTAAGTTCCGCATTTTGTTTTAATAACTCTTTTTGCAACATTCTAAAATCAATCGACGGGACATCAGTTTGACGGCTCAAAAACAAAATTTTATTTGTCTGCGTTGGAAAAAGTTTAAATAAAACATAAAACAAACGAAAAAAACTTAAATATACATGCGAAAAATACAGAATACAAGATTCTCTCAGCTTCATAACTAACATTATATCATATTTTTTAGTTCTCGCTGTCATTTTTAATTCAAGCTGACAAAATAGTTTACCCCTTCAGCGCCAACCTCACCCGCTCCTCAACCGGCAAGTCCCGCGAAACTTCCGCGAGCGCCGCCGTGGCTTCTTTCAAAGGGAAACCCAGCGCAATCAGCGCTTCGAGTGCCTCGTCCTGCCCCGCCGTCGCCGAAAAGTCCAACTCCGAACTTCCCTCCGCCGCTCCATACCGCGACGGAATCCCAACCTTATCACGCAGATCCACAATCACTCGCTCCGCCGACTTTTTCCCCACCCCCGACGCCTTCGCGATAAAGCTCGCGTCCGCATTCGCGATCGCATTCCGCACCTCTTCCGCCTCCGCGAGCGATAAAATCGCAATCGCCGCCTTCGGCCCAATCCCCTGCACCGAAATCAACAGTTCAAAAATCTTCTTCGCCGCGAGACTCGAGAATCCATATAGCTCCTCCGCATTTTCCCGCACCTGATGATAAGTATAAAACTTCCGCTCCTCGTTTAATCTCGCCCCCTCAAAATCCGACTTTGCCACCGCGACCTCGTACCCCACTCCATTCACATCTAGCACCAAAAAATTCCCGTATTTTTCCTCCACTTTTCCCTTCAAATGCGCAATCATATTTCTATTATATCACGCCTTGTTCGAAAACTTATATTCACCATTCGTTCCCTGCCAATACAAAAAACTACACGTAATCGCCACCGCCAACGCATCCGCCGCATCATCCGGTTTCGGCTTTTTCTCCAACCCAAGATGCAGCCGCACCATTTCCTGAATTTGCGTTTTTGTCGCCGCGCCATATCCCGTCAAACTCTTTTTAATTTCATTTGGCGTATATTCATAAACCGGCACGCCCCGTTGCTCCGCCGTAAGTAGCACGATCCCTCGCGCCTCCGCCACCGCAATCCCCGTCGTAATATTTTTAGAAAAAAACAATTTTTCCACCGCCACCACTTCTGGCTTAGTTTGTTCAAAAACTTCCGCAAGGGAATTATACAATTCCAAAAGTCTCGCCGGCAGCGGCGCCCCAACTTCCGTCGTCACCGCCCCAAAATCTAGCGCCCGCGCCCCCGCTCGCCCCGTCGTTTCAATCAGCCCAAACCCACAAATCCCAATCCCCGGATCGATCCCTAAAATCTTCATATTATTATTATACAACTAAATGGTAGTTTTGGGACCGTAAGCTTGGGCGAGCGCCCTTGAGCGTGTCCCAAAACTATCATTTAGTTGTTATCTGACATATCGTATGAGTGTTTCTCTCAAATCTTTCGCCGGTATCACAAAATCATCACGAATATTTTGCGGCGCAATCGCGTGTTTAAAACCAA
>CAVFLV010000019.1:0-11963 GCA_963623485.1 bacterium | reverse complement strand
TTTATAACTATTTTATCAAAGGTTGGAGTGTCCACGATCTATTTGAGTTTGTGCAGTATTTACCTCTTTACTTTTTTAAGAAAAAGGGGTATAATAGCTAAAAGTCATTAATTTTTAATCTATATAGGAAGAAAATGCCGATTATCAAATCTGCCAAAAAGGCTGCCCGACAAGCGCTAAAGCGCACCGAGCATAATAAAGAAATCAAGAAAGATATTAAGACCGCCGTTAAGGCTTTCAAAGCCAACCCTACGGTCCAGGCTCTTAGCAAGGCTCAGTCCGAACTCGACAAAGCCGTCAAAAAGAACCTCCTCAAGAAAAACACCGCTGCTCGGCGCAAAGCCAGCTTGCACAAATTCGCTAAAGAAGCCGGTCTCAAACTCGAGGCTATCGAGAAAAAGGCCGCCAAAGCCGTTTCCGAAAAAGTCGAAACCGTCAAAAAAGCTACAGCGAAGACAACTGCAGCAAAAAAGACTGCACCAGCAAAGAAGGCGACAAAGTAGACTCGCCTTTTAAGTCCATGTCTAGTTTAGAGAGTTCTCGAAGGACTCTCTTTTCTTTTGTCCCTGGCCGTGCCACGTAATCCCGAATCGCCTGCCCCGCCAAAAGCCCAACTAGCGCCATCGGCGCCGTCGTCTCCTCAATTTCCCGATACATCGCCGCCGCTCGCGCCCCGTCCCGTTTCGCCACATTATAAATATCAAACACTTTTTTCGCGTTCGCGTCTACCGACATCACAAACTCCCGAAACTCCACCGCGTCTTTTAACTCCTTATACCACCCTGCCCGCTTGTCCACTTTCGTTTCCAGAAAAATAATCTCATGCGGCGAATTCAAATATTTTGCTATTTCTCCCGCAATTTCCGCTTTTTTCAACCCGTCACGAATTAAAATTCTCCGTTTTTCCGCAAACAACGACTGCCCCAAACACAAATTCGGCAAATCATTGATTTCCAAATTTTCCCCTTCTAACGACTCGTAATCCGCCCCCAAAATTTTTCGAATTTCCTCCATCGCCGCCACCCGATTTTCCCCATAAAACACGCTTATCATTTTTGACACCTCGGACAATAATGCGTCCCTCTCCCATTTACTTTAGTTTTTAAAATCGTCTCACCACAATTCACACAACTTTTTCCCGCGCGATTATAAATTTTGGCAAACAAATCCAAATAATCCCTTCGCACCGTCTCCACTTCCGGCAATTCTGGCATATTCCCATTTTACCACACTTTCCCCTTTCCCAAAAGTTTTCCACAACAAAACGCTACATATAGCGTATTTTTGGGCTTGACACCCCCACATATAGCGTCTATAATCAAAATAGGTAATACTTATAATTCATGAAACCGAAAGGAATAACATGCAAAAAATCATTTACAGAAGCCAAGACGACGCCGAAAATTTCGATCTAAAGCGTTTCACCGACTCGCTCAAAAAATACGCTAAAATTTCCGAAAAGGACGCCGAAGAAGCGCTCGCCGATTTCAAAAATTATGACGTCTTGCACGTTTCGTGTCTCGTCGAGGCCGGCACTCAGCTCATCGCGAAAAAAGCCGACCAAAAATCCGCCGAGGAATACTTCAATGCCCACGCCGAACATTTTGACGAAGGCAAATTCGAACGTCTGCGCCGCATCACCGGCTACCTCGTCGGTACGTTGGACCGTTGGAACGACGCCAAAAAAGCCGAGGAATCCGCTCGCGTCAAACATTCTGTCAATTCCGCCGTCGACGACGCAACTCGCCTAGTCATGCTCGAAACCCAGGCCATGGAACAAAACCTCGCCTACAATCGATAACATTACAACATTAAAAGTCAAAAAACGTTTCTTCGGAACGCTCCCTCGCTCCCGTCGTCACGGGGCTCGGTCGCTCCGTATTTGGCCCGTCGCCAAATATGCTCCTCAGAAACGTTTTTTTGACTTTCCTGGAGCGTTCCGAAGAAGTATTTTTCAGCTTTTCCTTACAATTTTCCCCAATTTTCGCCAATAGTTACTTCCACCGCAAGTTTAATTTTAAGCTCCGGTGCGACAGATTCCATTTCTTGACGCAAAATTTCCGCCACTTCCGCAGCGAGCCCCTCATCACATTCCACAATCAACGAATCATGCACTTGCATTATAAGCTCCGCCCCATTCGGCAATTTCCGACCCGCAGCAATCATCGCCAGCTTCATCAAATCCGCTTCCGTCCCCTGAATCGGCATATTCATCGCCGCCCGCTCCGCCGCCTGCCGAATCACAAAATTCGTCGATTTTACATCCGGACACGGTCGTCGTCGCCCAAAATAAGTTTCCACAAACCCTTCTTCTCGCGCCTGCCGCAAAATCTTTTCAAGATACATTTTTATCGGCGCCCGCAGTCTAAAATAATTTTCAATAAATTGTTTTGCCTCGAAAAACGACATTTTCGCCGCCGCCGCAAGACCATTCACGCTCATGCCATACAAAATCCCAAAATTTATCACCTTCGCCGCCCGCCGTTGCTCTTTCGTCACTTTCTCAAACGGGATATTAAACGCCTCCGCCGCCGTCTTGGTGTGAATATCAATCCCCGCATTAAAATCCGCAATCAATTTTTCATCGCCAGCCAGCACCGCCGCAAGTCTCAACTCAAACTGCGAATAATCCGCCGACACTAGCACCTTCCCTTTCGGCGCCACAAACCCCGTCCGGATTCGCTTACCCTCCTCGGTTCGCACCGGAATATTTTGCAAATTCGGGTCTTTCGAACTCAGTCGCCCCGTCGCCGTCACATTTTGCGTAAACGTCGTGTGAATTCGCCCTTCCGCGTCCGCCCAATCCGCCATCGGCACAATATAAGTCGTGAGCAGTTTCGTCGCCTCGCGATATTCTTTAATTTTCGGCACTATCGCGTGCTGCTCCATCAACTTTTCCAGTTCTTTCGCGCCCGTCGAATAGCCCCGTTGCGTTTTCTTAATCCCTTTCGTCGGCATCCTTAAATCCACAAACAGCACTTCCGCCAGCTGCACCGGGGAATTAATGTTAAACTCTCGCCCCGCCAAGTCCCAAATTTCCCGCTCCCGCGTTTTCACCTCCTGCGCATATTCCGTCTTAAGTCTCGCAAAATACTCCCGGTCAATCAACATCCCCTTCTTTTCCATTTTATATAACACTGGCATTAGCGGCAAATCTAGCTCCGTGAACACTCGATACAATTTTGGCAGTTTCTTAAATTCTTGTCGTTGCTCAGCATATTTTTCTTTTTCGTCCGCCACGTCAAACAGCGTTTTTTGCTCCCGCTTCAACGGATTCAGCAAAAACTCCGCCTGATCCAAATCCCAAAACTTTTTCCCCGCCAAAATCTCCGCCGCTTTTTCCGCGTCTGCATGCATCAAAGCCTTCACATCCCAACTCAAAATCAAATCATCCGGCAAATCATCCGCCGGCTCATCCGTTCCACTCCCCTCATCCGCATTTTCCTCACCGCCAACACTTCCTCGCCAAATCTCACCCACATTCTCGCCACTTTTTTCCCCATTCTCATCTACATCCTTACCACTTTCTCGCCGCCCCTCATTCACGCCGCCGTCATCTTCCAACTTAAACTTCCGAATCAACGAATTAAACTCCAATTTCTTCAGCCCCGCCACCGCTCGCTCCGCATCAAACTCAAAATCCGGGATTTTACTAAGTTCCACCGGCGCATCAAACATAATCCGCGCAAGTTCTCGCGACATAAACGCCTCGTCTCGACCCGCTACCAATTTTTCCCGCGTCCTCGCCGACGCAATTTTGGCCAAATTTCGATAAATCCCATCCAAATCACCAAACTTGCCCAAAAGTTCCGCCGCCGTTTTCTCACCAATCCCCGGCACCCCTGGAATATTATCCGACGAATCCCCCTTCAGCGCCTTAAAATCCAAAAACTGCGACTTACGAATTTTATATTTTGCTTCCACTTCCGCCACATCAATCTCTTCAATTTCCGAAAAACCCTTCAAAATCCGAAGCATCCGCGTATTTTCATCCACAATCTGCAACATATCAAGGTCCGACGAAATAATCAACGTCTCCCACGCACATTTTCCGTCCGTCCCAAACTCGTTATCCGCCTCGAGCGACAACGTCCCAATAATATCATCCGCCTCATAATTCTCAACTTCCACAAAAGCCCAGCCCAGCGCCGCCACTAATTCCTTAAGTAACGGAATCTGCGCATAAAAATCCTCCCTCGGCTTCACCCGCCCAGCCTTATATTCCGGATAAATTTCTCGTCGCCGGCTCACAGAAGTTTTAGAATCCCAAGCCACCACGACTTTCGTCGGTTTTAATTTCGAAACAATCTCCATCGCAATCGCCGCAAACCCATACACGCCACCAGTCGGTGTCCCGTCCGCCAGCCCTAGCGCCCCCATCGCATAATACCCCCGATAGAAAACCGATTTTCCGTCAATTAAAACCAGCCGTTTCATCAAAACTCAATTTCCTTCAAAATCTCATTCACTCGCTTTGTCGCGTCCTCTACCGAACCATTATTCAGCACATAATAATCCGCCGCCACAATCGGCCCGCCTTTTTCCAAATTCTCAATTTCCGACCGATCGCGCTCACGAATCGCATTCGCATCAAACGCTCGCCCCGGCCGTTTCGCCACTCGCGCATAACGCAAATTTTTATCCACTACCACCGCGACAAACGTCAAACATCCCGGAAACTCGTGCTTCAAAGTCCGATATTCCGTCCACGAATACACGCCGTCCAAAATAATCCGTTTTTGCCCCGCCGCAATTAAATCCTTCGTTTCGCTAATCACTTGTCGCACCACCCAATCTTTCCCCTCCGTCTCCCGAATCATTTCACGAAACTTTTTCTCGCTCTCACCGTCTTCCGTCCGCTCAATCCCCCGCTTTTCCATTTCTTTATAAATCATTCCCCCAAAATAAACTTTCGGATAGCCTTTCGCGGTCAAATAATCCACCACCACCGACTTCCCACTCCCGCTCATTCCCACCACCGCTAAAATTTTCACATTTTCCATATATCTAGTATATCATGATATAATAAGGTATGGCTAAGTTTTTTACTACCCACGACAATCTGGACCAAATTATTAAAGACACACTCACAGGTTGCGAGGTTAAACACACCGAACATATTTTAACCGGCTGGACTAATATTGTCATCGAAGTCACAACCACCGAAAAAAGTTATTTTTTCCGCTTTCCGCGCAACCCATTCTGGTCCAAAATGATCGTTAAAGACGCCGCCGTTTGCAATTTCGTCGACGGCAAAACCAGTTTTTACACGCCACAAATGAAATTATGCTACGACGCTGCGAAGCGTCCTTTTTCAGTCCACGAAAAAATCGAAGGCTACACCCTCGGCGACCGCATTTACCATTTGTCTCACACCGCTCTCACAGGCGCAGCTTACGACGTCGCCAAATTCATCAAAGAACTCTCCTGCATCGACCTTAAAGACGCGCCCGAAAAAGTTAAATACCCCCTCGCGGACTTTTTAAAAGAACTCGATTACAAACATTACAAAACTCATATCGACGCCGATCATAATTTCATCAAACAAACCGAAAAACAAAATCTCGTCCACGGCGATTTAAACCTCGGCAACATTTTGCTCGACGAAAACGATAAAGTCATCGGCGTGATCGACTTTTGTTTTGCCGGCACCGGCAACCCGAACATGGACGTCGCCCGCATCATTTCCCGTCCCGCGCCTAAAGAATTCCAAACCGCCTTCCTCGCCGAATTTTCCGATCAGCCCGAAATCGCCCGCATGAAAAAAGCCTGGCAAAATATCGACAACGGCTACGCCGAACACATCCGCACAAACTTCCCAGAAATCAACTTAAATCAACTGTAAGATATTTAATTTTTGCATCTCTTCGTTCGTCATCATCTTTTTTTGGCATTGTTTCATTATCGGAATATTTTTCAAAGACAGCCAAACAATTTTTCACCGCGCCATCATAAACCGGCAACAAATCATACACACTCCAAACCACCGTCCGCATCTCCGGCATCGCTTCCGCATAAAACTCCAACGCTTTTTTAGTCGCTCGAATAAATTCCAACTCCGTTTCTTTTGTATGTCGCCACGCCCGTCCCGCCAAAAATTTTTCCGTCACCGCCGGCGACACCGCAATCATCAAAAGTAGTGCCTGATAATTTCCTTGGGTCAACATTTTCGCCAAAATACCCTCCATTTCCGGATCCAACAAAGTTACGTCTAGCACAATATCATACCCCCCACGAATCAGCGCCGACAAAGTCAAAAACAGCATAATCGTCGCAAACTCATCTGTCATTTTGCGCACATTTTCCTCGCCATAACACTCCCGAATTTCCGCATAATGCGGATGATATTCCACAAATCTCCGCGCCGCCATCAAAATCGGTTCAAATCCTTTTTTTCGCGAATACGCCTCTACCGCCGGCAAAATCTGCGTCGTTTTTCCCGATCCAGAAATCCCCGCAATCCGAATCAGCTGCCGATTTTTTGTCGCCGCTAGCGTAAAATCCGCCAGCACTTTTTCCAAAATCGCCGGATATTCATTCGCGCCAACCTGCCATTCCGGCTTCACTTTAGACGGCCAATGCGCCTTCATATATTTAATGATTTTTTCTAATTCTGCACCACCTTCAGCCATTTCTCCGCCTTTCTAATTTCAATTTTTTTCACATTCCGAAACACCCGATATTCCCCCTCCGCCTGAATTTCCACCGTCGCCGGCTCCACAAATTCCAACACGTCGCCCTTAGTTTCCGCCCCCGGCACTCGCACAAAAATACTTAAAAACATCAACCGAAACAACCGCCAAAAGTTCGTCAATCGATCCGTCTCGCTCCGAAAAGTCTTCGGCTTCAAATAATCTTCCCCACCTTTCATCACTCGCGCCATGCTCCGCCCATTCACCGCCGCATAATCCGAAATCCGCTCATCCTGCAACTTTCCGTTCAACGAAAACTTCGGCAAAAACTGTTTTCGGTGCCGATTTTTAAAATACCAACTCGCGAGGCTTACATACGACCCGACCTTCCGCCCAAAATTCTTTTTTAATTTTTTGCGCACTTCCGGCCGATCATAAATTTCCACCGCCTCCGCCGTCATCCCAATCGTTGTATAGCAAGTCGCATACCGAAAAAACTTCCCATCCACAATAATTTCTAGCGGATACAACTTTTTCGTCATGTTCTCTAACTCTACGTTTTTGGTTTTTTCGTCTTTCAACTTCGCCCCCTTCATCTTATCATCTCTGGATTTTACATTTTCGCCCCCCGCCCGTTTTAATTCCTCAAACACCTGTTCAAAACTTTTCGTTTTCAAAGTCCGCGCCAGGTCATTAAAATTCCCATACGGCAACACCGCAAGACTCGCATCCCGACCAGACAACAAAATTCCATTCGCCGCAATCGTCGCCGTCGCATCTCCCCCTGCCGCGAGCACCAAATCCCCGTCTTCGAGCAGCTTCGCCAGCTTCGCCGCATTTTTATCTACGTCCGTCCGCTCCACTTCGTATTTCCCCACCATCATCCCCGCGAGTTCCCGCGCCGGCGCCAATACTTCCTTTTCCACCTCCGCCGCCCGCGATGACCTTGGGTTATAAACTATCAGCAGTTTTCGCATAGACGACTAATCCTCTATGCCTCTATATTCAAAAACCTAATAATCGCCGCCAGCGCCACAAATAGCGCCATCCCAATCACAATTTCCAAAATCCGCTGCTTCGCCTTGCGCGTTTTTCCTTCGTCGCCACCCGCCGTCAAATACTGCACCCCCACCACCACAATCCCGAGCGTCCCCAAAATTCCGACCCCCATCGTCATAATATCCACCACCAACTTCAAAATATACGTCACCCCGCCGCCATTGCCGTCGTCCTCCACACAACCGTCACCAATAATCGCCGTCGCAGTTCCATTGCAATCGGCCGCCATCACCGGCACCGACATCACAAAATTCATCACAAAGCCCATCACCAGCATCACACCCACCACAGCCATCGTCAAAACTTTCGAACTTTTTTTCATCCGTTTTCCTTAATTATTTTAAATACTCATGCAACTTTTTAGTATCTTTATTCTTGCGCAGTTTCGACAGCGCCTTCGCCTCAATTTGGCGGATGCGTTCCCGCGTTACATCAAACTCATTCCCCACTTCTTCCAAAGTGTGCGGCCGTCCGCCCCCAATTCCAAACCTCAACCGAATAATTTTCTGCTCTCGGTCGGTCAAAGTCGAAATAATCTCAGAAAGTTGTTCTTTCAAAATCTGATTCGCAGCAGATTCTTCCGGCGAATCCCGCTCCTCGTCCTCCACAAAATCCCCCAGCACCGAATCCTCATCATCACCGTCCCGCCCCACCGACGCGTCGAGCGACGCGATGTCCTGTTTGATTTTCATCACATAGTCAATTTTGTCCGGCTCCATATCAAGTGCCTTCGCGATTTCATCATTGGTCGGTTCGCGATTAAGCTCCGACGTCAACTTTCGCGTCGTTCGCAAAACTTTATTAATCGTTTCCACCATATGCACCGGAATCCGAATCGTCCGCGCCTGGTCCGCAATCGCCCGCGTAATCGCCTGTCTGACCCACCACGTCGCATAAGTCGAAAACTTAAAACCCTTCTCCGGGTCGAACTTATCCACCGCCCGGAGCAGACCCGTATTCCCCTCTTGAATCAAATCCAAAAAGTCCAGCCCCCGCCCGCCATATCGCTTCGCAATCGACACCACTAGGCGCATATTCGATTCCACCATTTTGTCCTTGGCTTTTTTATCGCCCTTCACAATCCGCGCCGCAAGGTCCGCTTCTTCCTCAGCAGAAAGTAGCGGGATTTTCCCGATTTCCCTCAGATACAATCTCACCGAATCATCCGCAAACGCATCCACATTCTCCGCCGTAATCGCCAACTCCTCATTCGTCAGCTCTTCCTCGTTCTCCAAATCCCCCGTCTCCGGTTCGTCAATAATATCCAAGTCTTTTGCGCTCAAAATGTCATCTTTCTTACCGCTCATTACCCTCAATTATACCCCATTTTCCCAACTTCCGCAACCCGCAAATCCTAAGGCCAAAAACACCATCACAAAAACTCCCAAAATGATATAATTAAATGGGGCAATTCTCAATTAGCATACTAAATGATTGCTTATCATTGCCTGCTCATTAATTTTGCCTTATGAAAAGCTTAGAAACATACTCCTTATATGAAGTACACAGCCGTAAATTCGGCAAATTTTCTCCGCCCAAGGGCGCCGAAAATTACAAACTGTTTCTTACTAACTACTTTTTAGTTTATTCCGGCAACTGGAACTCCAGCTCGGCCAACAATCGCGGCTCGAACGGGAACTATTGGTCCGCTACGGCGAACAATAGCAACAACGCGTACAATTTGAACTTCAACAGTACGAACGTCAACCCGGGGACGAACAACAACAATAAGTACAACGGAAACTCCGTGCGCTGTGTAGCCGGTTCCTAGTGCCCCTTGTTTGTTGTTTTCCGTTTCGCGTGTTCCTTTCCGGGAGAAAGCTCTTAAGACAAGAATCATAATTGCCCCACCAAAAACCGAAAGTTCAAAAAACAAAAAAACAAAACCCAAAAACTCAAAAAAACTAAAAAGTCCAAAAATCTAATGACTATATTCCTACCCCACCGCTTCAAAACACAGTTTTAAAAATTCCACATTTTTCATATATTTCACATGCCCCATATACGACACCACCGTATTTAAGTCCCTTAGCCCCATCTCCACTTCTCGAAACGCCTTTTTCGCATTTTTAAACACCCTCCGCCCGGGCAAAATATGATTACGATACACAATCGCGCCTAGAAACGGCACGCCCTTAGACGATTCCTGCAAAAACCGCTTTTTCGGATGCAAAGTCAGCCCCAAAGTTTTTAAATACGCCTCAATCGCGAGTACGTCTTTCCTTAGTTGCGGCAGTTGTTCTTCCGTCACCACAATAAAAAAATCGTCCACATACCGCCCATAATGTTCATACCCCAACTTAAATTTCACAAACCGATCCAACAAATCCAAATAAATATTAGACAGCAGTTGCGACGTCAAATTTCCGATCACAATTCCAATCCCCGGCTTTTGACAAAACAAACTTTTACTCGCCGGGATCCTCAGCCAAGCTTTTAAATCTCCTACCTTCACCGCACCCTTTGTCGGGTCGTCCATAATAATCACTCTCCACAAAAACCGCAGCAACCAATATAGTTGCGTTTTCTTACCTTCGAACTGCTGGTCCAGCCCCCATATCGCCCGTTCATACAACTTTTTCCGTGGCAAACTCATAAAATATCCCTGAATATCTAATTTTAAAACCCACACCTTCTTCTTATAATTTTGCGACGCCGACCGTATATGATAATCCAGTCGTTCAATCCCGTATTTCGTCCCCTTCCCCAACCGACACGAATACGAGTCTTCAATAAAATGTTTATCCCACCACTCATAAACATGGTCATACAAAAAATGATGAATCACCCTATCCGGAAAACTCGCCGCAAAAATCTCCCTGTCTACGGGATTAGTAATAATATGCGCCCGACTTCGCCCCGGCCGATAAGACCGGTCCATAATTTGTTTTCTTAGCGCTCTTAAATTATGATCGGCGTTCAGCTCAAAATTATGCTCATCCACCGTTTTTCGCTTCCCGCCCATTCGCGCCTCTAAGTATGCCAAATATAGTTTCGCTTGCAATTTATTCTCAAACGAGCTTAGCCATTCAAAATGCTCCGGCTTCGGGTTTAATCGTTTCTGCATAACTTTTCTACCTCTTCTTTTATTTCTATTATCCACTCGCCAAATCTCGTCCGCGTCACCGGGTCGAACAGTTCTATCTCATCAACCATCGCTAAAAGCCCCGCCAACCTATTCACCCCCATCATCAGCTCTTTCCCACCAGCACTCTCGTCTTGAACGCCGTTTGCCACCCGAAAATAAGTTACAAACAATTCCGCCGTCGCATCGAGCATCTTATCACCCAGCGTTTCCCGATATGCCGGATGCAGCTGTTTCACCTTCGGCGTCAGCGCTCTCGCCAGCCCTCGCATTTTAGCATACAACCCTGGCATGCTCTTCGCCGGCGTTAGCATCAATTGTACCTGTTCCAGCTCACTTCTCGCCGTCTCGCCCATATTTTTAATTTCTGCCGCCGTAAACGTTTTTCCAAGTTCAACCACAATCACCCCCAACCGATTCTCCCTAACTTCATATCCCACCTTTTCTACCGAGCGCATGAACCTATCGCCATTATGTACCGACGCCACCCCATGCCGGAACACCATTCTCGTGTCCGTATCTTTCCGAATCCGTATGTCCCTTCGCCCCATTCTCGGACCCAGAAAATATTTATAGAATAGCACCGAATGACCGCCAACTCTATACCATTCACCTTTCGCCCCTGTCGACGACGGAAAAAGATACACCCTGTCATTATTCTTTTCCTCAAGCACGATTACCGCCCCCTTTACCTCATAGTAGTGCTTTTTAGAATCGTCTTCAGTCTTTATGTGGTCGAGGTTCTCATCTTTCCCCTCAGCCTCGAACAATACTTGTTGCATATCCACTTTTACTATCTTTTTTGGCATTTTATCTCCTTTGATTACATTTCTTATATTTTTTTCGCGCCCCGCCGGCTCTTAGGCTGCTTCGCGATGCTCCGCAACCTTTGAGCCGGCGGTTCCGAAAAGCTTACTCCCGGAAAGGAACACGCGAAACGGAAAACAACAAACAAGGGGCACTAGGAACCGGCTACACAGCGCACGGAGTACCCGTTGTACTTATTGCGGTTGAACGTCCCCGGGTAGACGCTCGTACTGCTGAAGTACAAATTGTACGCGCTGCTGCTATTGTACGCCGTAGCGGACCAATAGCGCCCGTACGAGCCGCGACTGTAGGCCGAGCTGGAGCCCCAGTAGCCGGAATAAACTAAATTATTCGGGAACTGGCGGAGCCGTGCAGACATT
>CAVFLV010000018.1:506-10566 GCA_963623485.1 bacterium | reverse complement strand
AGGCGTCTTAATAAAATCAGCTGTTATAATTCTGTTTAATGTCACACCCCCCCCCCGATGCGGATTTTTCTGTATCATATGTTTATTATAACACTTATGTTTAAAAATATACAGTTCCATAATTATCGCCCGATTAAATCTGTAGGTTGGTCCTCGTAATGCGTGTCGACATTGGCGACGGCGTCAACGTAGTAAGTGAATAAATCCGACGAAATGCCGAGAGATTCTATGGTGGACTTAACTTCTTCTATGCATTTGGTTTTCATTGTTTCGTCATTTTTGTAAATTGCTGGAACATAAATGATGATTGTGCCTGGTCCTTTTGTGTTTAGATAGGCGGAAAAATTATCGAACCGGAAATAGTTCAATGTATTCGAGAGTATATTTTGCCGCGTATTGTATGCGGAAGACTCGTGACAATCGAAGTCGAGATAGATTTTTTCGGAATTGTCGTCGAGGCAGAGGATGGAATAGGGTTTGGCGACATTTGATTCGCTGTATTCGACGGCGTTAATGGCCTCTTTGTTGTCCGGATATTCTAAAAAGATTTCGTAAGATTGCTCGAGCTCCGGGATGTCAACAATTGCTCTGACATAATTAGTTTTGCGTGTTTCGAAACGCTGAGTTTTGATTGAGCCGTCGCGAAAATAGGCGGAAGCTTGGCTTCTAGAAACGGTGTCGCTCTCTATGTTCTCTGATATGGCACCTAAAAGCGCCCACTCGATTATTTCGGTCCAGCCCGAATAATCCGCTGGTATGGCGTCGGTAGCGTTGATGATTTTGGCAGACAGGTCTTGACCAGGGGCATTTTCGATTTTATCAGTACTGGAAAACTTTGAAATGGATAGAATAGCCAGGATAATTAATATAATTTGGATGCCTAGGAAGATGAGCGTAGACAGTTTGACACGGGGTTTTGACTGTTCTTGGTTGTAATTTTCCATGCTTCTCCTAGTTGTTTAAAATTTCATTTATCTTGGCACTATCTAGAGCGTTTGCAAAATAGGCAAATTTATAGATCCCGTCATTAAATGTCTTGTTGGCGAAAACTTTGCCGTTACCGTTGCCATCCGTATATCCGTCGCCCCATTCCGGGTAGGCTGCTTCAATCGTGATGTACGTTCCGTCGCCGTTTACACCTACGACTACACCGGTGTGTTGGCCGTCGGTTTTTGAAAAGACTGCCCAAGCCTTTGGCTCGGTGCCGCCGGTAGCTAGCCCATGGGAAATTAAAGTTCCTGCGACTAGATCACCGTTAGGCCAAGCGATTGCAGAAGCGTCCTTGGTAGTTAATTTATCAACGAAGAATATAGAAAACTCGACGCAGTTTTTGAGACCGCAACAGCCTTGGGGCTCATATTTTGTGTTATAATAATGGGCGATTTTTTGAGCTTGTTCTGCCGTGATGCCGCTGCTCGAGACGCTACTACTACTCGTCGAGCAATAATTATTATCGCAAGTTGTTTTGTTGCCGGAGCCTTTGATGGCCATAAAAGCCTCAGCGCCGTGGTCCAACATAGCATCAATTATATTTTGGAGAGCCGTCTCGTTATTTCCCATGTATCCGGAATTGGCAACCTGGACCCTGTCGTTTGAGTCTATGCTAAAAATTCCTATAGCATGGCCGGTTGTGCATGACCCGTTCGATCTGACGGTCGCAAAACCCTCATGGCAGTTACTTCCAAAAGCGTGAATCATATATCCATTTTGTAAATACTCTTTGACTTTATTATAGGCATCGTTCCCTGTTTTTTTGAATCCTACCTCAATAACTTCAAAGCCATATTTTTTGCCGACGTATAAATCCAATTTGAGACCAGCATTATAGACATAGTTCCCCCCTGCTATAGTTGCTTCGATGATGTCGTATGGATAAATATCTTTGCCGGTGGCAACAGTAGCGAGCATAGCCATTGACGTTGGACCGCAGCCAGCACCGGCTACGTTTTCACCCGCATAAGAATCCGAGGTCCAATCATGAGTGCTGTTGGCGTGATCGCTATTTTCGTAATCGCCTTGATAATATTGTGGGTATTTGTCTTTGTAGGAAGTACAATCGTTCCCTACTCCATTTAGTGTGTCAACAATAAGCTTCACCCACGCTTCGTACCCACCGTTTGAAACGGGGTGGATTTTTTCGGAATCGCCGTCAAAATATTTCTCATTATAAACGGTGGTCCAGTCGGCAAGATAATAATTATCGTTGTCGTTAACGAGTTGTTCGAGACGGGCGTTGTTGGCAGAATAATCGTTATTTGGAGTCTTAGAGGTAACTAGAACGACTTTTACATCTTTGTCTTTTAAGAGAGATGAAAACTCGGAGACGTCGTTGTCTGTCCATTCACCATTGGTACCGAGAGCGAAGACGAGATATTCTTCGAGGGTGCCGTTTTCAATGACTTCTTTTAAGACTTTTAGACCCGAAGGGTTAGTGGGATTAGCATTACACGAAGTGTCGATGCTGACAAATTTACAACCTTGAATAGTAGAGGATGCCGTGTTGGCGGTCCCACCAAAAGAAATGCCGGGGAGTTTTTCTTCGATGATACTTTGCGCGCCGGTGGAATACGAGTCTCCGATCCAAGTAACGTTGCTGCCTGAGACGGTTGTCGAAGTCGTTGCTGAACTTTCGGAATTGGACGAAGTGCTACTGGCAGAACTGGAAGCGGAGCTTGGCGGATTACTTTCCAAATATCCGAATGCGTCTCCAGAAGTGATGTCGCCGGATTTGGGGAAGGAATAGAAAATAAAGGTTGAGCCGGAAACGGTATGTATTTTGGTCGCGCCAGAAATGAAATAAGAATTGTTTTCGAGTCCTGTACCGCTACAATTACCTGCATTCGCTGCATTGTATTTTATGCCGTTGAGTTCGAGCCAATCGATGTCGCCAATACAGATATGCTCGGTGATTTGGGACGGGATGGAACGGTTGCCGTTAATTAAAACTTCGCGGCCGGCCTGGACTTCGGCGTCGGAGAGGCTGCCACGAGATTCTTTATAGCTGGCTAGAGCGCTAGATGTAAACAAAGAGCTGGTTTTGGCATAATTTACAATGTCGCTACGGCCGGCTTGGTCGGCTTTGTTGGCGATAAACGAGAGTTCGAATTTAATGCCCTTGACTGAGTCTTGTTCATTTTTTGCCATATGAAGCATGCCGTATAATTCTCCGTCGGAAAGAGTATATGCAGTAGAGGTGTAGGTATTACTAGTGGTATTTGTGCAAACGAAATCTTTGAGTGCTTCGTACTCATATTCGGCGTCGTCCATGCGACTCTGTTTGGTCGTAGTCATGCCCTGTGAAGCTAGACAACCTTCACAGCGTTCGTAATTTTCCGCCCAATATTTCGCTGCTTCCCTGACGTCGGTGATGGCATTAAAATCGTCAATGATGCCATTGTCGGTCGCTTCCTGAATCATCCAACCCATTTCGGCTTCGACGAGTTTATCAAAAGTAGCGCTACCGATTTTTTCGAGAGCTTGGTCGCCGGGCAAAGAATAGCTAGAATCTTTAAAATACGGAAAAGCTTCTGGAACGTTTTTTTCGACATATTGAAGATAATTGCCCAAGTTCCAAGTGATGCCGACTGAGCCTACGCCGACATTGCAGGGTTGACAATTATAAAGATTGTTCCAATCGGTATATTTGCCGATAAAATTGCCACCGTCAGTATCGACCACTAGACCGATTTCCCACCGCGTCGGGCCGTAACCACCTTCGTTGTCGATATTGCCGATGATGGCGGCGGTGTGGACTTCGTCGAAAGTTTGACGAAGGTAGGACCAGTATTTTTCTTTTGGTGTGTCGCCACAGATGCCGGATGAGTTACTGCTTTCGGAACATTCACCGGGGTCCCAGCCGATAAGGTTGTTTTGGGCGAAGATCCTGGTTTCGCTATCGCTTAAGGCTCTTTTGGCGCTGGCGGTGGAGGTGTTTAAGATTGTTTGGGTGGCAAAAACTATTGCTAGGGCGACGATCGAAAGCGTTAAAACGCACAAGGAGGTCTTGGTGGTTTTGGTGATGAGCCTAGTTTTGGTGGTGAGCCCGGTGCGTCCGCTAGCTGTTTTCGCGGCATTAATAAGCTTAGTAGAGTTGATAGTGAACTTCATAATCCTCCAAATTAAACCCGCGCTCGGTTAAGAGTTGGCTAATAAAAGCTTGGTCGACGTTTTTGCCGACTGCTTTAATGCAGAGAAATTTCTGACAAGTATCTTCGTTTGAGGTGCGCACAGTAATACCGTATTTTAGTGTCGTGCGACCATCTTCGGAATTGCCATATTCGGAATACTCGAACGGGAGATTTGTAGAATAAAAATTTTGGAGTTGTTGGATTTTGGCGATAAAATCCTCTGCGGAGGTGTCGTGGTCGGTGGTTTTGTTGTTGGCGGTGGAGGCGATTTCGGAGAGTTTTTGAAAGGAGGCGTAGTTGTTTTTTAGTTCGTAAAAATCTAGGTTGTTTTCTGCTCCGGTTAAAAATGTTGTGAGAGCGGCGACGTCGCTAGATTTTAATTCTAGATTGAAAGTTTTTGTTTCGAAGCCGTCGCGAGAGATTGCGACGGTGTAATTGCCGGGGTGAACTTTGTAGGTGCCGTTTTGATAGTCGCCTTGGCCGTTCAAAGTAATTTTAGCGTCGATAGGCGCAACCGAAAAAGTGACGACCGTTGTTCTGGTCGTGTTCCAGATTATAACGGCGATGACGGTAATAAGCGCCAGAGTGTCAACCACAAAAACGGCTTTTACCCAGCGCTTGCTGAAAAAATCCTTGAAGCGCGAAGAACTCCCATCATTCTGCATATGTTTTATTATAGCACCTACTGGGCGTGCTCGTCAAATTCTTCCATGGAAGAAATGAGGAGGTCGCGAGGTTTGGTGCCGCGTGTGGGGCCGACGACGCCGATATCTTCGAGCCAGAAGCCGAGGCCGGAGACCCAACCGTGACCTTTAGAGAGACGGGTTTGGAGCATGCCGGTTGAGAATTTGCCGCCAGCGATAGAGAGTTCGACGGCTTTCCGGACGAGCGGGTCATTCGGGTCGAAAGAACGGCCGAATCCGCCGAGGTCGTCGGACGCTGCGCCACCTTTTAATGCGACGGCTTGAGAAACGACTTCGTCATTGTATTCGGGCGGACGCTGGGCGCGGAGAAAATCGGTGACCTTATCGATATCTTCGTCAGGGGTCCAGGCACCCTGAATACGTTCGGGACCGTTGCCGGTGCCTTCGGTCGAGAGGAGCATGTCGCCTTTGCCGAGGAGTTTTTCAGCGCCGGAAAGGTCGAGAATGACACGCGAATCCATGGAAGTTAAGACGCGGAAAGCGATACGGGACGGGATGTTACTTTTGATGAGACCGGTGATGACTTTGACGATTGGTTTTTGGGTTGCGAGGACGAGGTGCATGCCGGCGGCACGACCGAGCTGGGCGATACGGACGATGAGGGGTTCGAGTTCTTTCGAGGCTTGCATCATGAGGTCGGACATTTCGTCGATAACAATAACAATGTAAGGCATTTTGTCGGCGGGTTGGTCGGACTTGTCGGCGGTTTCGTTAATGGAGGAGCCGGTTGTGGTTGGTTTTTTGGACATTTTCTTGTTGTAGTCGGAAATGGTTTTAACGCCTTCGTCGGCCATTAAATCATAGCGCCGATCCATTTCGCCGGCCGCCCATTTCATGGCGGAAAGGGCTTTTTCGGTACTGGTGATGATTGGGGTTAAGAGGTGAGGAATGTCGTTATAGGCGCGCATTTCGACCTTTTTCGGGTCGACAATAATCATGCGCATGTCGGAGGGGGCGTTGCGATAGAGGAGCGACATGATAAGGGTGTTAGTCATGACGGATTTACCTGAACCAGTGGTACCAGCGATGAGGAGGTGGCGCATGTCGGCGAGGTCGGCAACGATGGGTTTGCCGGAAATGTCTTTACCCACGACAAAAGTGAGCGGACCTGAATTCTTTTTCCATTCGGGGGTTTCGATAACGCCTCGCAGCGAGACGGATTCGGAGCGAACGTTCGGGACCTCGACACCGATGAGTTGGGTGCCAGGGATTGGAGCCTCGATACGGACGGTGGTGGCGGAAAGTTTGTAGGCGAGCTCTTTGTCGCGGGCGGCAATTTTGGCTAAGTTGACGCCACCAGGGGCTTTTAAGGTATACTGCGTGACGCGCGGACCGACGTTGGCACCTTCCATTTCGACGTCAATGCCGAATTCGGCGAAAGTGTTTTTAATGATGAAGGCGTTTTGTTGGATGTTGCCGGCGTCAGCTGGGGATTGTTTTTTGGTGAGTAAGTCGAACGACGGGAGTTTCCAATTCGGGTCGGTGGCAGCTGTAAGAGCGGAAGGCTCTTTGATGAGTTCGGGTTTGTCGGCGGTGGGTTTTTTGGATTTGGTGAGTTTTTTAGGCTCAGTATCGAGAACGCCGGAGCCGGAATTGACTTTGATTTCGAGCTGACCGAATTTGCGATTTGGCTTTGCCTCGTCGTTGGTGACGGTTTTGGCGATTTTTTCGTGATTTTTGAGATTTTTAGCGCCTTTGAATAGAGTTAGCGGAGAAAGTTGAAGCATGAATAAGGCGGTGATAAAAATGAGAATGAGGTAAATGAAAATGACGGCGGTGGGGCTGAGGACGTTTAGCATGAGCGAGTTGAGGCCGTTGCCGATGACGCCACCGTTGTGCCAGATGGCGGCGATGCCGGAGAGCCAGATGATGATGAGGAGGCTGGAAAAGTAGACTGGGACGGCGACGCGGTTGTCGGGGGCGCGGAAGATTTTGACGGCGAGATAGACGAGAAGTGGCGGGATGAAATAGGTGGCAAAGCCGAGACCGGTTAAGATGAATTGGTGGATGTTGTTAGTGATTGTGCCGCCCTGACCGAACCAAGTGATGACGAAAAAAAGCGCGAGAGCGAGTAAGATGACCGCGAAAATTTGGCGCCAAAAACCGCCCGGGAGCTCGTGCTCGACGGGGGCTTCTTTTTTGGTCCGTTTTGCGGTTCTACGTGTGGATTTTCGCTTTTTGGTAGGCATGGTTCTATTATAGCACAGTTTATGAGAAAACGCAAGCGGTTTGCGGGGTGGGGCTTATATTGTGTTTGCGGGGAGGGTTTTATACGGCAATTTGCAGGGTGGGGTTTACGATTTTTGGGTTTCGTGGTAAAATTGAAATGCGTTAGGCCGTCGCCAAGTGGTAAGGCAACGGGTTTTGGTCCCGTCATTCGCAGGTTCGAATCCTGCCGGCCTAGCCAGTTTTTTATTATCGCCTCAAGTGGGCATTAATTAGCTGGGGATTCGGACCTTCGGTGCGAATCCTGCCGGCCTAGCCAGTTTTTTATTATCGCCTCAAGTGGGCATTTTTTATTTGGGAGTGTTATAATATATTGCATGATACAGATTATTGCTGGGGGGAAGAAAAATGCGGGGTGGGTGATTGAGGCGGTTTCGGAGTATGAAAAGCGCCTGAGGAAGCCGTTTGAGGTTTCGTGGCGGTTTATGACCGAGGAGAAGCTCACGGAGTTTTTGGCGGACTGGCCGTTTGAGGCGAGTTCTGAGTTTGTGATTTGTTGTGATGAGCGTGGTAAAAATATATCATCAGATGAATATTCCCTCTGTTTAGAAAGGGCGTTTTTGGATGGCAAGGATGTTGTGATTTTGATTGGTGGGGCATATGGGTTTTCGGATGCGGTGCGCGAAAAGGCGGATTTTGTCTGGAGTTTTTCGAAGTTGGTGTTCCCGCATCAATTGTGTCGAGTGATGGTGACGGAGCAGATTTATCGGGCGCAGGAGATTGCGCGGGGTGGGAAGTATCATCATGCGTAAAAAAAGCGCGAATCGTAGATTCGCGCTTTTAAGTCTACGCAAAATAGTGTGGCATATTCAAGCTGTCAGAATGAATCTTCCCTTTTAACGCAAGATGCGTATAATGCGCCGAATTAAATCCAAAATTAATAGGAACGAGTTTTGGACTAAGTACTCGGACGACTTTTAAATCAGACTTAACTTCCGATAGATCGATTGTTATGGCTTCTAATTTCGAGATGAGCTCATCCGTGGACAGTGATTGATGAACAGTAAAACCACCAACCGATGTATTGCTCCAAAGCCAAGACAGTGTTTTTGCATGACGCCAGAGGTGATAAACTTTACCATGTTCTACTGGAGAAAATACCGAAGACGGTTCTATTTCTGAATAATCTGGATTATCTAATTCCAATAGTAAACTATACTCGGCCTCCTGAACTGATTTTATGATAGCTTTTGGTATGTCTTCCTCTACAATAGTCGCGGCGGCACCACTCACGAAACATGGATGTTGCTTTGAGATGATGATCGTCTCAAAGACCCAACCATAATCCGAAGTCATTTCGAGCACTAACATTTTGCGATCTTGATTAGACCAGTGTTCAATACGTTTTTGGACATGGATTGGTAAAAACGTTTTATTAATTATATTCGGCGCTTTCCGGGTGTACCAATTTTGCATAATAGCATCGCGCTCAATTAATTCTGTAATTGCTCGTTTTTGAGCTTCTTCAAAATTCGTGTAAGCCGCCACGCCAGACGAATTACCAACGTATATCCGGTTTTTACTAGGCTTTTGTCCATAATAAACTAGATCGGAAGGAACAAAAATTTCTTCCCCGTTATACTTTTTGCCGATAGTCCAATCAATTTCTAGGGATTCAAAAAATGTTTTAACTCTACATTTTTTAGCTTGCTCTGTTGTAAGAGGTGCTAAAAGACGAGGGTCAGCCCAATTTTCCAAATCATCGGCTTTTCCATGATAATCGATGCGAACCTTGCTAGAGACCCAACGTTCATAGCCTTCAATCGTGGCTTTAAAAAACGCTTTAGCATAAGATGCGCTAGTCGCTCCCGCAAACTGAGTATCTCCAAAGCCATCCTTATAAGTAGCCACCGCGCCAAAAAATGATCCGTCATTATCAAAAGTTCTTGCCCAAAATTCTTTTACTGGTTTTTTCTCACCGGTCATTTCTTCGACATAACGAATCTCGTCAATAGAATGCGTTTCAGTCTCAGCACAATAACCGATCGGAATTGCAATAAACGGCCAAACATCTTCATCGAGTTCTAATTCATTCTTTAAAGGTTCATCCTGTATGCCGCCCATTTCACAAGCACCGATGCCATTCTCGGCACAATAAAGGTTGATGTTCTCGGCGACATGCCCAATTTCAACCTGAGTAAGCATGTAACCACGATTCGCATACTTAAATGTTTGCCTTCGGAGATCCGCGGCTATGATAATTTGGACAGAAGAGCCAAAGGGCATTCTTTCTTGATTGAAACAATATTTTAATTGTTCTTCGTCCACTTTTTCGTTAAATAAAATTAACACGTCTTTTTCTGCGTCATATTCGTAATAGCCAGCTTTGATACCCCCTTGAGCTTTTTCGATGGTCACATATATTTTCAATGGATAAAGCGCGCCGCCACTAGGAACTACATGTTCGTCAATACAATAAGCATAGTGGCAAATACTGCCAATTTGATCCAAAGTAAGTAATTTGTCCGAGAAACTACGGCAAGAGCGTCTTTTTCTTAAAACTTTTGAGAAAAAGGTGTTTTCGTCTTTTTTGAACTGAAGAACCCTACCTTCTTTTACCGCTTTTCTTGGACTAATCGTGTATGCTCGCACCTCGTCTTGTGTTAAATAACGAGAAAATGTCGTAGGATAGTTGCAAATTCTATGAAAATGAATAAACTGTTCTCTAGAATCAATGACCAGCTCAAGCTCAATTAATTCTTGAATAATTTCAGATACATCATCCAATGACAATGCGGCTAACTTTGAAATCTCTTCAAGATTATTACGCCCGTTGCAAAATCCTATAATTTTCCATACTTCGTCAGATACTGCTGGTTCAATGTCAATTTGTTCGTTACGATGTAAGAATCTTATACCACCATCGTAAGGTACTGCTGGAACCACCAAAATAGGAAAAAAATCAACTTTCATGATAAACCACTTCCTTTCTGTAGACTATTTGTAAAAGAACGAGGATAAACCTCTTTTTTTTTTTTTTTTATTTTTATTTTTTTTCAATAG
>CAVFLV010000018.1:0-496 GCA_963623485.1 bacterium | reverse complement strand
CAATAGGTACTCTAAGACACTAAATTAAAACCTCTTCAAAAAAATCATGTATGCTACAATAGTAAGTATGAAGATTAATTTACATATTGCAGACGCTCAAGGGATATTTTCTGATGAAGAACACAAAAAAATTCAAAGTGGAGTTCGGCGGGCGGAGGAATATGCTGTTCCAAAATTAGCGATATCTGAAAATGTTGACCTTATTATAACACCAGAGTTACCGGATTTTTTGATTCCGGAGGACTATCTTGGAGGACGAACATATACTGGCAATTTTATCTTGGTAAGCCTTGTCGCTGGTCATGTCGATGAAGATTTTGTTTATGAAGTTGTTTGCCACGAGCTGTGTCACGCTTCCCGTTGGCAAAAAAACGAGGAGGAAATGAAAAATCTGTTTGACGGGATGATTTTAGAGGGTTTGGCGGTTTATTTTGAAGCGCAAGCAATGAAAAATCAGAAAAATAAACAGTTTTTCTTACGAGCGATGCTTGAGCGG
>CAVFLV010000017.1:0-43595 GCA_963623485.1 bacterium | reverse complement strand
TTTAGAGGTGAGGATTTCCACGACGTCGCCGTGTTCTAATTTTTTGTTCAAGTTGGACATCTTGCCGTTGATTTTTACGCCGACTACGTGGTCGCCGATTTCGGAATGAAGCCGATAGGCGAAGTCGAGCGGCAAGGCGCCTTTAGGCAGGTCGATAATATCGCCTTTGGGGGTGTAGACGAAAATTTTGTCTGCGAAAAGATTTAATTTTAGTTTTTTGAGGTCGACTTTCTTCCCTTCGCGTAGTTTCGCGGCGGTCATTTGGAGTTCAGTAATCCAAAGCAGATTGGTCGGGAGATGTTCGATTTTGCCCTGTTTGTAATTTTCGGTGAGTTTTTGTTCATTATAATAGAAGCTCGCCGCCAGCCCGCGTTCGGCGTATTCGTGCATCTCTTTGGTCCGGATTTGGAATTCAATGATATGCTTGTCCTTGGTGATGACGGTCGTGTGCAAAGATTGATAGCCGTTTTGCTTAGGTATGGCAATGTAATCTTTAATCCGGCCGTCCATCGGAGTGTAAAGTGAGTGAATGATGCCAAGTACAAGATAACAAGTCGTAATGTCATCAACCACAACGCGCAGAGCCGTCAAGTCATAAACTTCGCCCATGTTTTGATTGTGTTTGGCGAGTTTTTTATGGAGTGAATAGACGGATTTGACCCGGCCGGAGAGATTGAACTTGATTTTTTCTTTTTTGAGCGCCGCGGAAACTTCGTCGGTAACTTTGGCGAGCGATTTTTCGGCGGATTTGTTGTATTTTTTGATTAAATCTGCGAGTTTTTCGAACCGACGTGGATCGACGTATTTGAAAGCAAGGTCGGACATTTCGACGCGCAGAAGCCCCATGTTGAGTCGGTCGGCAAGAGGCGCAAAAACTTCGAGCGATTCTTTGGCGATTTTCTTTTGTTTGTCGGGCGGAAGAGCGGACAGGGTGCGCAGATTATGAAGCCGGTCGGCGAGTTTGATAATCAAAACGCGAATGTCGTCGCCGAGCGCAATCATTAGGCGCAGAAAATTGTCTTTCGTGGTTGGAAGGTAAGTGTCGATATCGCGCATGCCGTCGCGGGCGGTGGAAATTTTGGTCACGCCATCAACCAAAAAGGCAACTGACTCGCCGAATTCTTTTTTAATGTCGTCGAGAGTAACGTCGGTGTCCTCGACTACGTCATGAAGCACGCCGGCGATGATCGTGTCCTCGTCCATGCCCCACTCTTCGAGGATTTTTTTAACTGCGAGCGGATGAATAATGTAGGGTTCGCCAGTTTTACGAAATTGTCCTTCATGAGCCTTCGTGGCGACCTCAACCGCACGTTGAACGCGCTTAGAATCTTTTGGTTTTTGAGTTTTCGGGGTCATATATTTATTATAACACCGATTTGCATCATTCGCTCGAAAGGATTTTGCCGGTGCCGGGTTCTAGGTGGAGCAGGCGTTGGTTTTTGGAGCCACGAAAACGCAGGGATAAGTCGCGCTGTTCGAGGATGAACGGTCCATCGATGAGCGCGTCAAGGGATTTTAGGAATTCCCAAGGGGCACCGCCGTGTTTTTGGATGAGTTCGTGTTTGAAGCCGGTAAAGCTCCAAACGTCCCAACCGAGTTCTTGGCGTGCCCAGTCGGCGAGTTCTTTGCAGGCTTTGGCTTGGACGAAAGGCTCGCCGCCGCAGAATGTAAGACCGTTTTGGCCCTTGAATTCGGCAAGACGTTGTTTAATTTCGTCGATTTCGATAAGAAACCCGGCGTTATAATTCCAGGTTTCGGGATTTTGGCAGCCTTTGCAGTGATTGGGGCAACCTTGAGTCCAGATAATCGCGCGGAGACCGTCGCCGTTGACAATATTATCGTGTTCGAGGGGACCGGACAGGCGGATGTAGCCGTCCGGAACCTCGAGTTGTTTCGGAAGATTGTCGAGCAAGTATTGATCTAGGTCGAACTTGGCGGACATTTATTCCCCTTTGGTGCAAAGTTTAACTTTTTCGAACGGCAGGTCGCCTTCGAGCCGACCACAATGCGGACAACGGTCGCCAGTAATCACGCCGGAGAACCCACAAACTGGATCGCGATCGACAGGGTGGTTGACCGAACCGTATCCGATACCAGAGTCGTGCATTTTACGAATCACTGATTCGAAAGCGGCGATGTTTTGCGACGGGTCGCCGTCGAGTTCGATATAGGTAATATGACCAGCGTTGCAAAGGTTGTGATACGGGGCCTCGATATCGATTTTGTCGAACGCGGAAATTGGGTAGTAAACCGGCACGTGGAAGGAATTAGTGTAGAAATCACGGTCGGTGACGCCTTTAATTGTGCCGTATTCTTTGCGATCGATTTTGGTAAAGCGACCAGCGATACCTTCGGCCGGAGTGGCGAGAAGCGAGAAGTTTAATTTGTACTTTTTGGAATAACTGTCGCATTTTTCGCGCATGTGGGTGATAATGTCGAGCCCGAGTTCGCGCGCGTCTTCGTCTTCGCCGTGATGTTTGCCGGTCATGGCAACGAGCGTTTCGGCGAGGCCGATAAAGCCGATACTTAGGGTGCCGTGTTTAATGACATCGCGCAAGGTGTCGCCGGGTTTTAGTTTTTCGGAACCGAACCAGTTGCCCTGGCCCATGAGAAATGGGAAGTTGCGGACGTGTTGGTTGGCTTGGAATTCGAAGCGCTCCAAGAGCTCGTCTTTGACTAAGTCCATTTTTTCGTCGAGTTCTTTGTAGAAACCATCCCAGTCGGCTTCTTTGCGCTCGCCGGTGCAGATGCCGTGGTTAATACCGATGCGAACTAAGTTCACTGTGGTGAAGGATAGGTTGCCACGACCGGTGACGATGCCGTCGGATTCGGGGAAAATGCTGGCAAAGACGCGAGTGCGGCAGCCCATGGTCGCGATTTCGGTACGGTAGTCGCCTTTTTTGTAATATTTTAAGTTATAGGGGGCGTCGACGAAGCAGAAATTCGGGAACAGGCGCTTGGCGGAGACCTCCATGGATTTTTGGAAGAGGTCGTAGTTTGGGTCGCCGGGGTCGTAGTTGATACCGGATTTGACTTTGAAAATGCTGATTGGGAAAATCGGAGTTTCGCCTTTACCGAGGCCGTTTTCGGTGGCTTGGAGCAGGTATTTAGAGACTAGTCGGCCGGCAGGAGTAGTGTCGGTACCGAAGTTGATACTGGTGAACGGAACTTGGGCGCCAGCACGGGAGTGCATAGTGTTTAAGTTATGGATGAAACCTTCCATGGCTTGGAGAGTTTCGCGTTCGACGTCGGCGTTCGAAACTTCGATGACTTTTTTCGGCCATTTGGCTTTTTCGAGTTTTTGGTCGTCGCCGAATTCGTAAGTGTCTTTGACTTCGAGTTTGAGGCTTTTGTCGGCGAATTCGTTGTATTTTTCGAGATTGCGTTTTAGGGCTTTACGGAAGGATTTGTTGACGCCCGGCGCCATGGCGTAGTCGAAGTTTGGGATAGACTGACCGCCGTGTTGCTCGTTTTGGTTGGCTTGAAGAAGGATGGCGGCGAGAGCGGCGTAGGAGCCGATGGAGTTCGGGGTACGCAGATGCCCGTGACCGGTGTTAAAACCGCCGTTTTCAAACAAGACGAATGGGTCAGACTGGCAACAAGTCAGTGTGCCAGTAGCGTAAAAGTCGAGGTCGTGGATATGAATGTCGCCGTTTTCGTGCGCGGCGGCGATATCAGGGCGCAAAAGTAGAGTTTTTGCGAAGACTTTGGAACCTTCGGCGCCGAATTGGAGCATCTTCCCCATTGCGGAGTCGCCGTCGACGTTGGCGTTGGAGCGCTTAACGTCGGAATCTTCGGAGGCGTCAGCGTGAGAAATGGTGCGATAGACCATCATGAGGTCGGATTTAGCGTCGCGCACGCGGGAACGCTCTTGGCGGTAGCGAATGTAGGAACGCGCGGTCTTTTTGAAACTGGATTCCATTAAGACTTCTTCGACGATGTCTTGGATTTGCTCGACGTTCGGGGTGCGAGCGGTGATTTTTTCTTCGGCGCGCTTTAGGACCTTTTCGGTCAGGGCTTTGGCACGGTCAGCTTTGAACTCACCCGTAGCTAGGCCGGCTTTGGTGATAGCCTCGGTGATTTTTTCGGGGTCGAATTTGACGATTTTGCCGTCACGTTTGACGATACGCTTAAACATTTGATACCTCCTTCAATGTTTTCTTGTTGTATTGTTTTGTAGGTGCTATAGCGACCAAACGCTATATTTAGTGTCTAATATCTAGTATACGACACTAAATATGGAAAAGCAAGTGGTTTTTGGTGGGATTTTTGGACGATTTTTGAGCGAAAGTTTAGCGATTAGAATTAAGACGGGTCGAGGTAGATAAAAAGAATTTTTAGGTAGAAAAAAGGCCCGTTAGGGCTGGACTTATGGTGGGGATTACAGGGCTCGAACCTGTGACCTTACGAATGTGAATCGTACGCTCTAGCCAGCTGAGCTAAATCCCCATAAGTATGATATAATTATAGCATGGATTTGAAAAAATTTGAAGAGGAACTCGGGGAGATTGAAGATTTTTTGGCAAAACCGGACGCGTACGCGGCGAAGGATTTTGCGGCGAAGTCGAAACGGGCGGGGATTTTAAGAGAAATTCTGGAGTTGAATAAAAAAATTGTTCAATTTTCGGAGAATTTAACAGAGGCGGAAAGTCTGGTGAATGATGCGGAGCTGGGAGAGTTGGCGCGCGAGGACGTGGCGAGATTAAAAACTGAAATCGCCGAAGCTGAGGCGCAACTCGAGGAATTACTAATTCCGCGCGACCCCGAGGACGACAAACCGGCGATTATGGAAATTCGGGCGGGGGCGGGAGGTGATGAAGCTTCCCTGTTCGCGGGGGAGTTGTATCGGATGTATACGAAATATGCCGAGGGGCATGGGCTAAAAGTTGAGTTAATGTCGCAGAACGAAAACGAAGCGGGCGGGATGAAAGAGGTGATTTTTAAGGTGTCCGGGGAGGACGCTTACGGGCAGTTGAAGTTTGAGGGCGGAGTGCATCGTGTGCAACGCGTGCCGGTGACCGAGTCGCAGGGGCGAATTCATACCTCGACCGCGACGGTGGCGGTGTTGCCGGAGGCTTCAGAAGAGGACCTCGAGATTAAGTCTGAGGATTTACGGATTGATATTTATCGGTCCGGCGGGCATGGGGGGCAAGGAGTGAATACGACCGACTCGGCGGTAAGGATTACGCATTTGCCGACTGGGATTGTGGTGGCGATGCAGGACGAACGTTCGCAGCAGCAGAACCGAATTAAGGCGATGAATATTTTGCGGGCGCGACTTTTGGAAAAGAAAAAGGCGGAAGAGATTAAAAATGCGAGTGAAGCGAGAAAGTCGCTGATTGGGACGGGTGACCGGAGTGAGAAAATTCGCACTTATAATTTTCCGCAAGACCGAGTGACGGACCACAGAATTCATTATTCGCGATCGAATATTCCGGCGGTGATGGATGGTGATATTGAGGATATTATTCTAGAGCTGAAAAAGCATGAGCGAGAACTCAAAAGTTAATCCGGTCAATTTTTATGGACGGGAGTTTTTGATTACGCCTGACGTGTTAATTCCCCGCCCGGAGACGGAAATGTTAGTAGATGCGGTGCTGAATTTGGCTGGGAAGGCATATCTGCCCGGCGTTATTCCAGCGCGTCCAAAATTGCCGAAAAAATACCGAATTCTAGAGGTGGGAACGGGTTCGGGGTGCATTGCGGTTTCTTTGGCGCTGGAGCTACTAGAGGCGAAAATCACGGCTTGCGATATTTCGGACGAGGCTTTAGATGTTGCGCGGGAGAACGCAAAGAGGCTCGGAGCGGAAGTGAAGTTTTTAAAGTCGGATTTGATGGCTGGGGTGCAGGGCGAGTTTGAGGTGGTGGTGGCGAATTTGCCGTATGTGGACGAGAATTGGGGGTGGATTGATAAAAAAGCACTCTCTAAAGAGCCGAGGCTGGCGCTGTATGCGGAAGACGGGGGGCTTAAACTGATTAAAAAATTAGTTCAGCAAGCGGAGGCGCGGAAAGTTCCGTTTTTGGTACTAGAGGCCGACCCGTGTCAGCATGAACGGATTGTGAATTATGCTCGCGAATATGGTTATTCCCTGCTAGAAGTGCGGGGGTTTGGGTTGGTGTTCGGGGCTTAGTTGGAATAGCCTTCGAGGGTGACGTTGATGGCGATTTCTTTGCCGTCGCGGATAACCGTGAGTTGGACTGTGTCGCCAGGTTTGTATTCACCGATTAAGTTCGTGAGCGAGCCGGCGGCGCCGACAGAAACACCGTTGACTTTGGTGACGATATCTTTGTCTTTGAGGCCTGCTTTTGCGGCGGGCCCGCCAGAGACGATGGCGGAATAGTTCGAGGAACTGTAGATGTAGGCACCTTCGCTGACTGGCAGGTTGTAGCTTTTTGCGATAGCAGCGGTGATTTCGACGACATAGACGCCGAGGTAGGTGCGTTTGGCGGAGCCGGTTTCGGTGAGTTGCGCGAGCATGCCTTTGACGCTAGAAATCGGAATAGCAAAGCCCATGTTTTCGGCAGAGGTCGAGGTGGCGGTGTTGATACCAATGACTTCGCCGGCGGCGTTGACTAGTGGTCCGCCAGAGTTACCGGAGTTGATGGCGGCGTCGGTTTGGATCATGTCGGACAAGGATTCGGTGGTGGTGCCGCTGCCGTCGGACGCGACGACTGAGCGACCGGTGCCAGAGACGATGCCGGAGGTGACGGTGTTTTGATATTCGCCGAGGGCGTTACCGATAGCGATAACTTGTTGACCGACGGCGATAGTTTTGGAATCGCCGAGCGTGGCGGCGGTGAGATCGGAAACGTTCTCGACTTTAAGGAAAGCGACGTCATTTAACGGGTCGGTCGCGACAATTTTGACGTTTTCGTAAGTTGTGCCGTCGTCTAGAACCACCGTGACTGCGCTGGCGCCGCTGATGACGTGTTTGTTAGTCAGGATATAGCCATCCGCGGTGACGATAATACCGGTACCGGCGGCGGCGGAGCTGTAACTTTGACCGAAAAAGTCGGTGGTTTTGGTTGAAGTGACTATAGAAACGACGGATTTGGAGACTTTTTCGGCGACGTCGGCAATGGAGCCTTCGACGAAATTGGCAGAATTGCCGTCGGTGCTGGAACTAAGAAAAGTGAGCGGTGTGGAAGCTTTTTCGTAGCCGAGCCAACCGAGAGCTAGTCCGCCGCAGCCACAGACGAGCGCAATTAAAGACATAGCGACAGCGGCTTTGTTAGTGTTGGAGCGCAGTTCGGGATGCAGGGCAACTTTTGGTTCGGGTTGTGCCGGCTTTTTAGCCTCTGGCTCGGGCTTGACCGGTTCGGGCTTGAGCTTGGTTTTTGGTTCGTTGGTTTCTGGCGCTGACTCGAGGGGCCCGGCCTTAATATCGTTAGTTGTTGGCGCATCTAGCGCTGGTTCTTCTTTCATTTTACCTCCTTAAATGTTAAATATTGGGTTACTAAAAAATAGGACAATAATCGCAATGAGGACGGCGCCGAAAATGACGGGGCCGAGAATGTGTTTGAAACGGAAGTCGGCTTGGTATTTGACGATAGCTTGGCGAGTATAATTATAGACAAAGGCAAAAATAGTGAGAATGAGAGCAAGTTGGGGGATGCGGATGCCGGTGTTGCCAAAAGTATAAATGATAGACCATGAAAAACAGAGCCAAGCGATTTCGGCGAAGACGAGACCGCAGACCAGCGTGGTCAAAGTGTAGTCGTTGTCGTTGGTTTGAGAGAGAACGTGGCGGGAGGCGGAGTAGCCGATGAGAAAAGCGAGCAAAACTAGGACGATAGGCTCGAGCGAGGCTGTCATGATTACCGAGGCGGAGATGCCGAGAAAAACGGCGATGAGCGACTGGACGAGAGTGGCGAGTTCGGACGAAAGTGGTTTAATCACGATGAGCCAGACGGAATAGAAAATCATCAAGAGAAAGTCGACTGGGAGAAAAGTGGCGCCAGTGTAGTAGGTGAGCAGAACGACGCTGATGCCGACAATCATATCGACGAGGTTGGACTTGATATTAAGCCAAAGATAGCGAGGCCGGACGGCGAAAACTCGCCATTTGGAGGCAAAAACTAGAATCAGACCTATCAGAGGGCTGCCGGAGAGAACTGTGACTAGAACCGAACCGATACCGAGTAAAAGGTTTAAGAAAACGTGAACCATGGTACTCATGATATTGCGCGATTTTCTTGCTAGAATATAATCTGCCATATCTTTATATTATAGCAGATTGTTTAAAATAAGTTAAAATTTGGTGTTATAATAGTTGTTATGCAACCAACTTTTTTTCAGAAACACCCGCTAGTGAAAGATTTGTGCAGTTTGGGGTCGTTTATTTTGCTGATTGTGCTAGGGACGTTGTTTCTTAACACTTATATTTATCAGTCGTATAATGTGGTGGGGAGTTCGATGGAGAATACTTTGCACGGGGATGACCGGATTGTGGTGAATCGGGCGGCGGTGTCGTGGGCGCATTTTTTGGGGCAGGAATATGTGCCAGAACGGGGGCAGATTATCGTGCTTTTGAATGAAGATAAAGAAAAAGTGGCGGAATACAAGGCGCTCGGGGTGGAAAATCCGATGACGTGTAACGCGCCGTCAAACGTGAACGACCGGTATATTATTAAGCGGGTGGTGGCATTCCCTGGCGAGCGGGTGGTCGTGAAAGACGGGGTGATGACAATTTATAATGATGAACATCCGGACGGGTTTATTTATGACGGTGAGTGGCGAACTTCGGAGACGGACGGGCCGAAAGAATATACTTCGGGCGAAGTAGACACAGTGGTGCCGGAGGGCGAGTTGTTCGTTTCGGGCGATAACCGTGAAGGCTCGAATTCGTGGGATTCGCGAAATGGATTAGGGACGATTCCGTATTGCCGAGTGGTGGGACCGGTGGTGATGAGGTTGTTCCCGTTTGATAAGATTCGGACGTTTTAGGCTGTCCTAGAGCCAGCGCGGAGATGAGTTTGGTGATTTTTGGTTGATTTTGAAATTGACAAAATTAGAAGCGACGGCGGGTTAGATTATTTGAGTTTTTCGATAAGGGCTTTTAGTTCTGCTTCGGAACGACATTTAAAAGTGAGGCTGCGGCCAGAAATTTTAGCAGTGGCAGAGTATTTTTCGGACAGGTTGTTTTCTACTTTAATGTATTCGGCGCGCTTGATGGCGGCGGAGCTGGATTTTTTCTTGGTTTCGGTAAAGTAGCGTTCGACTTTGCGAGCGGTCCAACCTTCGGCGATGATTTTGGGGAGAACTTTTTTGATGGTTTGTTCGTCACGGGAAACCAAGGGACGCATCACACCTTCGGATAATTTTTCTTTGACCATGATTTTTTTGACTTCGTCGGGGAGGTTTAAGAGGCGCATGGTGCCTTGGATGGAAGCTTCGGATTTGCCGACGCGGGTGGCGATGTCTTTGGTGGAGAGATTAAACTGACCGGCGAGTTTTGCGTAGGCGGTGGCGAGTTCGATAGCGTTTAGATCTTCGCGCTGAGCGTTTTCGATAATGGAGAGTTCGAGGCGATTTTGGGAATCGAGAGTGCGGACGATGGCGGGGATTTTATCGAGACCGGCAATTTTTGAGGCGCGCCAACGACGTTCGCCGGCGACGATTTTGTACTTCCCTTCTTCTTTGGTGACGACGATAGGCTGTAGTACACCGTGTTCTTTAATCGAGGCGGCCAAAGCATTCAAGGCTTCTTCGCTGAATTCTCGACGAGGCTGATCCTCGTCGCGAAAAACTTCGGAGAGTTTTATCTCCTTTAACTGACTTTCTTTTTTATCCTCGGCGGCGGTGGGATCGAACTCGTCGTCGATTAACTCCGTCGGGATTAAACTTTCAAAACCTCTTCCTAAACCTTTCATTTGGTGCGTTCCTCCACTTCTTTGGCAAATTCTTTATAGGCTTTGGCGCCTTTGCTAAATTTATCGTAAACACCGACCGGCACACCGTGCGACGGGGCCTCGGCGACGCGCACGTTGCGCGGAATGGTCGTTCTAAAGGCCAGTTTTTTGAAATATTTTTCGATTTCGGCGTAAACTTGGGCGGAGAGGCTGGTGCGTTTGTCGTACATGGTGGCGAGAACGCCGAGAAGTTTTAAGTTAGGGTTAGCTTGTTTCATGACTAGTTTCATGCTCTCGAGAAGTTGTGCGACGCCCTCTAGAGCGTAGAATTCGGTTTGGACTGGCAGAAGTAGGAAGTTTGAAGCGATCATGCCGTTGACGGTGAGGAGGCTGAGCGACGGGGGCGAATCGATAATAATGTATTCGTACTTATCGTCGAGCGTGCGGAGCGCGTCGCGCAGGCGGACGAATTTGCGAGGCAAACCAGTTAGTTCGACTTCGGCATTGGCGAGTTCGGGGGTAGCGGGAGCGAGGTCGAAATGCTTATACTTAGTCGGACGGACAGCGTCTTTTAATTCGGCGGCGCCAAGAATAACTTCGGTCATAGTGGCACCGAGAGCTTTTCTGTCGGACTTGTCGACGCCGAGGCCAGAAGTGGCGTTGCCTTGGGGGTCGAAATCGACCAGCAGAGTTTTGTGTTTATCTTTTGCTAAATAGTATGACAAATTGACCGCCGTAGTGGTTTTGCCCACGCCGCCTTTTTGATTAGTCACACAAATTACCTTCGCCATATTAAAACTATTATACCATAAAAATAAGCTCTTTGACGAGCTTATTTTTAGTTAGTTTATCCGATTTTGGTGATTTCAATTTCGGAATATTTCTGGCGATGACCAGTTTCTTTGTGGACGCGCTTTTTCGCTTTGTAGCGGATAACGCGGATTTTGTCGCCTTTGACTTCGGGCGTGATTACTTTCGCTGAAACTTTTACGCCCTTTACCGTAGGAGTGCCGACGGTGGTGTTGTCGCCGTCGATTACGAGTAAAGCGTCAAGTTCGAGCTCTTTGGTGCCTTCCGGGAGGAGGTCCACCCGTAGGGTCTCTTTTTCACCGGCCAGATATTGCTTCCCGCCGACGAGAATGACTGCTTTTTTCATATAATTCCTTTATTATCTATATTATTTTAGCATATTATCGGGTTTTTGGGAAGAGAAATCGTCGATTTTAGGCAGATTTGTCTTGGTTTTGGGTATCAGTGTGAGTCGTGGTGGGAGTTTCGCCGAGAGTTTTGTCGGTGATTTTGTCGACGGTTTTGCCGGCAGTTTTGCCGGAAACGCTACCTTCGACCGCCTTTAGGGTTCTCTTAGTGCGGTAGAGATAGTAGCCGCCGCCGCCGATGCCGGCGATGATGACCGCCGCGAGCACGATTTCGACCGGGCCGGTGTTGGGGAGCTCTTGGCAACCTTCCATTTCGGGGTTGGTGGCACAAGTTTTTTCCGGTTGGCAACCGTCGAGATTGGGGTTGGTTTCGCAGGTTTCTGGTTCGGCGCAGTCGGTTTTTATAGCGACGACGGTAGCCGAGTTGGTGCGAATATCGCCCGAAGTGGTGTCGCTATCGTAAGTCAAAGTGGCGCTGTTTGCGAGTTCTGTGCCGGTACAGTCAAATTCACCGTTTACCGTGGCTTTGTAGGTAATGTAAACTGTGTTGCCGGTGCCGATAGTGCCGAGGTTGTAGCCCGTGCCGAGAATGTTGTCGGAGAGTTGGTCGGCAGTCGTTGAATCGTTGGCGCGAAGGCTGACGCTGCCCGGGACCAAGGTTAGACCTTCTGGCAGAATGTCTTTAATCGTAGCGTTGGTAAGAGCGACGTCGCCGGTGTTGGCAATAGCGAGTTTAAAAGTAATTTCGTCGCCAGATACGGCGCTTACGCTTTCGGAGAAATTTTCGCCATCTTTTGAAACGGTTTTGTCGATCGAACCGCCAAGTTCTTCGGCTTGGAGGACGTAGCTGACTACGCCGTGGTATTCTTCGCAACCTGGGATGACGCCGTTTAGGGTGTTCAGCCCGAGTAAAGTCCCCTCTTCGGTGAAGAGACTCGATGGCATCACGCTACCGTTAGCACTCCAGTCGTTGTAGATTTTGGCGGAGCCGGAAACGTAGTGCATGAGAACTTTTTCAGTGGTAGTGGTAAAGTAGGCTTCGTCCCAAACTGAGGTTGGGTTGGAGTTACTAGCGGTGATAGTGGCGGTGACTTTGCCTTTGCTACTTGGTGTAAGGACGGTCGAGAACGAGGTGGACATCCGAGTTTGAACGGCAACGCCGGAGTGATTGTGCGCGGAATCGTTAAAAGTGCTGGAAGCATTGTTGTGGAAATAGACATAAACGAGATATTGACGTCCGGGGATGACTTCGACTTCGTTTTTTAGGTCGGTGACGTCGGCATTGATTTCGCCGATGCGGACGAAATCGCGTTCGTCGCCGATGGTTGGGTTGTCGGTGATAGAGTTAAAGGTCGGGTAAGTCGCTGGGCTTTGCATGGTGAAAGTCGAGCGCTCGGGACCCCAAGCTGAGACCGAGGTTAGCCCGAGTAGGCTCGCGCCAATAGTCGCGACCGCGCCGAGGATACCAAAGACCCCTAGGCGTGATTTATGGTTGATAGAGTGTTTCATGTTGTTCCTTTCTGCCTACCCTTAATATATCCCTAAATCATTTAATGCGTTTTCGAGAGCTTCGCCTTCGGTGGGAGCTTGTTCGATCGGGATTTCGGCTGCGTCGGCGGCCGCCTGAGCGGCGGTGTTCTCTTGTACCGGAGCGTATTCGTCCGCATTAGCGCCACCTAGGTCTTGGCTGTAGTCATTTTCGGGGCTGATTTGTGCCTGGACTTCTTCGGCGGGACCAGAGACCTCGTTTTGGACGATGGTCGGTTCGGTGCCTTGGTAATCGGTCGCGGATGGTTGTTCGGTGATGGTGGCTAGATTTTCTGTCTCTGTTGGGGTAACGTGAATTTCGCCAGTATTAATGTCTTCGGCGATATTGCGGGCAATATATTCGTCGATGCGTGCGAGATTCTCAGCGTCTTTGCTGGCGATAGTCTCGGGAGTCTCAGGTTCGGTTTCAGGCTCGGTTTCAGGTTCAGTTTCGGGTTCAGTCTCTGGTTCGGTCTCAGGTTTGGTCTCAGGTTCTGTTTCAGGTTCAGTCTCAGGTTCAGTCTCAGGCTGAGTTTCAGGTTGCGTCTCGGGTTCGGTCTCAGGTTGTGCCTCCGGCTGAGTTTCAGGTTGAGTTTCGGGTTGAGCGGCTTCAGTGTAGGTGGCATAATTTTCTGGAGTCACTACTTTTACGACTGGCTGTTCGCAGCCCTTTGTCTTGACAATTAATGTGCCATCTATTTCGCCGGTATTTGGGTTGCGGTGAGTGAACTTAGTTGCCTGAGTGCCGTCTTCGTAGTTGACGCCCACGTCTAGATACATATTTTCGTAGCTGTATCCGCCATCTGGGTTTTGTTGAACGATACCAAGACTTGCGTAGTTTCCGTCAAGCTGGACTGGTTCAGCTTCAGACTCTTTGAGCCATTGTTTCCACTGTTCTAATGTATTTCCGTACTCCTCGTCGGCTTGTTGCTCTAATGAATTCTCTGTATTTTTGACCAGTTCGGACAGAGCTTCTACGTCTTCTGTCTCGCCGCCAATGCTAGAAAATGCGTAATATCCAGCGAAAGCTTCGCTCATGTTGTCGGCAACATATTCAACGTGGTTGTACGGGTTTTCACCTACGACTTTAGAAACCTCTGTTGCGTATGCGAAGTCGACGGGCTTTGCCTTGTATTCTGAATTATATAAACCAAATTCAGAATAGCCACTGTTACGGTCACTAATTGTTTCGTTACTTTCTTCGAGAATATCATTATATTCATTCGCGAAATTTTCGGAAGCAGTTTCGGCTTGTGGCTGAGAATTGTCCATGGAATTTACACTAATATTGCCACCGCCGAACAAAGAAGCGGTGACTGCGATAACAGCCGTTGCGATTGCTGCGCCTACAGCAATTTTAAATCCTTTTTTCTTTGATATCTCTTTGGCGAACTCACCTATCCTGCCGACCCATTTTAGCTCTGGCTCACCAAGCCCTCTGTCGTGCCGTGATGCAGCAGCGGCGGCGGCTCTGTCTTTTGCAATTTCATCAGCCTTATCGGTATCAATCTCGGTAGCTTTATCGGTATCGATGTCGGCGGTTTTATCGGCGTCAATGTCCGCGGCTTTATCAGCATCGATGTCCGGGTTATTGTCGTGATCTAATTGTTGGAAAAAGTCCTCGAACCAACGATCGTCTTTGTCATTATCGATCGCAGAAGTAGGTTCATTGTCGTTCGGAGCATTTTCAGCCGTATCCGCTGCGGTTGGCTGGGCGGCTTTATCGGTGTCGGCTGAGGCATCGTTAGTCGTATCGTTCTGAGAATCGTTGGCAGTGCCATCCGGAGCACTGTTCGCGGTGTCCTCTGGGGCGCTGTTTGTTGTATCAGCTGGGGCAGTGTCATGGTTGTCGGCTGTTGGGTTATTGCCAGTATTGCCAACTTGCTTATTGGCATAAGCATTAATAATTGCCTGTTTGATTTTGTCGGCATCTTCCTTGCTGACTATGCCTTGCGCTTGGAGCTCATCCCACTTTGTTAATTCATTTGTCAACATGGCGGCATCAACAGTTTTTTCGCCACGCTCAGCGAGGACGACGCGATCGCCGATGACTTCGCGACCAGTTTCCTGAATGTTGCTCAAGTTTTCGGCGTCTTTGCCCTCGAGCCAAGCTTGGTAGCGAGCCTGTTCCTCTGGAGTGCCGACGGATTGGCTGTCAACAAAATCTTGGCGAAAACCACTACGGTCAATTTTGTCAAAATCTTGTCGATTTAAAAAGTCTTCGTACCTAGAACGACGTTCGTCAGCTTGCTCGGCGGTAATCTCGCCGGCTGCTTCTGCGCGATTGGTCTCGGAAAGCATATGCTTGGCTGTGTCTACATTCTTGGCGAATTGGGCTTCCGCCTTTAATTCCATTTTTCCCTGTTCGGAATTAAGATATTCATCCGTACGCTGACCATTAAGATCGTAAATGCCGTCTTGGACGAAGCTTCTCCACTCCTCGGGGACGTGGATATTGCGATTGTTATTAGGTTGTTCCGAGTTAGGCATGTTGACCTCCTAGAAATTCCTGAGCGTATTGTTCTGTGGCTTTGGCGAAAAGTTGCTCGAGATTAATGTCATTCCTAACAAAAAATTCCTGATACGGTTCAGCTCCGCCGGTATCAGAACTTAAAATTTGGCTTAGCTCTTCTCTCTGCGCGTCAGACAGTCTATTGAAGATTGTTTCGATAAAACGGTTGTTTAGCTCGTGCATGCTTTTTTTTCTGAAGTCCGCCAACTCTTCGACGCTGCTCACCGCGAGAGGCTTTCTTTTGATTAGCTCGTCAATGAATTGCCCGAGAACGCTTTCATCAACAAGATATTCGCTCGTGTCGTCCATGTTATTTTTTTCTTAGTGATAACCTTTCTTAGTTTAAGATTAGCATAAGCGTGCAGAACTGTCAACGGCGAAATTGGGATTGTGTAAGGCAGAATGTGCCGTAAAAAAGAAGCCTCATGGCGGGGCTTCTTTTTTTGTATTAAATCATAAACCGAGGATTTTGGCGCCGATGCGACGGCTTTTGATGCGGTCGATGGTGGTTTCGTCGACCTCTTCGGGCGAGATGTAGGTGCCTTCGTTTTCGTAATATTCGTAGGTTGGGATTTGAAAAGTTTCCATTTGTGTTTGTCTTTTTTCTTTCTATCTCCGAGTTATTGCTAGAATGTTTGTTTTATTTTCTAACTTGTTTCCATTGTATCACACATTGGTGATTTTGTCAATAATAATTATGCTAAAAAGGCTGGAAAAGTCAAATATACTGAGAAAAAAATAGACTGGGAATTCTTCAACGATAAAATTCCGCCAAAATAAAAGTCAAACCCGCCCCTTTTGTGGACGGGTTTGACTTATTACACCTTTTCAAGTGAGATTGTGATATTTTCGCCGCTGATTTTGGCGATTTCGTCGTGGGCGAAGTTGCCGTTTTCGACAAGTTCCGAAGCAAGAACTTCGGTTTTGATCAATTCCGTAAAGCCTTCCGGTGGAGTGATCGAGAGTGAAAGTTTGATTTCGTCGCTAGGGCTGAGACCAGCGTGCTTACGGGCGGACTGGACGGCGCGAATGATTTCGCGAGCCTGACCTTCCCTCTTTAGTTCCTCTGTCAGAGTCTTATCTAGCGTGAATTTGTCGGAATTTTCGACTTTTTTCACGTTAACTTCTTCGGCGATGATTTGCTCGTAAAAATCAGGGAGTTTTTCTCCGTCGTAAGTGAGCTTCGAAAGCGGTTGGCGGATTTTAATCTGATTTTCGGTCTCGGACTTTTGCATGCGCAGAGCCAGGGCGTCGGTAATAATCGCGCGAGTGCGAGACATTTTCTCGAGAACGTCAGCATCTGGCTTTCCGGCTTCTGGCCAATCTAAGAGATGGACGGATTCGTCTTTGCCGGTGATTTTTTGGTAGAGTTCTTCCGCGAGGAATGGCGTGAAAGGCGCGAGAAGTTTCGAGAGGTAAACGAGGGTGAAGTAAAGGGTTGCGAAAGCTGATTTTTTGTCGTTTTCGTCGGGGTTTTTGTTGCTAAACCGACGGCGGGAGCGACGGACGAACCAGTTGGAGAGGTCTTCGATAAATGGAACAACGCCTTGGAGGGCTTTTGGCAAGTTGTATTCTTGCATGCCGGTGGTGATTTCGTCCCTTAGCTCGTGGAGGCGAGAAATTATCCAGGTGTCTAACGGATTTTTCAGAAATGTATCTTTCTCAGAACAAATATTCTCAAATCCTGCGCTATCCAAGCCTTCGACTTCGGCGTAGGTGGTGAAGAAGTCGTAAACGTTCCAGATCATGGCGAGTTTGCGATTAATGTCAGAGACGTCTTTGTCGAGAAGAGCGAAGTCTTCGCCGGAGCAGACTGGGCTGGACAAAAGCAGAAAACGCAAGGCGTCGGCAGAATAGGCGTCCATTAATTCATTCGGGTTAGTAAAATTGCCAATTGATTTAGACATTTTCCGACCGTCGTTCCCAGCGATAGTGCCGGTCGAAATCACGTTTTTGTAGGCATTTTTAGCGCCACGCTTGGCCTTTTTACCGAAGGCGCCAATGTCGGCGAGAGTGGTGTTCACGGTGTGGACATAGTAGAACCATGCGCGGACCTGACCGACGTATTCGACGATGAAGTCGGCGGGGTAATTTTGTTCGAACTTTTCGCGGTTCTCAAAAGGATAATGAAGCTGAGCGAAGGGCATCGAGCCGGATTCAAACCAGCAGTCGAGAACTTTTTCGATGCGTTTGAAATGCTCGACGTGGGCGGATTTTTGAGCCGAAGCTTGCTCTAGAGGCGTAACTCGGCCATTTTCTACGCACGCATCGAATTCGATTTCGTCAACCCAAGGACGGTGGTAATCGTCGAGAGTTTTGCCGGAATATTTTTCGAGTTCGGCATAGGAGCCGATGACGAGAACCGTGCTTTCCGCGGATTTCCAGACGGGCATGGCGGTCGCCCAGAAGCGGTCGCGCGAGAGGTTCCAATCTGGGGCTTGTTCGATATTTTTGGCGAACCGGCCGTGCTTAAGGTAGGCTGGGAACCAGTTGATATTTTCGTTTTGTTCGAGAAGTAAAGGCTTTGTACCTTCGGTGTCGAAGAACCAAGACGGGAAGGCGCGGTACATAATGCGCTCGTGGCTGCGCGGATTGAATGGGTATTCGTGTTGAATGTATTCGATTTTATAGATAATTCCCTGCTCTAGGAGGCATTTAGCGATGATTTTGTTGGCTGCCCAGACCTGAATGCCGTCGTCGTCGGTGTCGCGAACGCCGAGGGTGTGGAGTTTGTCGGCGTATTCTTTTATATAATAGCCGTTTTCGTCCAAAGTGTCGACAAAATCAATTTCGGCTTGATGCTCGAGGTAGAGTGCGTAATCATCTTCACCATAAGCGGGGGCGCAGTGGACAATGCCGGTACCCTCGTCGTCGCCAACGAAGTCGGCGGTGAAGACTTGACAAATCGTGCCGTCTATGCTAAGATAAGATTGGCCGGCAAGGCTCCGGCCAGAGATTTTGTGTTCTATAACTTCGTAGGATTCGCCCACGAAGATTTTTTCGACCTTGGACTCGGCGAGAATGAAAGTTTCGTTCCCTACTTTGACTTTGGCGTAATCGATATCGGCGCCGACCGCGAGCATGCGGTTGGCCATGAGGGTCCAGGGGGTGGTGGTCCAGGCTAGGAAAAAGCAAGGCTCTTCCCGGGATGCTTCGTCGTTGTTGTTGCGAGTGTTTTTTGAACTTGCTAATTTGAATTTCACGTAAACGCTCGGGTCGGTGACGGTTTGGTAAGCGTCGTTGTCCATGGTGACTTCGGCTTTGCTAACAGGGGTGGCAAATTTGGTGTCGTACATTAAAACTTTGCGACCTTCGTAGATTTTGCCGGCGGCGTATAGTTGTTTAAACGCCCACCAGACGGATTCCATGAAATCTTTGTCCATGGTGCGATAAGCCCCCTTAAAATCGACCCAGCGTCCAATTCGGTCAATGGTGGACTCCCATTCGTCGCTAATTTCTTCCATAGATTTTTTAGCGGTCAAAATATATTCTTCAAGTGACCATTTAGTACCGATATCACGGCGGTCGGTGATGCCGAGCTGTTTTTCGACATAATTTTCGGCGGGGAGACCGTGACAATCCCAGCCCCAGACGCGTTCGACACGACGACCATTCATGGTCTGATAACGCCCGACAACGTCTTTAATGGTCGAACCGAGAAGATGTCCATGGTGAGGAAGACCGGTCAAGAACGGCGGCCCATCATAAAAAACATACGACTTGTCAACTGGACGTTTCTCGACCGATTGTTCAAAAGTTTTGTGCTTTTTCCACCACTCAGCGATGGCTTTTTCGTATACGACGGCGCTGCGTCGTTCTCCCGCTCTATATTTCATAGAGATATTATACCACAAATGTATCGGGGGTAAAAGTGGAGTTATTTGGTGTGGAGGTCGAGTTGGGGGTAGGGGACGGAGGTTTTGTGTTTTTCGAGAGTGGCGGCGATGATGGCGAGGCTGTCGCGACGGTTTTGGAGCCTCTCAGCGGGGTCGCCGACGATGCGGAGGCAGTAATCGATAGACGATTCGGAGAAATTGGAGATTTTGCAATATTCGGCGGAAGTGACGTTGTCGATTTCGGCGATTTTGGTAGCGATTTCGGCGAGAATAGCTTCGGCTTTGGCGAGCGGGAGTTCGTAGGAAAGTGAGACGTCGATACCGATGATGCCGGACATGATTTCGGCGCCAGTGATTTCGCGGTTGGCGATAGAGACGAGATTGCCGGTGGTAATGTCTTGGAGACGGGTGGTTTTGAGGCCGACAGCGAGAACTTTGCCTTCGAAATTACCGATTTTGACCACGTCGCCGACGTTATAGTAGCCGTCGGAGATGATATCGAAGCCACGGATGACGTCTTTTAGGGCGTCTTGGATGGCAAAAGCGACGATGACGCTGGCGATGCCGGCGGCGGCGAGCATGGAGGAAACGTCGACGCCGAAAATTTGTAAAATAACTAGACCAGAGAGAATGATGAGGGCGTAGCGCGTGATGCTGCGGAACATGCGAGTGAAAGTGCGACCTTTTTTCTGGTTGAATAATTTGGACTTGCGCTTTTCGTGGCGAGCCAAGGCGCCGGAAATGAGGTTATAAATCAGGGTGCTAGACAGAATAACGATGATTGACCAAAAAATGCGGATGACCCAAATGTTGCTAATGATTTCTTCGAAAATGTCCATAATTCTCCTTTAGATTATATAATATAAAACTTCGTTGATCAGGGGCAAGTCGCGACCGCGCCACATGCCACGGACGGCACCGGTGTCGTCGAGAGCGAGGATGGTCGGGTATTCGACGATATCGTAGGCTTCGCAGAAGCTGGGGCTTTCGTCGGGGTCCATGGTCTCGATTTCGTGGCCGGTCTGACGGCGGAAATTTTCGAGCCATTCGCTGGTCGCGCGCGAATAATCTTGGTTATCACGAAAAACACAAACGACGCGCATTATTTTTTCCTTCTCTGTTCTTTCAGGATGTTTTCGAAATCTTCGAGGGTTTTGAATTCGCGAAAAACCGAGGCGAAACGGACATAGGCGACTTCGTTGACTTCGGAAAGGACGTCGAGAATGGCCTCGCCGATTTGTTTAGAGGTGATTTCGTCGACACCGTAAGAATAGAGGATGTCGGTGACTTTGTTGACGACTTCTTCGACTTCGAGTTCGGAGTTAAAAAACTTACCGACACTACGACGAACCGCGAGAAGAAGTTTGTCGCGGTCAAAAAGTTCTTTGTTGCCACTACGTTTTAAGACGGTCAAGGTCGGCATTTCGATACGCTCATAAGTCGTAAAACGCCGACCGTCAACAGATTCGCGACGGCGACGGATAGCGTGGCCGTCGATGGTCTCGCGGCTTTCTAGAACTTTACTATCTCCGATTCGAAATTTGTGTTCCATCCGCGGGTCCTCCAATTATTTTTTCTTCTTTTTTAGGCGCTCACGGAGAGATGGCGGAATGTCCATGTCGTCATCGTTGTCGGCGATAGGTTCGGTTTCGGGTTCGCTTTTGATGGAATCCCACATGTTCGAACGATTTTCGAGAGCGAAATCTTTGGGCTCGGAAGACGGTTTTTCGTCTTTAGGCTCGGTGGTTTCTTCCGGGCGTTGATAATCGCTGTTATAATAGTCAGAATCAAAACCGGTAGCCACAACGGTGACGACAAGTTCGTCCTCGAGTTCGGGGCGGATAGATGCACCGAAAATGATATTCGCATCCGGAGAGACGGCGCCGGTGATAACTTCGGCGGCTTCTTGGACTTCGGACATCGACATATCATAACCACCAGCGACGCTAAACAGCACGCCACGAGCGCCTTCGATTTTGACCTCGATGAGCGGAGATTCGACGGCTTGCTGGGCGGCGATAACGGCGCGGTTTTCACCAGAGGCGCGACCGATACCCATTAGGGCCGAACCGGCGTTTTTCATGATAGCCTTAACATCGGCAAAGTCGAGGTTAATTAGCGAGTGTTCGGTAATTAGTTCAGAAATACCCTGAACGCCTTGGCGCAAAACATCATCAGCGATTTTGAAAGTTTCGAGTAGAGGAGTGCGAGGGTCGATAGTTTGGAGAAGCCGGTCGTTCGGGATAGTAATCAAGGCGTCGACCTGGCGTGCGAGTTTGTCGATAGCGACATCAGCGTTAGCACGACGACGAGCACCTTCAAAAGTGAAAGGCTTAGTCGCGACACCGACGGTCAGAATGTCTTTTTTGCGCGCTTCTTCGGCGACGATAGGACCAGCGCCAGAACCGGTGCCACCACCAGCACCTAGCGTGATAAAGACCATGTCCGCACCGTCCAACGCTTTGGCGATAGCTTCCCTGCTTTCTTCGGCGGCTTCGCGACCTTTTTCGGGGTCGCCACCCGCGCCGAGACCTTGACCGATGTGGACCTTGTTCTCGGCAGGAGAATGATGGAGCGCCTGCGCGTCGGTGTTAATTGCTACAAATTCAACGCCAGAAAGACCCACTTCTTTCATACGCTCAACTGCGGAACCACCGGCACCGCCTACACCCACTACCTTAATACTAGCTTTATTTTCCACCTCTGTCGGTTTAATCTCTGGCATATTTTTACCTCGCTTTAATGTAATTAATTACAGTATATATCTTTTTCTCTCTAAAATCAAGAGTTTATTCGGCGTTCGTGAAAACGTTGACCACGTCGTCGAGGTCGTCAACAGCGGAGAGAAGTTTTTCTAGTTTCTCAGCGGTTTCACCTTCGACCGGAATGTAGCTACTCGGCACGTATTGAAGTTCGGCGGAAGTAACGGTTAAGTTCTGTTTTTTAAGTTCGTCGCGAACTTTCATCAAATCGGAAGCGCCGGTGATGATTTCGATACCGTCTTCTTCTTCGGTGGCGTCTTCGGCACCAGCTTCGAGAGCTGACATTAATGCATCTTCACCTTGTTCGGAAATAGTGATTACGCCTTTGCGCTCAAATTGGAACATGACTGAACCTGGATCGGCCATACGCCCGCCATTTTTGTCGAGAGTGTGGCGGACTTCGGGCATAGTGCGGTTTTTGTTGTCGGTCGCGACTTCAATCACGATACCGACCCCGCCTGGGCCATAAGCTTCGTAAGTTTCTTCGATAAGTGCCGCAGCGGATTTATCGGCAGCGCGAGCGATGGCGCGTTCAATGTTAGCTTTTGGCATGTTGGCATGACGTGCTTTTTCAAGCACCATAGCAAGCGACGGATTCATATCCGGATCGGTGCCGGCGCGTGCCGCGATAGCGATTTGATTGCCAATTTTAGTGAACAGCGCGCCGCGCTTGGCATCGACGACGGCTTTTTGGCGTTTAGTGGTGGCCCATTTCGAATGTCCTGACATATTATTCTCCCGCTTTTGATGTTGTTTAACTTGTTCTGATTTTATCATTTTTTGATAAAAAAGTCCAATACCGAGGATAAAAATGACTACAAAATAGAGAAAAAAGACTTTGGGGTTGTAGGGGTCGATAGAAATAAGGAAACTTTGCTCCGAGGCGAAGAAATCCACAACCAAGATGTGGAAATCGAGGATTTTGGTGGCGATAAAAGAAATTAGGGTGTTAATAAGCGGGAGGTCGGCGACGACGCCGGCGAGAAACACAAAGCCCATGGCGGGCGAGAGAGTTGGGAGGATGAGAAGATTGGCGATGACGGAAATTAGCGAAAGGGTGCCAAAATAGTAGAGGGTGATTGGGGCGGTCATCAGGGTGGCGGAAACTGAAACTAGGACGGAACTCGCGATAAACCGGGGACGGCGGTCGCCATAGAAAAAGCGGGAGAGGTGTGGCATTAAAATCATGATGCCGAATAAGCTGGCGAAAGAGAGGAGCCAGCCGAGGTCGATAATGAACATGGGGTTTATGAGAAGCGTGATGGCGGCGACGAGGGTGATAAGGCGCCAAGGGGCGATTTTGCGGCCGGTGAAGCCGACCGTGAGCGCCAAAATTGACATGATGCCGGCGCGCATGATGGAGGGCGTAAATCCGACCATGGCCATGAAAAAGATGATGAATAGGATTGAGAATAAGAGGCCGGAAAATTTGGAAAGTTTGCCGAAAAGTCGGCGGGCGATGCTGACGAGAATGGAAAGGTGGGCGCCAGAGGCGACGACGATATGGACGAGTCCGACGATGCGGAGATTTTCACTCAGGTCGTCGGGGAGGCCGGTTTTCATGCCGAGGAGATAGGAAAGACCGAGGCTGAGTTCAGGCTCGGGGATTTGGCTGGCGATGCGGTTTGAAAACCAGTCGCGAACGGCGAGAACTGGGTCGGCGGGGTCAGCGCGAGCGAGTTTTTGGACGGTGGGGCGATACATAAAACCGGCATAGGTGCCGAAACCGCTAGATAACTTCCCTTTTAGAGTGATCTGGTCGGAGCGGCGGAGGTTTTCATTTGATTTTAGCATAATGTAGAGATTGCCGGCGGAGGGATGGTCAGCATTTTCGCCGAATTTGAGGTTGGTGAGCTTGAATTCGGTGGCGGAGTCGTCGGAACTGGGGTCGCCAGAGATGGTGCCGGTGACGGTGATGGTTTGGTCGTAGAATTGTTGGATATAATCTTCGCCTTTTAATTCTGTGGTGGCACGGAAAAAGGCGAGAATAAGGCCGGCGATGAGAGCGAGGGCGACGAAGGTGAGTTTGGGTTTGAAATAAGTGAGAGTTAGGAGCGCGCCGATGAAAACCAGCCACAAAGGCGAGCCAAAAAAGTTAATGCGAAAAACTAGCGCGAGAATGGTGCCGGCGATGATGCCGACGGCAAGAGCGATGACGAAGTAGGACTGGTGGATGGGGTGAGCGAGGAGTTTAATAATCTTTGGCATAGGGCGAACCTAGCACGAATTGCTGGATTTTTCAACCTACCACCTTGATTTTATGGTATAATAAAGGCACGTGACTAATAATTTTGGTTGCTGACACAAGTGCACCGGTAGCTCAGTGGATTAGAGCATCTGTCTTCGGAACAGAGGGTCGTAGGTTCGAATCCTATCCGGTGTACCATTTTTGTTTCACAAAAATCTCGAAAAAGCAGGATATCGGATTTCGCTGACGCTCAATGCGAATCCTATCCGGTGTACCATTTTTGTTTCACAAAAATCTCGAAAAAGCAGGATATCGGATTTCGCTGACGCTCAATGCGAATCCTATCCGGTGTACCATTTTTTATTGAAGTTGTGTGATATAATTTAGATATGGCGAAGGCAGAGTTGTTTCAGAAAGATATTCCGGAAGAGGAGCGGGTGTTTTATTATGCGGACGAGGAGGATGACCCGATTGAGACCAAGGAGCAGGAGGCGAAAATTGAGGTGGGGCTGCCGGAAAATTATCAGTTTATTCCCAAAAATCCGCTGAAAAAGGCTTATAGTTCCCTGCTGTTTCATCTGTTTAAGTTGTTTGGGCAATATTATGAGCGGGGGTATTGGCAGGCGAAGTTTTATGGGCGGGAGAAACTAAAAGAGGCGCGAGGCACAGGGTATGTGATTTATGCGAATCACACTAACCCGTTTCATGACGTGTTTGGACCGGCGGTAATGGCGGACAGGCGGATTTTTACGATTATTAGCCCGGTCAACTTATTAATTCCGGGGATTGGGAAGTTTTTGCCTCTGATTGGCGGGTTGCCGCTAGGCAAAACCAAGGAAGAAAAAGCCGCGTTTAATGAGGCGGTGGATAAGCGGTTGGCACAGAAAAATTGTTTGGTGGTTTATCCGGAGGCGCACGTTTGGCCATACACGACCAAGGTGCGGAAATTTCCGGCTGGCGACCGGTCGTTTAAGTATGCAGCGCGTAATAATTTGCCGATTTTTACGATGACAACAACTTACCACCGGCGAAAAGACCAGAAACATGGCGATTTGCCGAGGATGGAAGTGTATCTTGACGGGCCGTTCTTCCCCGACCCGAAGAAAACTGAGAAGGAAAATCGGGCGATGCTGGCCGAAAAAGCTTATCAGAGCATGTGCGAAATGAGCAAGAAAAATAGTTATGAATATTTTAGGTACGTAAAGAAGACGGGCGAATAAATTTTTTACTCAGAATATGAACAGTCGGTGTTGGAGCAGGAGTAGTAGGTACGTTTATCCAAAACACTTTCGCGCTTGACTAAAATTCCTTGGTGGCATTTGGGGCAAACGGTGGCGCCGGAGCCGGTGAGGTGGGGGTCGATTTCGAAAACGAAGGATGAGATGTTTTCCCTTTCAGAGACAATAAAGGTCTTTTCTTTGGCGCGAGTAATAGCAACATAGAACAGGCGACGTTCTTCGGCGAAGGGGTAGGGTTCTAGCTCGGTGAGCAAGGTTTCGGAGACAGGGTCTCGTCCGCGATCGGCAGGAAAACCACGGCTGCCAGTGGTGGCATTCAAAATAATCACGATATCGCGAGTGATGCCCTTGGCTTTGTGGATGCTACAATAGGGGATGCGCAGGTGCCGGCTAGTGCCGTCTAGACGCCAATCCAAAATGACGCCGGCGACGTTGGTGTTGCGAAGTTTCGCGTTTTGAAACTTTTGGGCATGCTTGTAAACCAAACGATGACAGTCGTTATTGTAGCGAGAAATGATTTGGATTTGCTTATCGAAAAGGGCGTCGCCGTAGGTTTGATAGAGTTCTTGAACAATTTTATTAACCGCAAAATAATCTGGCGGGTCGGAATCTAGCTGGTCTGGCGGGCTGAGCCGAACTTCTAACGTGGTGCGGTAGGAAACGTGGGGTTTGACTTTTTTGTGGGATTGATAGGGGTTTTTCTGAATAAATTTATTACTCATTGAAGCTACTGGCTGACCAAAACGGTAGGTGAGCTGGATGAGTCCCCGATAGGTTTCGCGAGAAAAAATTTGCTCAAACTCGTCGAGAACTTTTAGGTTACTGCCGGCAAAACGATAGATGGACTGCCAGTCGTCGCCAACCGCAAACAATTTAACGCGGTGACATTTGTCCAAAATGGCTTTTAAGAGCCGATATTTGGCGGCGGAAAGGTCCTGGGCTTCGTCGACGAGGACATATTGGTAGTTAAAAGAATCGGCGGGCATCTTTTCGACTAGGTCGGTAGCGATATTAAGCATGTCGGCGAAATCGTAGAATTGATGAGAATCTAAAAACTCCTGGTAAGCCTCGGCGATAGGTTTATAAATGCGGAAAAACTGTAGAGCGTTTTTGCGCTCGTCGGCGGATTTAATCCGTTTGAGTAGCCGTTCTAATTCTTTAAGGCCGATGCGTTCGGCTTTTTGAAGCCCGATAACAGTTTCGATGAGGCGTCCGTAGTTGTCGGGTTCCTCGTCGCCGATACTACGAAACTCGCGCAGGCGCTTGAGTTGTTTGGGGGTTAGCCCCATAACTTGTTTAAGGAAAAAAGCGGCAGTACCACGGTCGCTTAAGACGTGGTGGGTATTCATTTTCTTTTTGATAATTTTGTTGCCGAGGGAGTGAAAAGTGCGGATTTCGACACCTGGGCGATTTAGGCGATGACGGAGTTCGGAAACGACTTTGTTAGTGAAGGCGATGACAAGAATGTCTTTGGGCGGGATTTTGAGTTCGTCCATTAGGTAGCTTAGTTTGGCAAGCAGGCTGGCCGTTTTGCCGGAGCCGGCAGGAGCAAGGATGAGTTCGGCGTCTTCGCAGGCGACGACGGCAGCGATTTGCTCGGGATCGAGTGGATTGCCCTCGATTTGATAGGGCTTTTGTTGTTCCCTTTTGATAAATTCACGATTGAGTTTATCGCGGTTTTCGAGCAGGTCGTAGAGCTTGTTGGTTTGGGAAAGATGGTGAAGATTCAAATGAAAAAAGGCCCGGAGTTTTTCGTATTTTAGCGTCCGCGCGGAAGGCAAAAATTCCGCATATTTTTGCTTAAAATCCTCGAGATCGGTCAGCGACACATAACGAGTCGCGTAGAGTGTCTGGAGTTCCTTTAAAACGTTAGCCTTTTTTCGTCGTGCCATAACGCGCATTATATCATATTTTGTGGTATAATTAAACCGTGCATCTATGGAGTCGTCCTAATAGCTTTGCTATGTTCTCTGTGGGCGCATGCACCGAAAAAGTTCTAAAATACAAGTATTTTAGAAGTTTTTCTCCTCGCACCCGTAGCTCAGCTGGATAGAGCGTCAGTTTCCGGAACTGAAGGTCACACGTTCGAATCGTGCCGGGTGTACCATAAATCTTTTTTGCTCCATAAAGACACTTCGAGCTGGCGATTCGGACCTTCGGTGCGAATCGTGCCGGGTGTACCATTTTATTTTGCTGTGCTCAGTACTAAATTACGCTGGGCGTTTTTTGTTCCATAAATTTTGTACATAAAAAATGGTGGTACTGGGTGGGATCGAACCACCGACCTCGGGCTTATGAGTCCCACGCTCTAACCGGCTGAGCTACAGTACCACTTGTTCTATTATAGCATATTCTGTGTTATAATAAAAGTATGAAAACGAAAAGTGGGTTTACGATTCTAGAGATTATTATTGTGGGGGTGTTTGCGGGGCTACTTTTAATCCTGTTTTTTATGCAAAAGAGCAATATTGACGCGATGGAGCGCGACGAAGACCGCAAAACGGCGATTAATGCGATGTATTATGCCCTGGAGGAGGGGTTTTATAAGGAAAATGGTTATTACCCGGAAACGATTTCGGAGGATAATATTAAAGTCATTGACCCGGCGCTTTGGACGGACCCGAGTGGTAACAATCTTGGCGACGTCGGGAGTTCGTATTCGTACGAACCGGCGGATTGTCATGATGGGAAGTGCAAGGAATATATTTTGAAAGCAACCCTTGAAAAAGAGGATGCGTATATTAAATACAATCGGAATTAGGAATTTCCGGCTGGGATTCTTCAGGGTGTGGCTCACGTGGTTTATGAGGCTTCTTAGCAGAGGTGACGAGCTTGGTGACGGCTTTTAAATCTTCGGGAGAGATGTCGGAATACTTGAAAGTATAGGTGGTTTCGTCGCCAATGGTAGAGAGACGGAGAGTGCCGTAGCGGAAAAGACTTGGCAAAATGCCTTTTTGTTGGTAACTGACGTCTTCGATAGAAGAAAGGTCGATAGTGTTGATGGATTTTGAGACGGGGGAGTCCATGATTTTTTGGATGGCGTGCTTATTGGTGATGAAAAGTTGGTTGCCGTAGTAGATCATAATCGTAAAGGCTGCGATGAGAATGGCGGCGACAAGTAGAGCCGAGAGAATGATAAAGAGAAAATTGCGACCCATTTCGTCTAGGAGCGAGGCGCCCATTAGAGACAATAAAAATGCTAGCAAAATGATAACTAGAGAAACGAAAAGGGCGCCAAAAATTAAGATGAGGCACGCGCGAGAACGGCGAAAGGCAAATTCGACATACTCGCCATCGTCTAGATTTAGCCCTGGGAAGTCTTTTTTGCTGCGCTCGTGGCGGATTTTAGCCAAAGATTCGTCCATAATAACTCCTTTTTGTGATTATACCTTATTTTCGGGGTGTTGTAAATGGTACTTCCCTTTTTCGGTGACGACGCGCCCCTTAGGAGTGCGGGCGAGCAAGCCGAGTTGTAAAAGATAGGGCTCGTAAAAGTCTTCGATAGTGGTGGCTTCGTCGCCGGTCAGGGCGGCAATGGTGGTAAGTCCGACCGGACGGTCGCCGTAGTTGTCGTACATGAGTTTTAGCATGTTGCGATCGGCGGGGTCGAGACCGAGATGGTCGATTTCCATTAATTTCAGGGCGTTTTCGGCGATGGGCTGGTCGATAATGCCGTCGCCGTTAACATCGGCGTAGTCGCGGACGCGTTTGAATAGGCGGTTCGCGATGCGCGGAGTGAGGCGAGAACGGGTGGCGAGAAGTTCGGTGGCGGTGGGGGCGATTTTGGTGTGTAAAATCTTGGCGGTACGAGTGATGATTTGTTCGATTTCGGGTTCTTTGTAGTATTCTAGGCGGTGGATAATGCCAAAACGATCGCGCAAAGGGCCGGCAAGCGAGCCTGTGCGGGTGGTGGCGCCGATAACGGTAAAATGCGGGAGGTCGAGGCGAACCGAACGGGCGGCGGGGCCTTTGCCGATGACGATATCGAGTTTGTAATCTTCCATGGCGGAATACAAAACTTCTTCGACCGCACGGCGCAAGCGATGAATTTCGTCGATGAATAACACGTCGCCGTCTTTTAAGTTCGTGAGAATGCTCGCCAAGTCGCCGGCGCGTTCAATCGCGGGGCCAGAAGTAACACGAAGATTGGTGCCGAGTTCGTGCGCAATGACGCCGGCCATGGTGGTTTTACCTAAACCTGGCGGACCGTAAAGCAAGACATGGTCAAGCGTGCAGCCGTCGCTACGTTTTTTGACGGCGTCGATAGCAAGTTTTAAGTTGTTTTTGAGATGCTGTTGGCCGATATATTCGGCAAACGTCGTCGGACGGAGCGAAATTTCGATTTTCGCCTCGTCTTGATCGTTCTCGGCCGCGGTCGGCTCGACTAACCTCTCTATTGCCATATTTAATATTATAACACAAGAGAGAGAATTATTTTACTTTGACGTTTTCGGCGCCGACTACGGCGGCGAGTTTGGCGATTAAGTCGTGGCAGATTTCGACACGGAAAGGCATTCTAAGAGCGCGTTTAATACCTTCGTCATAAATAACTAGGACGACTTCTTGACTGCCGAGGAAAATATCGGCTAGGCGGCGAATGTCGGATAGGATTTCGACGTCGTCTAAATGCTCAATGTTGATATAAAGGCGCTCTTTGCGATGGTCTTTTGGAGGGTCTTTGATGATGCGCCGTTCCTCGGGAAGAGCGTTCGACGGGGCGCTGGCATGAACCCGCTCGGCGGAATTACGAAAACGGCGAGCGCCGCCGGACGCAGGCGCGGCGACAGGGGCGGCGAGCTTGGTGCCGGTGGAATGATAGTTTTCGAGCACGTCGTCGGAAATGAGTTCGACGGCTTCGGCGAGTAATTTAACATCGGTGGTAATACGTCCGTCGCGGTCGGTGGCGTTGACTTTGCCCTTTACGCGCACGACATTATCGACGACAAGTTTGGCGCCGTGTTCGGCAAAAACACTCGGAAAAACGATGAATTCGACTTCGCTGGACTTGTTTTCGAGTTTAACAAAGGCCATTTTGTCGCCTTTTTTGGTTAAAATACTACGAATTGAAGTAATGATGCCGCCGACGGTGACAAGTTTGTTGTTATAATCGGCGCTGATATACGACATTGGGTGAGTTTGTTCTTCGAAATAGATATCGTATTTATCGAGAGGGTGAGCAGAAAGGTAGAGACCCATTAAGTCGCGCTCCCAGAAAAGTTGTTCTTTTTCGGGATATTGTGACGGGGCGGGCTTGATTTCGGGTTCGGGGATGGCGCCGGCCGAGCCCATCATGCCAAATAAGTCGGTTTGACCGGAGCCGACGTCTTTTTGAACTTTGGAACCGTAGGCCTGGATGGCTTCGAGATTATACAACAAGTCCGAACGCGAGGCGCCAAAACTGTCGAAAACTCCGGTTTTGATGGCGGCTTCCCAGGATTTTTTGTTGAATTTGGTGCTATCGACACGCTTGGCGAAGTCGCAGACGGATTTAAACGGACCACTTTTGTCGCGTTCGGGGATAACGATTTCTTCGACGAGCGTTTTACCCATGTTTTTGATGCCGGAAAGTCCGAAACGAATGGTTTTTTCGCCGCCGACGATGCCGAAATCGCCGTAGGATTCGTTGATGTCGGGACCGAGAACTTTGAGACCCATCTTTTTACATTCGGCGATTTCAATGGCGAGCCGGTCGGTCCAGCGCATGTCGGCGGTCATTAGCGCCGCCATGAAAGCATCGGGATAGTGAGCTTTTAAATACGCCGTCCAGTAGGCGATGAGAGCATAGCACGCAGCGTGAGATTTGTTGAAACAGTAGTTCGCGAAGTCGAGCAGTTGGCTCCAGAACTTTTCGGCGATTTCTTCGGTCGCGCCACCGATTTTAATGGCGCCTTCGATGAACTCGGGTTTAACTTTTTTCATTAATTCGACTTTTTTCTTCCCTACGGCTTTACGCAAGGTGTCTGCCTGACCGCCGGTAAAACCACACCAAGAACGTGAAATCTGCATGAACTGTTCCTGATAAATCAAAATGCCGTAAGTGTTTTTGAGCGCTGGTTCGAGGCCCGGATGTAAGTAAGTGATCTCTTCTTGGCCGTGTTTGCGACGAATGAACGAGTCGATAAACTGCATCGGGCCGGGACGATAAAGCGCGACCATAGCGATGATGTCTTCAAAAGTCGAGGCTTTGAGGTCGCGAAGATAGCGTTTCATGCCGGCAGATTCCAGCTGGAATACACCGGTAGTTTCGGCACGCTGAAGCAGTTGATAAGTTTCGGGGTCGTCAAGCGGGAGATTGGTCAAATCAATGTCATTTTTGTAGACTTTACGAATCATGCGGAGGGCGTTGTTGATGACCGACAAGTTCGAAAGGCCGAGAAAGTCCATTTTGAGCAGACCGAGTTCTTCGACCTGACCCATTGGGAACTGGGCGGCGATGGGGCCTTTGGCGGAAACTTCGAGCGGAAGGAACTTCACCAAATCGTCAGGGGCGATAATGACGCCGCAAGCGTGAACGCCGTGATTTCTAATCGTGCCTTCGAGGCGCGAAGCAAAATCGATGACTTCTTTTGAAGTCGGGTTAGTTTCGTATTCTTGCTTCAAATCCGGGACTTCTTTGATTGCGTCTTTTAAGTGCACGTGATGACCCATGACGGGGTCGGGAACCATTTTAGCGAGCCGGTCGGCCTCAGAATAAGGGACTTCTAGCACGCGGGCGACATCGCGCACGGCGTTTTTAGCCATCATTTTACCGAAAGTGGCGATGTTCGAAACACGCTGGTCGCCGTATTTTCTAGTACAATATTCAATCACTTCGTCGCGACGCGTATCCTGGATATCGGTATCGATATCTGGCATTGAGATACGGTCGGGGTTTAAGAAACGCTCAAACAGAAGGTCGTATTTTAAGGGGTCGAGTTCGGTAATGCGGAGCGCGTAAGCGAGAATCGAGCCGGCGGCCGAGCCACGACCTGGGCCATAAACGATACGCTGAGACTTGCCCCAGTTAATGAAATCCTGGACGATTAAAAAGTAGCCGTTGTAGCCCATTTTGTCGACCACGGATAGCTCGTAATCGATACGAGGGAGGACTTTGTGAGTGTCGTCACGAGTTTTGTCGACCTCGGCGAGAAGTTCGCGACATTCCGCGACTTTTAACTTTTCGACTTCTTCGAGAGTTTTTCCGACGTAGCGATGGACTAATCCTTGAAAAACTAGCTTGTCGAGATAAGTTTTTTCGTCTTCGCCGTCAGGCACAGGAAATTTTGGGATTAAAATCCGGCCGAGCTGGAGGTCGACATCACAACGGTCGGCGATGGCTTTGGTGTTTAAAACTGCTTCTGGGCATGTGTCTTGCCAGTGGTCGATAATTTCTTGCGCGGGGATGACGTGCAGGTCGTAATCTTTCAAAGTCATACGCTTGGGGTCGGAGAGGTTCGAGGCGGTGCCGATACAGAGCAGAACTTCGTGGGCGTCTTGGTCGGCTTTGTTAAGATAGTGAGCATCGCAAGTGACGACCAGAGGAAGTCCGAGTTCTTTGGCGTGCGCCATGTGCCAATCGTTGACTTTTTTCTGTTCGGCGGAATGGGTGGAAGATTTGGGGTGGCCATGGTCCTGCATCTCGAGATAAAAACGGTCTTTGAAGACGTTGCGATACCAGTCGATAAGTTCGAACGCGCGCGCATCGTCGCCAGCGCGGATGGCTTCGGAAATTTCGGAACCCATACAACCGGAAAGGCAGATGATACCTTCGTTGTATTTCTCGAGTTCGGCGTGGTCGGTGCGAGGTTTGTAATATTTGCCGTGTTCTTCGGCGTTGCTCATAATCCGACAAAGATTTTCGAAACCTTTGTTGTTCATGGCGATGAGGGTGATATGAAAACGCTGTTTGTCGTGCGCGGGGTCTTTGTCGGTTAATTTACGCGCAGCGACATAGGATTCGAGACCAAGCAAAGGCTTAATTCCTGCGGAATTACATTCTTTGTAGAGTTCAACCAGGCCCGACATGGTGCCGTGGTCGGTCACCGCCACGGCTTCCATGCCATCGTTTTTGACAAATTCCACCAATTCGGGGATTTTGGTCAGGCCATCAAGAAGCGAGTAGTGCGTGTGATTATGTAAATGAACAAAATCACTGGGTTTTAATTTCACTACTTCTCGGCTTTCTTAGATTCAGAGTTGTCTTTCTTCGTTTTAGATTTTTCTTTCTCGGCAATTTTGCTACGGAGCTTGGGGTTGACGTATTTGTCGACAAACATTTCGACCGTGCCACCGATTGAGGTCATGCCTTTGACGTTGGCGACGATGCCGCTGGTGTTTTTGGCGATGTCTTTAGACTCGGCGACAACTTCTTTGGCTTCTTTGGTGAGGTCGATTAATTTGAAAATTAATACGATGCCGGCCAGCAAGAATACCAACAAAGTTAGGCTTAAAATTGCGACAATGATCCATTCAGCTGTGTTCATATTCCTCCTTTTGTATTATTGTAGCATTTTTTTGATATCTTCGCCATAATTGGTTTCGGATAGGACGTATTCGAGGTGCGCCATGAAGTAATTTTTGGGATCACCGGTGGTAATCCATTTACCTTGGCTTCTGGCGACGACAACATCGCCGGTTTCGGCGAGCTTGGTGATAGCGTCCACGGTCCAAAGTTCGCCGTCGAGGCCGGTGTTTTTAGGCAAAAGGTAGTCGAAAACTTCGGGGGTGAGCAAATAACGGCCGTAGCTGGTTAAGTTGCTCGGGGAAAGTTCTGGGGCTTGAGGTTTTTCGACAATGTGGCTCAAGGTGCCGTCATTTTTTAAGGCGATCATGCCGTATTTACACCAAGTTTCTTCTGGCATTTCTTGGGCGGTGATGACGGCCTTGGCTTCGGGGTGATTATTATATTCGTCAATTAAAGTTTTGACGTCGCTCGCGCCGAGAATTAGATCGTCGCTATAAAGCACCACAAAAGCGTCTTCGTTTTCGACAAAAGATTTTGCGGAAACAATTGGCGAGCCGTTACCATAGGGCAGGGCTGGGTCTTGTTCGATAACAGTGATTTTAGGAAAGTTTAAAATCTCTTCGACCGGCGCGAAACGTTCGCTCTTTCCCTGTTTATCCAATAATTCTTTGACGTTGGTCGCAGGGTTATGAAAATAGTCTTCGTAGATTTCTTTGGATTTGGTGTTTGGCGTGGCGACGATGATAATTTCTTCGATGCCGGCCGCGGCACATTCCTCAACGCAAAATTGCATGACAGGCTTTGCGCCGATCGGAATCATGGCTTTCGGGATAGTTTTAGTAATAGGTAGATACCGGCTAGCAAAGCCAGCGTCGGTGATAATAGCTTTTTTGACTGATTTCATTTGAAGTCTCCTTGAGATTTCATTATAGCATACTTTAGTGAGTTTTTGGTGGTTTTAGGTGATTTTAGGGTGTTAGATTGCGGATTGGAGGTCTTGGATTTCGCGGAGGAGTTGGTCGTAGTTGTCGTCGTCTTCGGAGAGAGTTTCGAGCTCGGCGGTGAGAGTTTTGATTTTGTATTGATTTAACTCTTTGTTGTAGCGGGCGAGCAGTTCCTTGGCTTCTTGTTCGAGATTAATGTTGTCGAGTTCGTGTTCGCGGTTAAAAATTAGTTCGAGCTCGGCGAGACGGGCGTCGTCTTCGGGCAGGTCGAGAGGGATTTTGGTCTCGGTGATACCGCCGAATAGTTTAAGCGCGAGCAAAGAATTTTCGAGTTTGCCGAGTTTGTCGGGTTTGGGAGCTTCGGTTTTGGGCTTTTTTAGAAAACGCTTGGGTTTTTCGGCCAGTTTTTGTTCGAGACGGTCGCCTTTTTCGCGTAAAATTTCGACGTTAATATTTAATTTTTTGGCGATTTTGGCTTCGTAGGTGGCGCGTTCGACTTCGTCTTTGACGTAGCTTAATAATTTGAGGGCGACGTCGGAATATTTGCGTTTGTCGGGGGCGGAATTCAGATTCAAGTTTTCTTCGTATTTTTTGAGCAACCAATCGACGGCCGGGACTTTGTGTTCGACGGCTTGTTGCCAGAGTTCGGGGTCTTTTTGAATCAGTTCGTCGGGATCTTTGGCGCCGTGATAGTCGGAAATGACGGAAAGTTCGATGCCGAGGTCGCCGGCGAGCATGATGGCGCGCTCGGTAGCTTTGACGCCAGCGGAGTCGCCGTCGTAAGCCAGGCGGATGTCGGAAGTGAGACCCGAGAGACGTTTTAAGTGTTGTTCGGTCATGGCGGTACCACTAGTGGCGACAGCTTCCTGGACGCCGGCTTGATGGGACGAGATGACATCCATATTGCCTTCGACAATAACGACAAAACCGCTCCGGCGGATGGCCTCTTTGGCTTGGAATAGACCAAAAATGAATTTGGACTTGTTGAAAAGTAAGGTTTCGGGCGTGTTGAGGTATTTGGGTTCGGATTTATCGAGCACGCGGGCGGTGAAGCCGATGACCTGACCGGAAGTGTCCATAAACGGCACGGTCATGCGACCGCGGAACAAGTCGCCTTGAAAACGATTCAAAAGTCCGGCGGCGTCGAGTTCTGGCAAAGAAAAACCACGCTTGGTCATGACTTTGACCATGTCTTTGCCGTTAGGCGGGGCGTAGCCGATTTTAAAAGTTTCGACAGTTTTGCGATTTAGATTACGATTATAAAAAACGTATTCGCAAACTTTTTTGCTGTGAGCGAGGCAGGCTTGGTAGTAGCGCGTGACAAGAGTGAGGGCTTCGCGAGCGCGAGCTTTTTTCTCGGCGACTTGTTTGTCGCCGCCGCTGTATTTGGTGAGTTCCACGCCGGCCTGAGCTGCGAGTTTTTCTAGGGCTTCTCTAAAACCGATGCCCTCGACCTCCATGATGAAAGTGAAAATGTCACCACCTTTGTTGGCGGAAAAATCGTGCCAAATGCCTTTTTCGGGAGAAACCATGAAACTCGGGGTTTTGTCAACGCCCCACGGCGAATGACCTTTGAGATTGCGACCAGCACGTTTTAGTTCGATATATTGCCCAACTACATCCTCTATTGCGAGCCGCGACTTAATTTCTTCTTTTGCGTCTTGCATATGATATAATTATAGCATATGGACGGGCAACAATATCTGGATCAGATTTCAAAAACTAACTTACCGAAAAGGGCGGTGGTTGGTAAACAAAAATTTTGGCAAAATAAGTTCTTTATTATTGGCATGATTGGGGTGGTGGGGGTGATTATAATTGCGCTGATTGGGGTAATTATTAAGGCGAATACCGTAAGTGAGAAAAGTTTGGTGGAAAAATTTAGTTTACACCTGGCGGGGACGGTGAGTGCGATTGACGAATATCAGAATTACGTGAAGTCGTCGGATTTGAGGTCAAGTAGCGCGTCGCTGAAGGGGATTTTGTCGGACACGAATAGTTCGGTGGAAACTTATATTACGGAAAAATACGGACTAAAAAGCACCAATAATTACGACAAAAAGTTGCGCGAAGAGGCGGAAGCGAACAGCACGGAGCTGAAAACCGATTTGTTCGAAGCGAAAATTAACGGGATTTTGGACCGAGTGTATGCGCATAAAATGGCGTATGAGATTTCGGTGCTGAAGTCGGAAGAGTCGCGGATTTACGATATCACGAACAATGAGAGTTTTAAGGAAACGTTGGACACGTCTTATAATAGTTTAGAGAATTTGTATAGTAGTTTTAACGATTTTTCGGAAGCGAAGAATTAGTGGGGCTAGCTGGGATTAGGTGCTGGGCTAGCTAAGGTTAAAGCTGAGGCGGATTAAGTCGTCAAGTTCGGCTTTAGAAAGCTGGGAGGAGGGGACGATTTCGATGCCGGCGCGGCCAAAATAGCGCGACTCCATGACGGATTCGTATTTTTCTTGCAGGAGTTTCGCGAGTTTAAGGTCGCAACGGACTTCGATAGTGCTGGGATTAATGACAAGAAAAGTGTTGTCGTTTTTTAAGTAACGAGTGCGAAGCTTGCCGTCTTTGTCTTTTTCGGCAATGGTTTCGTACTCGCCGCCCAAGTTTATTTCAGAAAGGTCAAATACCATTTGAGCTCCTCGATTGAACCGTTAATGTCGTCCAGCGCGCGATGATGCTCGGGCTTGACGAACTTTTGATGTTTGGCGTTTTCGAAATAGATTTTCCAAGCGGAAACGTCGAGCATGCGATAGTGAAGCCGTTGGTTGAGGGCAGGCATTTCGCGTTCGATGAATTTGCGGTCTTGGTGGATGGAATTGCCGGCGAGATAGATAGTTTTTTTGAAATTTTCTTCGATGAATTCGAGTAGTTCCCTTTCGACCTCGGCGACGGGTTTGCCGGAAGTATTTTGAGCGATGAGAGCGTCGCGAGAGGCGGCGTTTTTGTCCCAAAAATCGCCGATCATGCGAGTTTTAATCAGCTCGTCGTCGACCTTGACCACGGCTTCGTAAGTCGCGATTTGATTTAAATCCATATCGGTCGCGATGGCGGCGACTTCGAGAATCTTATCTTTCTCGGGGTCGAGCCCGGTCATTTCTAAATCAATCCAGAGCAAAGTGGCTTTTTTCATTACATTTCCTCCGGGATTTTGATACCTAATAAATCGAGCCCGTGGGTCATGACGGCGAGGTAGGCTTGAACAAGTTTTTTACGCTCGGATTCCTGCGCGGAGCCGGCGACGGGGCAATTTTCGTAGAAACGGGAAAACTCTTGCGCGAGCTCGTACAGGAAATTCGCGAGTTTGTGCGGCGCCATGTCGTGGACGGCTTCTTGTAAAATCGTTTTGTATGCGAGGAGTTTTTTGGCGAGGTTTTTTTCGGGTTGGCTGTAAATGTAATCTGTAATTGGTTGTGGGTTTTGGGACTTTTCGAGAATTTTTTTAGCACGAACGGCAGAATATAATAGATATGGGCCGGAGTTGCCGGTCATTTTGACGGACTCTTTAGGATCGAAAATGATGTTGCCGCCCATTTTGTATTTTAGAAATGCGTATTTCGTCGCGGCGAGGGAGACTTTTTCGTCGGTGGAATCGTAGGCGGTTCTTAGCTCGTCGCGGACGAGGTCCAGTACGTCGACTGCTTTTAAGAAATTGCCTTTACGTGAGGACATTTTGACGTTGCCGGGGAGTTTGACTAGACCGTGGGTTAAGTGCGCGGTTTTTGCGACAAGGTCGGGGGCGTATTGTTCGATGGATTTGAGAACGACTTTCATGTATTCGAGTTGTTCGTTCCCTGTGATGATGACGGATTTGTCGAAATGGTAATCTTGCCATTTGGTGAAAATTAGGCCGACGTCTTTGGCTTCGTAGGTCGGGACGCCTTCGTTATTGATGAAAACGCGAGTGTGGAGACCGTATTTTTCGCCGTCGAACACGACGGCGCCGTTGGATTCTTCATAAACTCCGGCTTTCAATTGTTCTTTGACGGTTTTTAAGCCTAGCGCGGCGACGGTGGATTCGGGGTAGTATTTGTCGAACTTGAGGCCGATGCTGGCGTAGAAGTCGTTAAAGTATGCGTATGAGAGTTTACGGCCGCGCCAATAGAGGTCGGCGAGAGGAGTGCCGTGTTCGTCGGTTGCGTTGATTTGATAAATTTTTTTGTTCAACTGAGTGATTTCGGCTTTGGCAGCGGGGTCGTCTTCGTAGGCGGCGGTGCCTGCGATATAACATTTAGCGATATCTTCGATAGTTAAACTGTCTAAGTTACTCGCGGCGGTTTTTTGTAACAGCGCGTACATGGTTTTTGCGACATGGAGGCCGACGTCGCCGCCGAAATTGGCACGGATGACCTTGGCGCCGGCATATTCGAAGAGTCGGCTGATTGCGTCGCCGACGATAGAAGTGTATAAATGGCCGACGTGGAGGACCTTGAAAGGGTTCGGGTCGGAGAATTCGCAGATAATGGTTTTGTTTTGATATTCGTCCCATGATATATTTTGACCGAAGTTTTCGGCAAAATCGGTGATTTTTGCGGGAAAATATGCGTCTGGCAGATTAAAATTAAGGAAGCCAGGGGGGGTGATGATGACGGTGGTAGCGAGGGGGTTTTCGGTTGTTGATTTTGTTTTTGTGGATGCAGGAGAATTTTTAGCCGTCGATTGGGCTTTGGACGAGAGATTATCATTCAAACCAGTCTTTAACGCCTCGGCGATTTGCATCGGATTTTGATGAAGTTCCTTGGCGAGTTTTAGGGGCGCGTTCGTGGAATAGTCGGCGTGGACATTTTCGGGCGCAGGAGTAAGCTCGGGTTCAAAATCCAGATTGTAGAGTTCTTGAATAACTTTTTTAAGTTGGTGTTTGACATCTTGCATAAAAATATTATACCATATCAGGGGAGAAATTGGAAATTTTTTGGCTTGTGAGGTGTTTTTAAAGTGGGTGCATAAAATCCGGAATTTTGCTCTTGAAAACTGAGAGAGTTTGTGGCATAATGGGAGTAGTAGCGGGTATCGTATAACGGCTATTATGTATCCTTCCCAAGGATGAGATTGGAGTCCGACTCTCCATACCCGCACCAGAATAAGGGTTTTGCCCTTGTTTTTTGTTTCGTGCTAAGAAATATTTGATGGTTTTGTTCGCTTTTTGAGAATGTTTCGACGGCGCTGGAAAAGTTATTCGGTGATTTCGTTCGTGGCGTTTAAAGTGATATATTCGGAGATTTTGTTTTCGGCGGAAAGGGCGTCGAAACGACTGGAGAATTCGGAAAAGGGGACAAAAATGGAGACGAAATCGACTTTGGAGTCGGTTTTGCTGACGAGTTTGACGAAATAATAACCGTCGCCGTTCGAGGAGACGAAGCGGCCAGAGGATGCGCCAGGGTCTAGTTTCATGGCTTCGGTGGCGCGACCGCCGTCGATGTTTTTGCTGTCGACTAAGCCGCCGGTTTCCTGGTAGCTGACTGCGTCGCCGAGAGTTTCGGCTACTGCTTGGAAGTTGCCGCCGTTTTCGGTAAGTAGGGTTTCGACTTTGGTGGCGACTTGGTTGGCGTTTTCGTCAATCGCGGCCGCGACTTTGGATTTCATTAATGAAAGGTAGAGCATGCGCTCATATTCCCTTTTACTGAGACCGAAGTTGTCGTTGATGATTTTGATGAAGCTTTCTTCGCTGCGTTCGATGCCGCCAAGTTTTAAGTGGCGCTCAAAACTCGCGGAAACTTCGTCGTCCGAGACGGTGAGATTTTGTTCGGCGGCGAGTTTGAGGGCGTAGGTATATTTTTCGGCTTCGGTCAGGGCGGAGCGCTTGTAATCTTGGCGGAGTTGTTCGAGAGATTGACTGTCGAATTGGCTGCCGGATTGGCGTTCGATAGAGATAATTCCGCTCCGATATAGCATCAAATAATCCGAAAATTGGACATTCTGACCGTCCACGGTGGCAACTGATACGGGGACAACGCGGGTGATGCGGAAGAGGATTTCGTCGGTCATGTTGAGACGATAAAGCGCGAGCCAGATGCCGACGACGACCATGGCAACGACTACGAGAGTGATAAGAATAGTGTTGATGATGATGCGGTGGCGCGACCATTGGAGAGGGTATTTGAATTTGCGCCCTTGGCTTAAGACTTCTTCGCGGCGCTCGGCGACCTTTTCTTTTTCGGTTTTTTTGGTATCTTTATTCTTGAACACACCCATGATATAATTATTATATCAAATTTGGCCCGGTAGCTCAATGGATAGAGCAATTCCGTCCTAAGGAAGAGGTTGTGCGTTCGACTCGCACCCGGGTCACCAATATACTTCTCGCCTCCAGGGGGCGTTTTTTAGTTGGGAGTCGGACCTTCGGTGCGACTCGCACCCGGGTCACTATTTTTTATTGTTTGTTATCTCCGGCCGGTGTTGGGGGCGAGGGGGAGGGCGAAAGTTTGGGCACTTGAGTCTAGGGTTTGGGCTTGATTTTGGGCTTGGTCGGTGGAGTTTTGCCAATTTTGCTCGTTTAGGTCGACGATGACGGACTCGCCGCGACGAGAATCGGTGAGCGGGACGAGAGTGAGAGTGTTTGCGACGGAGGGGTCTAGGTCGGTGAGAGCGACTTCCGTGTCGGCAGTAATGCCGAGAATGGCGTCATTTAGAATCACCATGGTTTTGGTGCCGTCGGTTGTGAAGTTGATTTTCGACGAGGTATCGGAAAGTTTTTCGACGGAATCGATTTTCAAGGTCGGCAGAGCGGTGTCATAAGTTTCGTCGGCGTATTCCTCCTCGACCTGCGGAAGGCTATCGAAACGTTCTAGAATAGTGTCGGTCGAGGTTTCGAGTTCGATTTCGTCGGTGGCGGAAATTACCGCGCCGCCAGTGGCTTCGGCGAGAGGCTGATAAGTTTCAAAGTTGCTTTCGGGGGTGAGAATGTAAAAGTTGACTGGATCGATTTGTTGGCTGAGCTTTTTGACGTTGTAGAACGTCGTGCCGTCGAGGTCGGGAGAATGATAGCCGGCGTCGGTCAAAATCACGAGAGATTTGGTTGCGCCAAAACGCCAGTTTAATTTTTGCATTACATGGAGAGAAGCCGAGAGGAGGGACTCCGGGTCGTCGCCACCACCCTCGATAGTGATAGCGTCAAGACCGGCGGTGAAAGTTTCGAGAGTACAAGTTTCAAAACTGCATCTCTCGACCGGTCCATACGGGTCGGCAAGGTCGCGATAATCGTAAAGCGCAACGCGTCCGCCAGCATTCAGGGTTTTTTCGGCGAGGCGCAGGGCTTCGTTTCGGTATTTCGAGATTAACGAGGACATTGAACCGGTGGAATCGATCAAAATTGCGGTGTCGTGAGGCGAAGTATATTCGTTTTTGAAGTTAAATGCTTGGGCGATTTTGCTAAAAATGAATTTTGAGGCATCTTCGTAGATGCCGTCCGTGGCATAGGCGGTGTGGCTGCTGACGCTATAATGGGAACTACAGAAAATGTCATATCTGTTGCACCAAGTGCCGATTTTACCGTCGTATCCGGTCGAGACATAAGGGGTGCGCGCGCCGAGTAGCCCGATAAAAGCACGACAATCCGGGACATAGATACGGTAGGAGGAAAGGTTTTTGCCGCTACAGGCGGACGGTACGAGACCGAAGCCTTCGGGCAGGTAGATTTTGGGGTCGCCGAAAAGGGCGGAATAGATAACTTTGTCCGAGTTGATTTGTGACAGAGCCGTGGGGACGACTAGGGCGCCTTGGGAGTAGCCGGCAAAAACGTATTTGGTGTTTTTGCAGGTGTCGGTTTTGACGGCGCTGACGAGATTTTTGACGCCGGTTTTGACGCTGTCGCCAAAAGCATAAGCATCGCCGCCACCGAAAAAGGCGCCGAGGGTGACATCGAGATTATCCGCGCCGACGCCGATGGCAGGATAGTCGAGGTCGTCGATTTCGTATTTTAAGGAGCTGGTGTTTAGCTTGGATTCCATGGCGGATTTGAAGGCGAGGTAATGATCGGTATTGTATCGTTCCCCGCCGGACCCACGCACAAAAATGACTTTGACGTCGGGACAACCTTCGGCGTGAGCGAGTTCGGTCGGGGACGAGTTCGCGATAAGGATTCCGCCGGAAATAATTGCGAGTGCAAAAATTAGGTAACGGATTTTGATTTTGCGAGCGTGAGTTTTGAATTTAAAAATGCGGACTTTGATTTTATGGACGCTGGTTTTAAGTTTATGAATGGTAGTTTTATACTGCAATCGGACTTTTTGCCAGCATTTTTTCGCTATACGAATTGGCCGCGTAGCTCGTTTAGTTCGCCTCGTTGGTTTGGTCATAAATAACTCCTTTAAGATTTGGGGCTATTTATGCACGGGGCGCACAAAAAATCAACCACTAGATGCGATTTTTTCGAGCTTGAGCGTTTTGACCGATGGGGATTTTGGGTTGGTGGTTGTGGTTAGATTATACTTCGTTATAATTTTAGAGCTTTTCGTAAGAGATTTTCATTTTTTCTAAATAACTTTTTTTGGCATTTTCATCTGGCTCTGTAAGACCATCGTTCGATGCGTTCATCATTTCACGGTCAGCCTCTTCCGCGGGATTTGGTAATAAAAGAAATGGGCTATCTTTTAAATTATATTTTTCTTTTAGAACCCAAATTTCCGTTTCGAATTCATTATAATCATAAACACAAAAAGTTTTTGCGTCTTTTAAAACGTATTTTCTGTATATATTTTTAATCTCCGAAATAATTTCCGCATTGTTCATAGTCATTAAGTTTAATTATAGCATAAAAAGGGCCATCCGCTAGGATGACCCGAGTGCGAAAGGCTTTATTTTCCAGGACCAGAATAATACTTTTTTCTACCCATGGAATCGGTAATGTCTTCGATACGACCGCCAGATTTGTATTTACTATCTGGGCCATAATGGTCATGGTGAGAATCAAAATATTCTCTATTCACATGCCCGTCGCAAATCAATGTCTGCCCGGAATTCACTCCCGTACCTTCACACCAAGAAACCGCACGATTTTCGATCCAACCGTGGCGCAATTCTCCCCATTGCCCTTTACCAGGATAGGTTTTAGCCGGATCATCAGTATAATTCTGATGTCCATGTTTTTCAAACGCCTCACGCTCATAAACCTTGTTTCCGAACTGATCTAGGG
>CAVFLV010000016.1:0-3368 GCA_963623485.1 bacterium | reverse complement strand
GATATACCCCCGACCTTACACACACCTCCGTCCCCGCCGGCACGTCTGGAATATTAATCGTAATAGACTTGTTGTATTTTTTTACGTTATACATCTCTGCTATCGATACGGAAAACGAAGATTGTGTTTGCTCCTCAGTATCCTGCCACCCAACCCCATCGCTCTTAACCTGCAATTTCCATTTCGGATTACTGACCGAAGTCGCATACTTTTCACTCGCCGAATTCATCGTATAGGCATTGGTTTTAGGATTAATAATATAATCATATTTAATCGTCGCCGTCTCTCCCGCATAAAAAGTTACGTCGTTTTCCGTCGTCTCTATCTCTGTGGTATTAATAAAATTATACGGCACAATTAATCCAGACTCAGACGTCTTTGTCTCGGCACCTATCTTTGCCTTCGTGTAGCAATCAGGAAGTCCAGTTTCAGAGTCCTTATAAGAAAACGGGCAATCCGTAACAAGTTCGACGCTGGTCGGCGTGTTTTTTACCTCCTCCACATTATTCAAACTCGCCACACCTGTACTCAGAGTCCCAACAAAAGCTTCGGTTATTTTATGAGCAACCTCGCGTTGTTCGTAAAGCGTATCGCCATTATTTTTAAAGTAATTCTTAGAAAACTCGCCAGTCGGACGCGAAATTTGCACATTATAAGCATTCTTCCACCCAACTTCATTGATGCTACCAAGTTCAACCGTATTCATTATATCATCACTCGGCAATATTCCCCCTCCATTCAAAGAATATTTTTGCGGCTTCGTAGCATAATAAATTTGGCCCTTGCTTGGATAATACGTAGTGTGCCAACTTATAGCGTCTCCAGGCTTCGCATAAATTGTGCCAGTTTGAGGATTCTTATATTTTATTACGTCTTGATTATAAATAGACATCTTAATGCTCGCATCCGCCAAATACTTACCATTCGCCGACACGCAAATCGCGGTTTTGCTGTCAATCACATCTTTATCTGTAGCAAAAATCAACGTTTCACACACAATCTGCCCAGGATATAGTGTATATTCCACATTTCGTTCTTGGACTTCGTTTCCGCCGGCAAAAGTCTCGGTAGTAACGGTTTTTATCACTCCGACCCCCGCCCCAGGAATATTAGAAGTCGTCCGCTTAATCGTATAAGTCGTATTACCAGTCCCGGTGATACGTTTTAAATCATGCTGAATAGTTACCTTACAACCATCAGTCGTACAATCTGGAATTTCATGTACAGTCCAACTGCTGGCCCGAGTAACAAAGCCCGTCGACCCCTTCTCTTCCCCGTCCTGCAAAACCCGCGACCGCCCAGCAAACTGATTCATTACATATACCGCGTATCGCACGACATCAGCGCCGGCCATTTTCTCGTTATACGTCTCCTTCGGCGTAGCACTACCCGAAACATAACTACTCCCGCCGCTATCGGTACTAGTAATATAGCCGCCCGAAGTGCTTTGCTTAAATCCAAGAAAAGAATACCCACTCGGCGCGCTGCTCCTCGTAATACTCCCCCAAGTCCCAGACATAATCTCGGCACTAGTTTTGTCCGCGACATTAGAAAACTTCGTCCCGTTTTCCAGGATAGCCTTCAGTGTAATTGTATTCATACTCACTATGACATTAATATCTTGAGACTGATAACTACAGCTCTCGTAGTCAATATCCCCCCCATGACAACGATGCACCTTAATCCTGCGGGTATATTTATTGCCGTTCTGGGGAGTCAGCCCCTCAACAAATTTTGCAATATCAAGCGTCGTCCCAATAGAAGTAGGGTTACCCCATGTGCCACGGTCCAAAGAGCCAACCCCAGCAATAGCGCCATTATCATCCGTAGAGTACAACTTGGAGGTCGTATTTCTACTGAGCGTACACATCCCCCAATACGCAAGCGACGCCGTCCCCGTCAAGCTATCAACATAAATATTAACACTTTTCGAATCTGTACTGCTCCCAATCCAAGCCGAACAAACGTTATTAATCCCCCAATCTTGCGCATGTATCCTACAAGCCTCCTGTACCGAAGGAATATCTCCACGACCTCCACTGGCATTAATACAATCTTCATAAGTATAAAAGTTAGCTAGAACATCATTCGTTTTAACGACACCCCCGATAGCGACAAAAAACACCAAAAAGAAAGCTCCGACTACTCTCCTGATTTTTTGCCGCTTACTTTTCTGCATATCTACTTATTTTTGCTCCTCGGCCACAAACTTATATTCTTTATCATCGTCCTTCAAAATCAACTCCCGCGTCTCTTGGTCGAGTGTATATTCATACTCATTATCTAGCTCATACAGCCAATCCGTCTCGATCACGAGCTTCCCGTATCGAATCGCCCACTTAAAATCATAATCATTCTTGTGTCCATTGGTAGTTAGAGTTCCCTTGCCAATTTCCGAAAAAGTCCAAATCACCGTATCTTTACACTCGTCTTCGGCGCAGGTTTCACTTTCTACTAATCTCCACTCTCCTGCCGACACCAAAAAATCACCGTCTGCAAGCAGCGACGCTCTTTTAATTCCCAGCACCAAAAACACCACCCCCACCGCCAACATAATCAGCCCAACTATTAGTACTACCAACGAAACCGCTTTATTTTTACCGCTTTTTTTTGCCGTTTGAACATTGCGCACCGAACCCCCAAACGCCGCCGCGAGCTCCTCCGTAGAAATTTGTTCTGTCATAACTCTATTTTAGCAATAGAGTTTTGATTTGACAAGCGTTAAATAACTCCGCGCCGCCTGTCGGAAATTCGCCAGCTCCGCCCCCTCGACCTTTTCATACGCCCCCGCATTAGCCCGCTTAAACACCCCTTCCGGCCGCACCTCATACCGAATCGTCATTTCCTGCATTTCCCCCGTCATGTCCGGCCAACTCTCGTACCAGATCCACACATTTTTCTTCGCCACAAAAAACTCTCGCTCATGCCCCGCCGGAATCGGACCAAACAGCGTCCGCCCGAGCGCCGACTCGGCATTTATTAAATCCCCCTCGCTCAATCTGTTCGAATAATTTAGATATTTCTGGCGCGACATCGCTCAATCTCCTCTGAAATTTGGGTCAGCTCCTGATATACATCGAAACTATCTTTCGCAGCCTCAAAATTATAAGCCTCCGCTCGCGCAAAAGACGGTATCTGAAACTCTGATTTCCCCTCGCCAGTACCCATATCTTCTCATTATATCACACTTATCCCAAAAAGTCAAATTTACGACCCCCTCAGTTACAGACGTTTATTAGTCTCAAAAACCCAAGCGCTAATTTCTCGAAAAACAATTTTCTCTAAGTCAATAAATGAGTCATCCCTATTCTCTAGCGACGCAGCGGACTGACCTTCCGTCGTTGCGAGAGTAGCGGAGCGCAGGGTAC
>CAVFLV010000015.1:0-43857 GCA_963623485.1 bacterium | reverse complement strand
GTAATTGCTCCGTCGGAATTTACAAAAAGAGAATATAATAAGGTTTATAAAAAACAAAAAATTGAGGTTATTCCACATGGGATAAAAAAGATTGATAAAAAAATAAAGGGAAGTTTGGGCGAACAAAAAAATATTGCATTTATGGGGGCGATTTTTCCGCATAAAGGTAGCGATATTTTGGAAAATCTGGTTGGGCGGATAAAAAGTCATGATAATATTAAAATTCATTTGTTTGGGACAACGACCGTAAGAATTGATAGTGGTAAAGTTTTTATTAATCACGGAGCGTATAAGAGAGAAGAGATATCTGAAAAATTGAGAAAAAATAAAATTGATTTAGTGTGTGCTTTTTCGCTTGCGCCGGAGACTTTTTCTTATACAACTGAGGAGATTATTGCGGCTGGTGTACCAGTTTTAACATTTGATATTGGAGCCGGAGCTGAACGGATAAAAGAAAATGGGCTAGGGTGGGTTCTGGAATATACTGATGATGTTAAAAAAATTCTAAAGAAGATAAAAGAGATTTTAGAAGATGAAGAGGGGTATCAGAAAGTTTTAAAAAATATACGAGGATATCACGTAGATAGCATTGACGAAATGGCCGCCGAATATGAAAAAATTTATGAAAAAAATGTGATTGCGAAAAAGCTGGATTTTGATATTTTACAAAAGAAGATGCTAGAGGCGGATTTAGTCCAGGATGTAATTTTGAGTGAGGATAGTTCGAAATATCGTGACGATTATTTTGCGATGATAAATTCGACGAAGTGGAGAATAATATCGAAAATTAAGGTCCCGAAAAAAGTAAAAAAGACGATAAAAAAGGCGATGATTTGGCATAAATAAGCTATGATGATATAATGTTATCATGGTTAAGAAAGATGAGAGTTATATTAGAGCGCTGGAGAGTGAGCTTTGCGCGTCGATTGAGAGAGAAGAAAAGTTGTTGGCGGAAGAGATGGGGGTGGGGCAGTTTTTAAAAGCAAAAATTAAGCATTCAAAACTATATAAAGATGTGATTTCTGATCCAAATAGCGGAATGGGGAAAATTGTGCGGGCGCCACGGTCATTTTATCGGTTAGTAAAAAATCCGGAAGTGCGAGAAAGTTTTATGCAAAAAAAAAGCGTAAATAAAGTTTGTTCGCGGAGCTGGGTTGAGCCGTGGTCGGTTGAGTTAAAGGATAGAAAAGATGTCATTGAACAAGCCTTGAAAGACGGTAAGAAGATTGCGCTATATTTTGTGAAAAATATTGATTATTCGACATCGCGATACCGATGTTATAACACATTTGAGGCAACACTAGAGAGTGAAAAATGGCGGGCTGTATATTTTTTGAAAGATGAAGTCGAGGAAGCTTTGAAAATTTTGCCGCGGTGTAATGTTTTAATTTTTGGGAGAGAAGCTGGGCTTAATAAAAGCATGAAAAAGTTGATAGAAGCGGCAAAAAAAGAGGGGATAAAAGTCGGACTGGATATTGATGATTTGGTATTCGATAAAAAATATTTAGATTTATTTTTGGAGACGACGAGTGATAAAAGTAATCGTAGCTATTGGGTTGGATATTTTGCGGGAGTAAAAGAAATTGCCGATAAAATGGATTTTTTTATTGCAACGAATGAATTTTTGGCGGAAAAACTGACGGAGAGTTTTGGAAAACCGGTGAAAATAATTCGAAACTCTTTAAATCGGGAACAGGCCGAGGCATCGGAAGTATATGTGCGGAATAAGATAAGAAAAGATGAAAGATTTGTGATAGGGTATTTTTCGGGGTCGAATACGCATCGAAATGATTTAAAAGTAGCACTGCCACAAGTGTTGAAATTTTTGAAAAAACATGATGATGCGATTTTGAGAATTGTTGGGTTTATGATACTGGACAAAGATGCACAGAAAATGGAGGGGCAAGGGAAAATTCAATTTTCACCATTTACGGATTTTCGGAAATTGCAGAGATTGATGGCGGAGGTGGACGTGAATATCGCGCCGTTGGTGCTTAATGATTTTACGAATTGTAAGTCGGAGCTAAAGTTTTTTGAAGCGGCGGCGGTAGAGACGACGACGATTGCGTCGCCGAGTTATACTTTTAAAAAAGCGATTAATGATGGTGAGAATGGTTTTTTGGCGCAGCCGGGAGAATGGTATGAGAAATTGGAGTATTTATATAAGCATCCGGAGAAAAACCATGAAATTGCGGTGAAGGCGCGAGAGTATGCACTAAAACATTACTATGGCAAGGAGTTTTTGAAGGAAGTGGAGGCGGCTTATGAGCACTTTGCAAAATGATGATGTGGCGAAGAAAGTTTCGGTAGTGATACCGAATTATAATTATAAAAAATATTTAAAGGGGCGGATACAGTCGATTTTGAGGCAGAAATATCCGATTAGTGAACTGATTATTTTAGACGACGCGTCGACGGATGGGAGTGTAGAAGAGATTTTGCGGGCGCTTAAAAAATATAAGATTGAGCTAAAAGAAGACAAAACGGCAAATAACAGAGAAGAGAAAAATTATAGCTTTGAGAATGAAAAACTTAAAGTCAAGTTGGTAGTGAATAAAAAAAATACAGGGAAGGCGATTTCACAATGGAAAAAAGGGTTTGAGCTGGCTACGGGGGGCTATGTGTGGATTGCGGAAGCGGATGACTCTTCGTCGCGGGATTTTTTGGTGGAGGCGATGAAGGGATTTTGTAAACCGGAGGTGGTGCTAAGCTATACGGAGTCGCGAATAATCAATAGTTGGGGATTGATGCTGGCACCGAATTTTCGGTGGTCGCGGGATAAGGAAAAAACCGGGCATTTTAAGCAAAATTACATAAAAGATGGCAAGCAGGAAATTGAAGAAATTTTAGCGATTCGGTGTACGATTCCGAATGTTTCGGCGGTGGTTTTCAAAAATACGCCGGAACTGAAAAAAATTTTAAAGGAAGCGTTGGAATTTAGACAGGCGGGGGATTGGTATTTGTATGCAAAATTACTTGTGGGCGGAAAGATTGCGTATAACGCGCGGGCGCTGAATGATTTTCGGGTACATAAGGGGAGCGTGACAGGTGGGTCACACAAAACGAATGTGCACTTTGAAGAAGTGAAGAATATGCACGAATATTTTCAGCAGAATTATGATTTGCCGGAGCGGACGCGGAAATATATGGCGGATGAAGAATTAAGAATTAAAAATAAATACGGAGTGGAATAAGGGGCGCGAGGCTGGTGCTGGGGCTGGCGCGAGAAGTGATTTTGGTTGTGTGGAAGTATGGTATAATAGAGAAAAGGAGTTATTATGAAGGGAATTATATTGGCTGGTGGGTCAGGGACGAGGCTGTATCCGCTGACGCTGGGGACTTCGAAACAGATGTTGCCGGTGTATGATAAGCCGATGATTTATTATCCGCTGTCGACATTGATGCTGGCGGGAATTAACGAGATTTTAATTATTTCGACGCCTGAAGATTTGCCGAATTTTGAACGATTACTTGGAGATGGAGCGAAGATGGGGTTGAAGTTGTCGTATAAAGTGCAGCCCTCGCCAGATGGGTTGGCACAGGCGTTTATTTTAGGTGAAGAATTTATTGATGGTGAAGCTTGTGCGATGATTTTGGGGGATAATATTTATTATGGCTCGGGATTTTCAAAAACTTTGAAAGAAGCGGCGGAGAATGCGGAAAATGGGCGAGCGACGGTGTTCGGATACTACGTGAACGATCCGGAGCGGTTTGGAGTAGTGGAGTTTGACGAGAATTGGCATGCGATTTCGATTGAGGAAAAGCCAGCACAACCGAAGAGTAATTATGCGGTGACGGGATTGTATTTTTACCCAGCGGGAGTGGCAGAAAAAGCGAAAGAAGTAAAGCCGTCGGCGCGGGGAGAGCTAGAGATCACAACGCTGAATGAAATGTATTTGAATGACGGGCTTTTGGATGTACAATTGTTGTCGCGAGGATTTGCGTGGTTAGATACTGGGACGATGGATTCGCTGGCGGATGCGTCGGATTTTGTGAGAGTGGTGCAGAAGCGACAAGGGATACAAATTGCGGCGCCGGAAGAAGTAGCGTTTAAAAATGGCTGGATTTCGCGAGACGAATTATTGGTGTCGGCGGAGAAATACAAAAAGTCGTCGTATGGACAACATTTGCTTAAGGTAGCGGAAGGGAAGATTAAGAATTAATGGGAAATTTTAAATTTAATAAGACGGCGATTGAGGGGGTGTATGTGATTGAACCAAAAGTGTTTGGCGATGAACGTGGATATTTTATGGAAACCTATTCGGCGGCGGATTTTGAAGAGGCGGGACTAAAATATGATTTTGTACAGGATAATCAGTCGTCGTCGAGGCGAGGAGTTCTAAGGGGGCTTCATTTTCAAAAAGAACATCCGCAGGCAAAGTTAGTGAGAGTTTTGTCGGGAGAAGTGTTCGACGTGGCGGTGGATTTGCGTGAGGGGTCGCCGACTTATGGGCGGTGGGTAGGAGAACTATTGTCGGCGGAGAATAAAAAGCAATTGATGATTCCGCGCGGGTTTGCACATGGGTTTTTGGTGGTTTCGGAAACGGCGGAGTTTGCGTATAAATGTGATGAATTTTATCATCCAGAAGATGAAGGGGGAGTGATGTATGATTCTTGCGGAATTGAATGGCCAGAAATTGAAGGTGAGTTAATATTGTCGGAAAAAGATATGAAACATCCGAAATTGGAAGATTTGGATTTTAAGTTTAAATTGTAAAGGAGGTATATGGATAAAAAAACAATTATTGTAACTGGTGGAGCTGGATTTATTGGCTCGAATTTTGTATACTATATGTTGAAAAAATATCCGGCATATCGGATTGTTTGTTTGGACGCGTTGACTTATGCGGGGAACTTGTCGACTTTGAAAAAGGCGATGGAAAATCCGCAATTTAGGTTTGTGAAAGCGGACATTACTGATAAGGAAGCGGTGGAGAAACTATTCGAGGAAGAGAAACCGGAAATTGTGGTGAATTTTGCGGCGGAAAGTCATGTGGATCGATCGATCAAAAACCCACAGCTATTTTTAGACACGAATATTATGGGGACACAGACGTTGATGGAGGCGAGTTTGAAATATGGAGTTTCGCGTTATCATCAAGTTTCGACAGACGAGGTTTATGGCGATTTGCCATTAGATAGGTCGGATTTGTTTTTCACGGAGAAAACAAATTTGAACACTTCGTCGCCATATAGTGCGTCGAAAGCATCGGCAGATTTGTTGGTGCTAGCGTATCATCGGACGTTTGGACTGCCGATTTCGATTTCGAGATGTTCAAATAATTATGGACCGTATCATTTTCCGGAAAAATTAATTCCGTTGATGATCATCAATGCTTTGCACGATAAGGAGTTGCCGGTATATGGGGATGGAAAAAATGTGCGAGATTGGTTGTATGTGGAAGATCATTGTAAGGCGATTGATATGATTATTCATGCGGATTGTAATGGTGAGATTTACAATGTTGGTGGTCATAATGAGATGGCGAATATTGATATTGTGAAATTAATTTTGAAAGAGTTGGGCAAGCCGGAAAGTTTGATTAAATTTGTGGAGGATAGAAAAGGGCATGACCGGCGGTATGCGATTGACCCGACGAAAATTACTACAGAACTGGGTTGGGAGCCGGAGACGAAATTTGAAAATGGGATTGTGAAGACGATAAAGTGGTATTTGGACCACCAGGATTGGTGGGAAGAAATAATTTCGGGGGAATATCAGAATTATTATGAAAAAATGTACGGAGGAAAAATTTAGTGAAAGTTTTAGTGACGGGAACGAGCGGACAACTCGGATTTGATGTAATGGAAGAACTTGCGCGGAGGGGGCATAGCGGAGTGGGTGCGGATAGAGCGGATTCGGAAGCGGAATTTGAACATGTGGTGCTCGATATTACAGATAAAGAAGCGGTGGCGCGAGTGATAACAGAAGTGAAACCGGACGCGGTGGTGCATTGTGCGGCGTGGACGAATGTGGACGCGGCGGAAGACCCGGCGAATTTAAAAGCGGTGAGAGCGGTGAATGTTGATGGGACGGAGAACTTAGCGAAGGCTTGTCGTGAGGCCGGAGCGAAAATGGTTTATATCTCGACGGATTATGTGTTTGATGGTTCGGGGGAGCGACCATGGGAGCCGGATGATAAAAATTATGCGCCGATTAATGTTTATGGGCAATCGAAATTGGATGGGGAATTAAAAGTCGCAGAGAATTTAGAAAAATATTTTATCGTGCGAATTGCGTGGGTGTTTGGACGAAACGGGAAAAATTTTGTAAAGACGATGATGGAAGTGGGGGCTGGGCGCGACATGGTGAAAGTAGTAGATGATCAGATTGGAACGCCGACATATACGGTAGATTTGGCAAGGTTGCTTGTCGATATGATCGAGACGGAAAAATATGGTTATTATCACGCGACGAACGAAGGTGGGTATATTTCGTGGGCGGACTTCACAGAGGAGATTTATAAGCAAGCAGAGATGAATACGAAAGTAGAGCGGGTGTCGACGGCAGAATATGGAAAGATTGCTGGGAAGACCGTGGCGAAACGGCCGTTTAATTCGCGGCTCGATAAGTCTAAATTAGTGAAAGCTGGTTTTACACCGTTACCAACGTGGCAGGACGCGCTTAGTCGGTATTTAGATCGTTAGATTTTTCGGATTTTTGATAGACTTTAGTTAAAGCTTTGGCGATCGGTTTAGGCCAGAAACGACGGAAAATTTCGTAGTCTTCGTTAGTGCGAATACCGGCATTGATGATTTCGGTAGTGGTTGATTCTTCGGAGATGCGATGGCCCATGAGTGGTTCAGGAATAAAAGTGAAAGGTTTTCGATCGCGACTAAGTTTTTCCCAAGCGGACCAGTCGACGTTGCATTCAAGATTCGAAGTGAAGATTTTTTGGGGGCAGTTGGCTCTGACGAAGGTTACGGCAGGACAACAGATCGAACAACCGAATTTTAGAGCAAATCGTTTAGCCCAACGGGGGGGGGGTAATATTAGAAAACTTGAGGGGTAAAAGTAGGAAGCGCTTAATTTTGAGGTTAAGGTTTGAATAGACTTTTTGATTATTTCTGAGTTCAAAATAATCGGTAAAAATGATTGAGGAGCTAGGGCGTTTTTTGTAGGCTTTGACAACTTTTTCCGTGTAGGTAGGTTCATAAATATCGTCTTGATGGGCGATAGTGGTGAGTTTGGTCTTGCTACAGCTTAAGGCGAAATCGAAATCGCCGCCGATATTAGTGTGTTTACCGACGAGTACTTCTAAATTGTATTTTTGAGCAAGATTTTTAATGAAGTTGTTTTTTGTGGTTGTGGCGATAATAACATTGGAGCTTTTGGTTTGACTTAAAACTGATTTTAGGCAAGTTTCGAGATAGGGGCTTTCTTTGTAAGCTAAGACAACAAAAGTATGAAGATTATTTTTTGGATTTTTGGTCATTGATTTTTTCCTTTAAGAGCGAGAGTTCTTGGATTAATTTGGTAATTTTGACTTGTTGGCGGCTGAGTGAAATGGTTAGTGAAAAACAGACGAGGATAAGAAGAGCGATAATGATGACAAAAATGAAGTTGGAAAGGGTCTCAAATCCGAATAAATTAGAGAGTGCGACGATTGGCTGAGGAAATATAGATATAAGCAAAAAGGCGATAGGTAAAATGAACCAGGCGACGGAATTTTTGATAGAGATGGAATTATGTTTAAGGCAGATAATGATAATAAAAAGTAAAATTAGAGCGGCGATGGCCATTTCGATTTGTAGGTTAGTCATGTTTTCTCCTAAGACTTAAAATAATGATAGATAGAAAGACGTTGACAGCGGCATAAACGCTTTTCCAGGAATGAATACTGGAACGACCGGCTTTGCGTTTGTTCATCTTGACGGGGACTTCTTTGATTTTGAGATGAGAAAACTTTAACAGTTCGAAATTGGAGATTGGCTCGGGATATTCTTGAGGGTAGTTGCTAGCAAAAAGTTCGATGACTTTTTTATTTGCGGCGCGGAATCCGGAGGTGGGGTCATGAATACGTTTGCCGGAAAAAAGTTTAATAACATTGGAGAGGAAATGAATACCGAAGCGACGAATTTTGGAAGAACGTTGATTTTTGAGAGATTTATCGATAAAACAGGAGCCGATGATAAGGTCGGCTTGGTTGTTTTCTATTGGCTCGATGAGCTTTTCGAGATAAGAAATATCGTGCTGACCGTCGGCGTCGAATTGGATGGCGATGTCGTAATTATGAGCGTAAGCGTATTTGTAGCCAGTTTGGACGGCGCCGCCGATGCCGAGATTATAAATTAGATCGATGTGGCGATAGTTATTATCGTCGAGAATTTTGGCAGTTTGGTCGGAAGAGCCGTCATTGATGACGATATAGTCAAAGCCAGAAGAAATGACGGTTTCAATAGTTTTTTGTATCGATTTTTCTTCGTTGTAGGCGGGGATGATTAGGAGGATTTTTGGGCTAGACATGGTTTCCTCCTATTTTTAGTTTTTATTATTTTTTGATCAATCAGAATTAGCTTGGCATAACGAGAAGTTCCAAATATTCCTAGCAAAGAAGGAACAAAGATTTCGACAGCGTAGCGATCGATGATTAAGCCAACGCCGGCAGCCGCGATCATATGCGCGGAAGCGGTGGCGAGAAGAATGAGGTTAAGATAGAAAAGATTGATATAAGTATGTTTTTTGTCTTTAATTCTGATGATGATAAGGAAAATAAGAAAGGGCAAACAACCGAGAGCGGAAATTTTGAACAAAATGTTGGTCGGTATTTTTAAATCATTCATGAGGCTGGCAAAAATACTTTTATTCGGTTCAACGGTATAAGCTGTTGTGCGAGCCGTCATCTCGTCGGTCATTGGAGAAATATTTGCCTCTTCGCGATAAGTTGCATATCCGATAAAGGTGTTTTCATAAGTGGAAAGTCCGACAAGACGCGAAGTGGAGTAAAAATCCCAGCCGTTTGGAGTTACTATTTCGCAGGTACTACTTAAGCCACAATAGTTTTGGAGATAAATTTTTATAATATGAGCAGGATTTTTGGTAAATTCATTAAAAATTAATTCTATTGCACTCACGGTAGAAATATTATCGGTTTTGCCGTCATTGTCGTTGTCGTAAGAAATTTGATAAGCATGAAGAAGTTGTTTTCCGAGCATGGAGGATGAGTCTCGGCCGGAGTTAGTGCCAACCCCATGGGCTTTTAGAATTGAACTCCAAGAAAAAATACTTAAGAATAGAAAAACAATAGAAACGGCTAGAGTTCCAATACGATAGAGACAGTTTTTTCTAGTATGGTTTTTGATGACTGATATAATAGCACTAACTATTGTTGGTATGAAAGCAATTACAAAATAGGGTTGTTTTAAATGATAGCAAAACAAGAGGCTCAAGACAAAATAAATTGAATAAAGAATAGTTTCTTTTTTTGAGGTTTCTTTGACAAAAATCCATTTATAGGCTAGATAAATGTTTAGGATAGTCATCGTAATAGCAACGAATTCGGTAAGAAGGACGTGAAAATAACCAAAAATAAGAGGATTTAGAATGACTATTGTAAGTAGGACATTTTGGACAAGTTTTTTGTGTTTGAAATTTTGAGAAAGTTCAACGCAGAGTTTGTAGCAAACGATGACGAAAACGAGATAGAATAGGAAAAAGCCAACAAGAAGGCCGGTTGCGGTTTTTCCAAAAAGAAGATTGAAAAAATAAATAATAAGGGGAAAAATTGGCCCACGAACGATATTCCAGCTCGAAGCTGGTAGCTCGCCTTCGAAAATAGCAACATAACTTAAATAATGCCCGCTGTCATAGGTCAGAATTGGAACAAAAGAGAAAAATAAAATTGTCAAAACAAGCAAACTGATAAAATTCCATGGAAGATTTTTGAGTTTAGCTCCAAAGTTTTTCATATGCTTTTGAAACTTTCTCGGGGGTGCCGTCTAATTTAATTTTGCCGTTATCGATAAGGATGGCGCGGTCGCAGAATTTGCGGACGGCGGCCATGCTGTGGGTGACTAGAATGACTGTTTGATTGCCGTGGAGCGAGGCAAAGTAGTCGTTGCATTTTTGTTGGAAGGCGGCGTCGCCGACGGCGAGGACTTCGTCGAGAAGGAGAATATCGCCTTTGGCGCGGATGGCGATCGAGAAGGCGAGGCGAACTTGCATGCCGGAAGAAAAGTTTTTGAGTTTTTGATCCATGAATTGTTCGAGTTCGGCGAACTGGACGATTTCGTCATACATGGCGTCCATTTCGCGATTGGAAAAGCCAAGCAAGGCGCCGTTTAGATAAACATTGTCGCGACCAGAAAGTTCGGGATTGAAACCGACGCCGAGTTCGATAAACGGAATGAGCGAGCCGTTGATAGTGACGGAGCCTTTTTCGGGGAAGTAAATTTTGGCTAGAGTTTTTAGCAATGTAGACTTACCGGAACCGTTGCGACCGACGATGCCGACGAACTCTCCGCGATGAATTTCAAAGCTAATGCCGTTTAAAACTTTTTGTTCTTTAAAACCTTTGACGCCTTTTAGACGGTTGAAAATAGCTTGTTTTAGACCCCAAGCACGTTCGGTGGGGAGTTTAAAACTTTTATGCAAGTTTTTGACTTCGATAGCAATGTCGGACATTTAGATTTCCTCCGCGAATTTTTTGGATTTTTTACGAAAATAGTATGAGCCCCAGATTAGAACGAGAGCCACTATTGAAATTGGGATTAGTTTCCAAGCGAAGTTTTCCGTGCCGACATAGCTCCAAGTGGTGATGGTTTCGGTGGTGACGAGACAATAGCGAAGGTCTTGGACAATTTGGGCGATAGGGTTTAGAAGAATAACTTTGGCGGCGGTGACGGAAGTGGCGGCAACCATGGTGACTGGGTAGATAATTGGGACGGCGTAGAAAAGGGCTTGAATGAAGACGTCCCAAATAGAGGTAATGTCGCGGTATTTTACATTAATAGCGCCGAGGAGGAATGAAATGCCGAGAGCTAGGGCATAGAGTTCGAGAATAAGAAGAGGAACGAGAAGCCAAGTCCAGGAAGGGGTGATACCGTCTATTAGGGCGAAAATAACGATGACGACGAGGTTGATGAGGACGTTAATGACGGCGGTGAGAGTGGCGGAAACGACGACGATATAACGGGGAAAACAGATTTTACGGATAAGATCACCGCGACCGACGATGGCTTGAATGCCTTGACTGGTGCATTCCGTGAAAAAACTCCAAAAAGTGGTACCGACGAGTAAATAAACTGGATAGTGGGGAATGTCGCTGCCGAATTTGAGGAGTTTGGCGAAAACGATGTAGAGAATAGCGAACATCATCATTGGACGGAGAAGCGCCCAAAGGTAGCCGAGAACTGAGCCCTGATAGCGGAGTTTGAAATCGGTTTTGGTGAGTTCTTTCAATAGGACGCGGTTGCCTTTGTAAAGAAAATTAGGAATTGCCATATAGACTATTTTATCACATTTTTCTTTTTTCCGAAAACGAAGCGGTCGTAGAAAAAGAAATTAAGAATAGTGGTGACAATGGCGGTGAGGGCAAAGGCGCCGGTGGATTGGACAAAATCATAAGTGAAAGAAATGTTTAGAGATTGAAAAATATTGAAGGCGAGGTCGTAGAGAGGGGTGATGAGGCTGAATAGTTGAGTAAAAAAAGGACCGATGAAAATAGCGGTGGCTAGGTTCCAGATGAAAAATTTGTAGATGGCAGTTTTGGTGAGGGGGCGTTCTTTCCAAGTGATTTTGGAGTGGAGAATGTAGGCGAGAATGGTGGAAGCGAGAGTGCTAATGAGAGTGGAAAGCCAGAGAAGATCGTTGTTGTTGATAATAAGGTTAGCGAGGACGGAATAAAGGCCAAAGTTGAAAATGGTAATGGTAATTCCGATGACGAGGTAGCGTCCGGCGTGGTGACTGGTGGAGACGTCGGGGGTGAAGCTTTCGGAAATGGATTTTTTGACGTCGGTTTTTTCAGGGTCGGATTTTTCTGAATTAATTTTTGTCATAAAATAATTATAGCATACTATGGACAAAGGGGGGATTTTGGGGTATAATATATGCGTTTATGGAAGAGATTTTGGTTTTAGAAAGGAGTTAGGATGGGAGAGATTTTTGGGAATGAGAATGTGATTCGGGTGAGGGGGGCGAGGCAGAATAATTTGCAGAATCTTGATGTGGATATTCCGCGGGATAAGCTGGTGATTATTACGGGGTTGTCTGGGTCGGGGAAGTCGTCGCTCGCGTTTGATACGATTTATGCCGAGGGACAGAGGCGATATGTGGAGTCGCTGTCTTCGTATGCGCGGATGTTTTTGGGGGTGATGGATAAGCCGGAGGTGGATTCGATTACGGGGCTTAGCCCGGCGATTTCGATTGACCAGAAGTCGACTTCGCGTAATCCGCGCTCGACTGTGGCGACGGTGACAGAAGTATATGATTATTTACGGTTGTTATTTGCGCGGGTGGGGGTGCCACATTGTCCGATTTGTCATAAGGAAGTGTCGCGACGGACGGTGGAAGATATTGTGAATGAGGTGATGAAGTTGCCGCTCGGCTCTAAACTAATGTTGCTCGCGCCGATTGTGTCGGCGAAAAAAGGCGAGTTTTTGCATCTGCCTGAACAATACAGCGCGAAAGGATTTTCGCGGGTGCGGGTGGATGGGATTATTTATGCTTTGGACGAGTTTCCGGAGCTTAATAAAAATGAGCGGCATGATATTGAAATTGTGGTGGATAGGTTTGTGCTAAATCCGGAGATGCGGGCGCGGATTGCGAGTTCGATTGAGCAGGCGCTGGAGATGGGGCAGGGGATAATCCAGCTTTTGAGGGTCACCGATAACACGACGGCGGTGGGTGAGACGCGAATTGGGGCGGGGAATACGGAGATTTTGACTTATTCGCAGCGGTATGCGTGTCCGGATCATCCGGATGAGCTAATTCCGGAGCTGACGCCGAGGCTGTTTAGTTTTAATGCGCCGGAGGGAGCGTGTCCGACTTGTACGGGGCTGGGGACGCGGATGGAAATTGATCCGGAGCTGGTGTTTAATAATAATTTGACGATTGCGGAGGGGGGAATTCGGCCGTTTAATCGGATTGGGCAGGATTCGTGGTGGTTGAAACGGTTGGCTGGAGTGGGGCTCAGGCACGGGTTTAATATTCAGACACCAATTGGGGAGCTGTCTGAGGAAGTGAAACATTTGATTTTGTATGGGACGGGGGACGAGAAATATGAGATGAAGATTGCGGGGTCGGGGAAATTTGCCGAGGGGACGGTGTATCAGACGACTTATGAGGGGATAATTCCGACTTTGGAACGGCGGTACCGGGACCCGAAAACGTCGGAGTTTATGAAGCATGATATTGAGCGGTTTATGCGAGTGCGAAAGTGCCAGACTTGTCATGGGGCGCGGTTGAAGCCGGCGGTGCTCGCGGTGACGGTGCATGACCTGAATATCGTAGATATGTGTAATTTGGATGTGGATGCGACGCTGGAAGTTTTAGCGCAGGATTTGGGTTTTTCGGAGTCGGAAAATTTGATTGCGGCGCCGATTTTGAAGGAAATTCGGGAGCGGGTGAAGTTTATGCAGGACGTCGGGCTGGGATATTTGGAGCTCGGGCGGGCGGCGAACACGTTGTCTGGCGGGGAGGCGCAGAGGATTAGGCTGGCGACGCAGATTGGGTCGGGGTTGCAGGGGGTGCTATATGTGCTGGATGAGCCGTCGATTGGTTTGCATCAGCGGGATAATGATAAGTTGATTAAAACTTTGAAACATTTGAGGGATTTAAAGAATACGGTGCTGGTGGTGGAACATGATGAGGATACGATGCTGGCGGCGGATTATATTATTGATATTGGGCCGGGGGCGGGGCTTGCGGGCGGAAAACTTGTGGCAGCGGGGACGCCGGAGGAAGTGATGCAAAATCCGAACTCGCTGACGGGGAAATATTTGTCGGGGGAGTTGTCGATTCCGGTGCCGAAAAAACGGCGGAAAATTCGGAAAGGGCAGGAGCTTGTGGTGGTGGGGGCTAGAGAGAACAATTTGAAAAATATCGATGTGCATTTTCCGCTGGGGGTGATGACGGTGGTGTCGGGAGTGTCGGGAAGTGGAAAATCTACGCTGGTGAATAATATTTTGGCGAATGAATTGTTGGCGCGGCTGCACCGGGCGCAGACGGTGGCGGGGGCGCATGAGAAAATCGAGGGGATTGAGAAGATTAATAAGGCGATCGTGATTGACCAAAGCCCGATTGGGCGAACGCCGAGGTCAAATCCGGCGACTTATACTGGGGTGTTTGCGCAAATTCGGGAACTGTTTGCGTCGCAGCCGGAGGCGGAAGTGCGAGGGTATAAGGCGGGGCGGTTTTCGTTTAATGTGAAGGGCGGGCGATGCGAGCATTGTCAGGGCGATGGTGTAAATAAAATTGAGATGCATTTTTTGCCGGATGTGTATGTGAAGTGTCCGACGTGTCAGGGGCGGAGATATAATCGGGAGGCGCTCGAGATTAAGTATAAGGGGAAAGATATTTCGCAGGTGCTGGAGATGACGATTGATGAGGCGGTGGAGTTTTTTTCTAATATCCCGTCGATTGCGCCGAAACTCAAGACTATTCAAGAGGTGGGGCTGGGGTATATTAAGCTCGGGCAGCCGGCGACGACGTTTAGTGGTGGGGAGGCGCAGAGGATTAAGCTTGCGACGGAACTGGCGCGGCGTTCGACTGGGAAAACTTTGTATATTTTGGACGAGCCGACGACGGGGCTACATACGGATGATGTGAAGCGATTGCTAACGATTTTGGGGAGGCTTGTGGACCACGGGAATTCGATGATTATTATTGAGCATAATTTGCAGGTGATTAAGTCGGCGGACTGGGTGATTGATATGGGACCGGATGGGGGCGCGAAAGGGGGAATGGTGGTCGCGGAAGGGACGCCGGATGAGCTCGCGAAAAAGGCGAAAACGCCGACGGGGGAGTATTTGAGGAAGTATTTGTAGTGGTTTGGAAGAATGAACAAGTCAGTAAGGGGGAGACAGAGAAGATTTTGGAGGTTTTGAGGAAGGTGCTGGGGGTGTATGGGGACGTGGTGGAAATGGGGTGTTATAAGGGGGATACGTCGCTGCTGCTCGCGGAGGTGTTGAGGGAATATAACAGGGGTGGGGGTTGTGGAAAACCTGTGGAAAACTTTGCCGAGAAAAAGTTGTGGATTTATGACTCGTTTGAGGGGCTGCCGGAGAAAACAGAGGCGGATAAGTCGGTTTTAGGGGAGGATTTTCGGCAGGGGGAATTGTTTGTGACTAAAAGAGCAGTAAAAGAGCGGTTTTTGAGGGCGGGGCTACCTGTGCCGGTGATAAAAAGAGCGTGGTTTGTTGATTTAACAGAGGCGGATTTGCCGGAGAGGATTAGTTTGGCGTTTTTGGACGGGGATTTGTATGAGTCGATTAGGGATTGTTTGAAATTAGTGGTGCCGAAAATGGCGCAAGGCGGGGTGATTTTGGTGCATGATTATCGAAATCCGGCTTTGCCAGGGGTGAAAAAGGCGGTGGAGGAGGTGTTTGCGGAGGTGGGGGTATTTGAGAGCTTGGCGGTGATTTCGGTGTAGGTTAGTGGTTTTTGGGGCGGTTTTGGGGTTTTGTGGAGTTTTTGAGGGGATTTTGGTGGGGATTTTGGTGGGGATTTTGTGTGATATAATAGGGGTATGAAACAGAAAAAAACGGGAGAGATGGTGACGGTAAACCGGCGGGCGCGGTATGATTATGCGCTGGGGGACGAGCTGGAGGTTGGGATGGTGCTGTCGGGGGACGAGGTGCGGTCGATTCGGGACCATCATGTGCAGTTAAAAGGTTCGTTTGTGACGGTGAAAGATGGGGAATTGTGGCTGAATAATATGACGCTAGGGGCGGAAACGGCGAAAAATGTGAAATTGCTGGCGACGAAAAAGCAGATTGCGGCTTTGGTGCGGGAAAAAGTGGCTGGTTCGACGATTGTGCCGGTGAAACTGCTGGGCGGGAAGCGGTTTATTAAGTTAGTGATTGCGGTGGGGCGAGGGAAAAAGAAGTATGATAAGAGAGAAACGATTAAACAGCGAGATATTGAGCGAGGGAGGTTTTGATGGAGGTTTTGACGGTTTTGGGGAGTGAAAAGGGGCTAAATGATGAGCGGCGATGGAGGTTTTGATGCGGATTTTTTCGTGGAATGTGAATGGGATTAGGGCGGTGCTTCGAAAGGGGGCGTTGCAGGAGTTTTTGGAGGCGGAAAAGCCGGAGGTTGTGTGTTTGCAGGAAATTAAGGCGAAACCGGAGCAGGTGGAAGAGGATTTTAAAGGGTATAAGGTGTTTTGGAATCCGGCGAAACGGTCGGGATATTCGGGGACGGCGATTTTGGTGGCGGAGGAGAATTGGGGTGAGCATCAGGTGGTGCGACGGTTGGCGTGGGAAGATGAGCTGGCAACAGAGGAGGGGCGGACGTTGATTCTGGAGTTTGAGAAGTTCTTTTTGGTGGATGTGTATACGCCGAATGCGAAGCCGGATTTGTCGAGACTGGAGTTAAGAGAGAAAAAGTGGGATCCGGAGTTTCTAAGGATGTTGAAAAAGTTGGAGAAAGAGAAGCCGGTGGTAACTTGTGGGGATTTTAACGCGGCGCATACAGAGATAGATTTGGCGCGACCGAAAGAAAATGCGAAAAATGCGGGATTTACGAAAGAGGAGCGTCAAGGGGTGACGAATTTGATCGGAAGTGGGTTTGTGGATACTTTTCGGTATTTGCATCCGGGGGAACAGAGGTATTCGTGGTGGAGCCATTGGGGGAAGGCGCGGGAGCGAAATGTGGGGTGGCGGATTGATTACTTTTTTGTGTCGGCTGGGCTGGCGGAGAAGCTGGTTGGGGCGGAGATTTATGAGAAATATCAGGGGTCGGACCATTGTCCGGTGGGGATTGAGCTTAAGGTGTGAGGTTTGGGGAGTTAGGAGGAAAAATGGAGTTTTTTGAGAAAGTTGAGAAAATGGGGGAGGACCTTAGTTGGAATATTCCGGAGCAAAAAAGGGGTAAAATAGGGGCGATTGGGGGGAGTAAGGGGAATTTTCGGGCGGTGGTGAAAACGGCGGAGTTTGTGATGGCAAAATATCCGGTGGAGGAGGCGAAAATGGTGGTGCCGGAGAGTCTGAAAGGGGTGCTGCCGGATTTGCCGAATGTGGAATTTATTGGGGCGACGGAATCGGGGGCGCTGGGTGACGAAAAAGCGTTATGGGAGGCGTTTTCGAGGCTGGATTATAATTTGGTGATTGGGGATTTGTCGAAAAACGCGAAAACGGGGCAGATTTTAGTGAAAATTTTGGCGGAAGTGGAAATGCCGACGCTGATTACGCGAGATACGGTGGATTTGGTGGCGGAAACAGGTGCGGAGGGGATGCTGATGAACGAAAAAATAGTGATTTTGGCGTCGCTGGTACAGATGCAAAAGTTGCTTCGGAGCGTGTTTTATCCGAAAATGTTGACTTTGTCGCAGTCGCTGATGCAGGTGGCGGAGATTTTGCATAAGTTTACGCTGAGTTATCCGGTGAAAATTGTGACTTTGCATAGTGGGCAGATTTTGGTGGCGGACGGGGGCGTGGTGAAGGCGGTGCCGATTGAGAAGACGGGTTTTTCGCCGATGACGCTATGGAACGGGGAATTGGCGGCAAAAATTGGGGCGTTGAACCTTTATAATCCCGGTAATTTTGTAGGCGCTACTTTGACGGCGATTTTGGGGTAGAATTTTGGTTGGAAAGTTGGTGTTCGAGCTCGACAGCGTCGCGAGAAATGTTATTTCTGCGTTGGCGGAGGAAAAACCAGATGAAAAGGAAAATTGAGCAGCCAAAGGCAAAAAGAGCGATTTTTACAGGGGTGGGCCAAGTGGTGGCGAAGAGAATAAGGGCGTTAGTGACGCCGAGGGCGATGGTGTAAAGATAGCGCCGGGTGAGGATGATTTTTTTGGCGAGGGGAAAATTGCGACGGGCAAGAGAGTTTTTGGTGCAGTTGTCGGGGTGGCCGAGGAATTTGCCGTAAACGAGGAGTTCGATGGCGCCACAGATGAGGGTGTAGAAAATGATGATGGTGAGACCGGCGACGAGGTTGACCTGGAAAGTGAGAAAGGCGACTTGGGCGGCGGCGAGGAGAACGTCGGAAACCATGTCGAATTGGACGGCGTAGCGACGGTATTTCGGGGTTTTGTCCTTTGGAAAAGGCCATTTGCGGGCGCAGGTGCCGTCAAAAGTGTCGGTGAGTTCGGCGACGATGAAAATGATGAAGGCGTTTTCGGCGGGAGAGCCGATGAAAGCTAAAATTAAGAGGACGCTCGCTAAGATGAAGCGAGAAAGAGTTAAAAAGTCGGCTAAATATCTCATTTTTTAATTATATCACTAAAAATTTGTTCGAGTTCTTTGATTCTGGTGGAAGCGAGGATTTCGGAGCGGTGGTGTTGCATTATTTCTGACATTTTGGCGATATTTTCGGGGGAATTTAAGAGACGAGCGAGGGAAGCGGCCATTTGTTTTGGCGAGGGGTCGGGAGCGAGGATAAAACTGCCCTTGGGGACGACTTCTTGCATATCGGGGTCGCAGATGAAAACAGGGGTGTTGTAGGCTTCGGCCTCGATCAAAGTCATGCCGAAAGTGTCGAAATTATAAGAGACAAGGACGTCGAGATGGGCGGTTTGGAGGGATTTTTGGATGGTTTCGAAGGAAGCGTTGCCGTGAAAAATAACAGGGAGACGATGGCGGCGGACGAAGCGTTTGGCGCGGAAAAAGTCGCCACCACCACCGTAAACGTCAAGAGAGAAGTTTTGATTGGTTTGGTTAAGGAGATTTAGGGCGCGGAGGAAGGGCATGATGCGTTTTTCGGCGGAAACGCGAGAATGCCAGATGATGCAGAGGGTTTGGCCTTGTTTTAGGGTTTTTAGGGGTGGATTTTCGGGGAATTTGGCGTCGGGATAGGCGTTTTTTAGGACTTTGATTTCGGTTTTGACGCCGTAGTGAGTGAGTTTGTCTTTGAAATGGGTGGAAGGGGAAAGGACGAGGTCGGCGAAGTTGGCGTGGTTGACCATGAGGGTCCACATTTTGGCTTTGGCGAGGTTGTCGGCGAGATAGTGGTCGCGAGAGACGGTGGTTTTATGGGGTAAATACCAAGAATGGATGAAATTCAGGGCGTAGGCAACAAGAGTGCGCAGACCAAAGGGGATGAGGTTGGTTTCGCCCATGTCTTCGCGGCCGTGCATGACCTGAACAGAGGGGATTTTGAGAGTTTTGGCGAGGTGGAGGGCGGCGATGGAACAGCCGGCTTCGTAGTGGACGTAAAAAATGTCGAAAGTTGTGAGTTCGGGGTGGTTTTTGAGGAGCCAGCGTTCGATGATTTGAGGACGGCGAGAAACAGGGGTGAGACCGCGAAAAAAGAGTTTGCAACTGGGGACGAGGAAGATGTTTTGCTCGGCGAGTTTAGTGAGTTCGGTTTTAGAACGGGGGAAGCCGGTGCTGAAAATGTAAACGGTGTGGCCGAGAGCCTCGAGGGCGGTTTTTTGGGCGTTCACGGAACTCACAATTCCGCCGGTGAGGTCGAGGTAACAATCAGAAAAGAAAGCGATTTTCATACTTTTATTATAACATGAACGACAGAGTGTAAGTGTTTTGGGGTGATTATTTCGTGGTATGAGAAACAAAATAACATAACAGATAGACAGCGAGAGGTAAAAATGCTAAAATACCTTAATATGAAGTCAAGAAAAGGTAAAATTATCCCGAATGGAGTCTCACTCGAGAAACATGAATACGAGACGGTGCTTTTTCTGACAACTCTTGGATATGACATAGAGCTTATACTTCCATCACATATTCCGAACGCTAGAACTCCGGATTTTATTATGGAAAATTTGCGATGGGAGATGAAAAGTCCAAAAGGAAAGAGTCGTTCCACGATTGAACATGCTTTTCAAGCAGCGGTGAAACAATCTGATAATATTATTTTTGATCTTAGGCGAACTGATATCCCATTAGATAAGGCGCTGACTACTTTGTCGAAGCTTATGGAAACGTCTAAAAAAGCTAAACGCCTTATGATTATTACGAAACAGCAGAAACTGCAGCATTTTCCATTTGACCGATAATAATGGATATGATATAATGAAAGTATCGGGGGCGACCTACTGCCGAAGTACAGTAGGCCAAGCCCCCACCTTAGCTTCGGCTCCACTTTGTGGAGATTTTTTATTTATATTTTAAAATATTGTAGTATAATAAAAACACGGATGCGGTGGGAAAAAATAAAAATCAAGGGTGGTCGAAAACGGAAAAAGCAATCATACAGGCATTGATGGGAGAGGGGGTGGTGCAGGAAACAACAGGGGGAAAACGGCGAGGGGTGTTGCCCCGGGTAGGAGAATTAGTGAAACGAGCGCAAATTTCGCGCTCGTCTTTTTATCGGCATCATCGGACGACGCCAGAGATAATTGTGGATTATAATCAGGTGATTATGCGGGTGTATCGACGAGATATTAAAAGGCGGGTAGGGGTGCATCAGGGGACGGGGATGAGGGGGTTGTATCTTGGGATGATGCTGTTTGTGATGAAAAATAAGCTGGTGTTTGGGATTTTGTTTAAGTATGAGGGGGCGAAAGTGGTGGAACAGATGATTTTGTTGTCTAAGGCGCGGATTGAACAGGTGTGCCAGTTGCCGAGGCATTCGGAAAAGGTGATGAAAATTTATGCGAAAGAGGTGGCGGGGGTGTTTGAGATGTGGGGGCGGTTGGAATTTGCAGAAAAAGAGGCGGAGCGGGTGTTTCATGAAATTATGTATTTGACGAATACGATAGGGGCGAGGTTGGGGGAGTTGGGGGTGAAAAAATAAGAGAATTGGCACTCGGGGGTTGACAGTGCTAATTTTTGCGCTATAATAGAGGTAGAAAAGGAGAAAATTATGTCACTCAAACCATTAAAAGATCGAATTGTAGCTAAAGTTGAAAAGCCAGCGGAGAAAACGGCAGCTGGGATTTTGCTGGGGGAGGCGAAAGAGAAGCCGGCGTATGCGGTGGTAGAGTCGGTGGGGCCAGAGGTCAAAGCCGTGAAAAAAGGCGATAAAATCGTGTATAAGGAGTATTCGACCACGGAAATCAAGGTGGACGGGACGGAATATATTATCGTGAAGGAAGAGGACGTTCTGGCGACTTTATAGAGGTAAAGTTGTGGAAAACCTGTGGAAAACTTTTGAAAATTCGTGAAATCAAAGCCTAGAAATTAAAGAAAATTATTAAAAAGGAGAAATTATGGCAAAGAAAATTTATTATGAAGCGGAAGCGCGGGAAAAAGTGCTGTCGGGGGCGAAACAGCTGTATGATGCGGTGAAGGTGACGTTTGGGCCGAAGGGTAAAAACGTGATTATTGAGAAAGAATATGGCGCGCCGGTGATTACGCACGATGGTGTGACGGTCGCGGAAGCGGTGGATTTGCCGTCTAAGGACGAGACGCTTGGGGAAGCGGTGGGGGCGAAGCTGATTAAGACGGCGGCGCAGAAGCTGAATAAGGTCGCGGGGGATGGGACGACGACGGTGACGGTGCTGACTTATAACATTTTGGCGGAGGCGAATAAATTAATCGCTGCGGGGGTAAATCCGATGGAACTGCGCAAGGGGATTGAAAAAGCGGGGGCGGAGATTATTGCAGGGATTGAGAAGTCGGCGGAGAAAATTGAGGGGTCGTCGGATAAGGTGGCGGAAGTCGCGACGATTTCAGCGGGGGATGCGGAAATTGGGAAATTGATTGCGGAAGTGATTGCAAAAATTGGTAAAGATGGCGTAGTGACGGTTGAAGCGGGGCAAGGTCTCGAGATGGAAGAGGAAATTGTCGAGGGATTTTCGTATGACAAGGGGTATGCGTCGCCGTTTTTCGTGACTGATGTGAACCGACAAGAGGCGATTTTTGAGAAGCCGTTGGTTTTGATTACCGAGCGAAAGATTTCGGTAGCGAGTGATATTTTGCCGATTTTGGAAAAGGTAGCTTCGGCGGGGAAGAAAGATTTGGTGATTGTTGCAGAGGAAGTGTCGGGGGAGGCGTTGTCGCTACTAGTTTTGAACAAGCTCAAAGGTGTGTTTAATTCGCTAGTTTTGAAGGCGCCGTCGTTTGGAGACCGACGCAAGGAAATCATGGAAGATATGGCGATTTTGACAGATGCGACTGTGGTTTCGGAAGAGAAGGGACTAAAGCTCGAGGAAGTGGGGCTTGAGGTGCTCGGCTCGGCGGCAAAAGTGATTGCCGAGAAGGATTCGACGACGATTATTAAGGGGGCGGGCGACGCGAAGGCGATTAGCAATCGGATTGAGCTGATTATGAATCAGGCTAAGAATGCGAAGAGTGACTATGAGCGCGAGGAGTTTGAGAAGCGAGCGGCGGCGCTGTCGGGGAAGGTGGCAGTGATTAAGGTCGGTGGCGCAACAGAGACGGAAATTGATGAGAAGAAGTTCCGGGTTGATGATGCGGTGGCGGCGACAAAAGCGGCGCTTTCGGAAGGAATTGTGACTGGTGGCGGGGTGACACTAGTGAATCTTGCGGCTGGGCTTTCGGACACGGACGCGGGGGCGCGAATCGTGAAGCAAGCGCTCAAGGCACCGTTTGTGCATATTATGGAAAATGCGGGACTGAATGCGCAGGCTCTACTCGCAGAGGTGGAAGCGGCGAAGCCTGGGTTTGGCGTGAATGTGATGGAGCCAGAGAAGGGCGTGGTTGACCTCAAAAAAGCAGGGGTGATTGACCCGGCAAAGGTGACGAAAGAAGCGGTGAAAAACGCGACGTCGATTGCGGCGACGGCGATGACGATGGGGGCGCTGATTTGCGAGATCCCAGAGGAAAAGTCAGTACAAGGCGGTGATATGGGAGGGATGTATTAGAACCTGGCTCGGCATAGGTTAGGAACGCCTGACGTAGAAATCCCCCTTGGAGAAGGGGGATTTTTGGTGATGTTGGCAGGGAAAAAGAGTTTTTACATCTTGTCGATAGACTGGACGAGGTAGAGAAGGGCGTTAGCACGCTCGGTCTCGTCGGCAATTTCGGACGCGCTTTGATAAGCGTTTTTAAGAGTGGAAAAGTCTTTTAGGTTTTCGAAAATGTCGCGATAAATGGCGAATTTTTGAGCCGGATCGAGGTTGACATGGTCGAGCAAGGGGGCTAAATCGCGCAGAGCGGCAGTTTTGACTTCCTTAACGTCGGGGTTGGTATTTTCAGGGGTGGTGAGGGGCGCTGGTTCGCTGGCGGGAGTTTCGGGTTGAGTAGTTTGGATTTCGGGTTGAGCCGTTGAAGCGTCGGGGGTTAGTCCTGGGGTAGGTGGAGTAGCTGCTTCAAAGTTCGGAGCGGTTGTTGTTCCGGTCATTTCGGCTGGGTTTTCAGCTGGTTTGACTTGGAACGGGGTCGGTTCAGGTATATCAAGAGTGGGGATAGAGATGGGGTCGATAGGCGCGATAGGCTCGGCCGCAGGGGCGACCATTTCGACGTGAGCCTCGGGCATTGGCGCGGGCGTAGGAAAAGGTCCGACCGGCTCGCCAAGTTCGCCAGTGTCGCCTTCGGGAATGGAAGACGGGGCGGCCACGGGATCGGAAAAAACCGGATCGGTATTAGTTGTGTTGGTAATATTGTCGATTGCGCGCTGCAAATCGTTGTCGAAATTTTGATCAAAAGTTTGATTCTGGTCCATTTTTGCCCACCTGTTCATAGTTAATACTTATGTTTATGATAGCACGAGTTGGCTAAATTCGCAAGAAGTTTATGATTTTATCGAGAAAATCGAGTTTGACTTCTTCCATGGGGAGGCGAGCGCCGAGTGCGTCGACGATGGCTTCGCCGCTGCCGCCAGGGAAATAGACTTTGACGCTGAAACTGAGGCGTTTTTTAGGAATTAAGACGGCGGAGAAGTGGTTGGCTTCTTTTAAAATGCCGAAAGCACGAAAATCTTCGTATTTGTGGAGTTTTTGACCTTCGATGAGGCCGTCTTTGGTGAGTTGGTAGTCGATCTTGCGAGGAGGGCGGAGATTAGAGGTTAAAAGAGTGATATCGCAAAGAATGACTACGATAAGGAAGGTCCACCAACCTTGCCAGACGGAAATCGCGCAAAGGGCGAGGCTGACGAGAATGAGACCGACATACCACCAAGTGTTGCGACCGGGGACGATATATTCCTCGGCTTGCCAAGAGACGTCTTGAACTGCTTGTGCCATGAACTCATTATAACACAATTTTCGCCTAAGTGGCGAGAAATATGGTAAAATAATAGTAACGGAGGGTTACCCAAGTGGCTGAAGGGGACGGTTTGCTAAATCGTTAGGCTGGGGCGACCTGGCGCGGGAGTTCGAATCTCCCACCCTCCGCCAAAACCGACACGGAAGAATTTATTCTTACGGGGCGGTTTTGAAGGAGAGTATAGAGATATTTATCTCTCGCCCTCCGCCAAAAGTTAAAAATATGGTATAATTTAGGTATGAAAAAGTTTGCAAAATATTTACTACCGGTATTAATTTTAGGAGTGGTGGCGATTTTGGGGACGTTGCTCTTTACAGGGCAGGTTTCGGCGTTGACCCTGCAGGAAGGCGCGGAGGCGGCGCGATGCGACGGTTGTCCAGAGAATTTATTCGGGGATACTGGCGTATTTAAGACCATTACGAATACCGTGCTATATATTGTGGGCGTTGTGGCGGTGATTATGTTGATTATTGGTGGGGTTAAGTACGTAACTTCTGGCGGTGATGCGAAAAAGGTGACGGACGCTAAAAATACGGTGCTGTATGCGATTATTGGGTTAATTATTGCGTTTCTTGCGTTTGCGATTGTGAACTTTGTGATTTCGGCGTTGCCGTCTTCGAACAATAAGGCGATGGAGCAGTCGCTGGTTGAAATGATTGCTGGCTAGGGGATTTTGAAAGATGGGGGGGTAGTTGAATGGTTAGGGCGTTAGTTAAGAGAGCTGACTGCTAGGACGGCGAGTTTAAGATTTTTTAGATCAATGCCGGCTTGTTGGGCGATTTTGGTGGCGGCGAGCATAGAAGCGCCGGTGGTCCAGACGTCGTCTAGGAGAATATAGGTGGCTTTTGGATCGACTTTGAGCTTAGGATTTAGGGCGTAGGCGGAAGTGGCTTGAGAGCGACGCGTGGCGGCGTCGGTGCCGACTTGGACGGTGTTTTGGTGGCGAATGAGTAGTTGTTCAATCGTGCAGTTAGGGCGCAGTTTGGTGAGGCGCCTCGCGATTAAGAGAGTGTGGTCGAGACCGCGGGTGCGGACGTGTTTTTTGATAGTGGGAAGGGGAACGAGGATGAGTTTTTGATGGTTGTCGGGGAGTTCGGTGAGAAGGACGGTGTTTAAAATCTCGGCGAGAGGCCTAGCGAGAGCGCGGATAGAGTGAAATTTGAGGTCGCTAACGAGCTGGCCGATTAAATCTTGACGGGAGCCGATGATAAAAGTGCCTGGGAGGTCTGGGCAATGTGGGCAACTGGGAGTAGATTTTTTGACTTTGCAAAGTGGGCAGAAATTAAAGTGGCTTTTTAGAATGTTATTTTTACAACAGTCGCACAGAACAGTCCCCAGCGTGCCACAACCCCGACAGGAGTGGGGCGCGAGGAGGTCTAAAAGGCTAGGAAATGTTGTATTTTTTACAATAATAGCCATAATCCTCTTGATTTTATCACGAAAGAGGTGTAAAATACAAGCATAACAATATAAGTGTGGAGGTAATAATGGCTCGTACAAACAGTGACGATTTGCTGATGGAAGACGATCTCGCTGCTGCGTTCTTGGGTGGAGACGATGAGCTCACCGCGCCGGTGACTACGGAAGAACCTATAGCTTCTGAGAATATAACTGAGGATGAAATTAGCGAACCGACTGAAGATGAGTGGGACAATACCGACGACTTTCCTGGGCAACTCGCTGTAGATGTCTATGAAACCGCCGATAAACTAGTGGTGAAAGCGCGAACTGCGGGGATTTCGAAATCCGACCTAGATGTGAGCATTTCTGACAACATTTTGACGATTTCGGGGGTGTTGTCGGGAGGCGAAGATGAGCAAACAACAAGGTGGCATATTCAGGAATGCTATTGGGGTGAATTTTCGCGAACTATTGCACTACCGGTGCAAGTGCGCGAGGATGATAATAGCGTAAAGGCAGAGCTGAAAGACGGCGTGCTGACGATTACTTTTGAGAAAGAAAAGACGGAAGCGCCGAAAAAGATTAATATTCAATAGAATTTATTGAATTGTCACTTAAAAATACCCTTTTGTAAGGGTATTTTTAGTGGGGATAAAAACTTGTGGTTATGATGGGCGGACAATCATAATCCTCTTGCGGGGTTTTGGTAGTGACTAGTCTAGAGTTTTAGAAAATCTAGACTAGTTGAGCCTACGGACTGGGCGCCTTTAGTTAATATCGTAATTAACTGATGATGTTCGCGATGACAAAGTTGACGATAGCAAAGGAAAAGACGCAAATTGCTAGGCCGATTAGGCCGTAGAGGATGGTCTTTTTGCCTTTTTCGACCTTGCCGGAATCGCCGTTTGAGGTCATGTAGTTGACGCCACCAATAATCATGACGACGACGCAGGCGATGCCGAGCACCGCGATGACGTTTTCGAGAATGGTGACGATGCTGCCAGTGAGATCGTTCTCGGTGCCGACTGGGTCGACTTTGGCTGCAAAATTAGTGAGAATAGTTTTCAATGTAGACCAACCTTTCGTGTTTTAGCTATTAGAAATAATGTTGCTGATGACAAAGTTGACGATAGCAAAGGATAAGACGCAGACGATGAGACCGATTAGACCGTAGAGGATAGTGTCTTTAGCTTTTTTGACCTTGCCGGAATCACCAGAGGAAGTCATGTAGTTGACGCCGCCGATAATCATCACGACGACACAGACGATGCCGAGTACACCGACGATACCGTTGAGAATGGTAGTGATAGACTGATCGAGAGAAGCGTCGCCGTTATCGATATATTTTCCAGGGTCGCCTACGGCAAATTTGGTGATGAGATCTTTCATAATTTTTTCCTTTTGATTAATTTAGTTTTATTGTATAACGTTTTTTTAGAAAAAGCAATACTAAAGTTTAAGAGGGGATGATAGAGATGACCCAGTTGACGATAGCAAAGGCGAGGGCGCAGATGGCGATACCGATAGAAGCGTAGAGGATGGTGTTTTTGGCTTTTAGAGCTTTGCCGGCGTCGCCAGAGGAGGTGATGTATTGGACGCCTCCGGTGATGACGAAAATGACGGCGACGAGACCGATAATGCCGATAATGGAATTTAGAATGGCGACGAGGAGGGTTTGAAAATTGCTTGAAGTTCCGGTTCCGGGACAGCCGGCGGCTTTTTTGGCCGTTTCGGAGGCGCTACTCTCGCAAATGTCGGTGACGGTACTAGTAGTGACGTTGGTATCGGTAGTGGTGCTGGTATTGGCTTCGTTGTCGGCGAAGACGGGCAGGGAACTGGCAACGCTGAATCCAAACACGCTTGCAACGAGCGATAAAGTTAATAAAATGGTTTTAGATAATTTCATGGACCTCCTTTTTAAAAGTCGTTTCGTTAATGTTTTCGATAAAATAGGCACTATTACCAGCTTCGGTGTTGGCGTCGCGAATAATATTGGAAACGAAGGCGGTGATAACCTCGGCGAGAGCGACGATGGCGAGGCCGATAAGGGCGTAGAGAATCATGCTTTTGGCTTTTTGGAGTTTGCCGGAATCGCCAGAGGAGGTGATGTAAGAGATACCACCGTAAACGACGAAAATGGCAGAGACGACACCAGCGATGCCGATAATCCATTGGATAAGGTTGATGACCATTTGGTTAGTATCGACACAGGCGCTAGTGGCAGTACAATTGTTAATATTGCCGGAGCTGCCGACGAGGGCGATACGGATGGCGCCCATGATGATATTGGCGGACATGACGATGGCGAGGCCGATGAAGGCGTGGGCGAGAGTTTTTTTGCCGGTGGCGACTTTGCCGGAATCTCCGCCAGAGAAGATATAGAGATAACCACCGTAGATAACGTAGCCGATGACGAGGTAAGCGGCGAGGATGGTGATGTCGGTAAGGACGTTGGCGACGATGGTCCAGATGCCGGCTTTGAGAGAGGTCTCATCGGTGATGGTGACTCCGCAGTCCCAGGAAACTAGACCGAGGAAGCCGCGGTCGCAGGCGCCACCTTCAAAACTGGCGCCGTTGTCGGCGGCAGAAACCGAAGTCATAGGGGTGAGCGCTAGCGCCGAAATAATGGTGATAATAGTCAGGAGTTTTTTGAGTAGAGTGTGCATATTTGATAATTTCTTTAATTTATATATATAATAACATACAACGTAAAAAAAACCAAGAAAATCGGAGTTATGGGCAGGGCGAGTTTTGACATAAGCAAAAAGGGTATTAAAACTATTGACAAAAAAGCTTATGTGTGCTATAATCGAATTACGCCTAAAGGGAGGCGTTTTTATGTGTATGGTCAGCAAAAATAAGCTAAAAATGAGTTTGAAAAAAGCCCTAGTTGGTTTGTTTTTGGTGATGATAACAGGGGTGGGTGCGATAATGCCGGCGATGATGACGACGGAGGAAGTGTATGCGGACCCAGTGGATACGACCGATACGGCGACTGAAACTACGACTGAAACGACGACAACGACCGAGACGTCGACGAGCATTAGCGATTTGACGACGGATGGTTGTAAGTCGAGCCTAGGGGAGATTGGTTGGTATGCGTGTCCGATTACGAAGAAAGTGACTGAGGCGACGGACTGGTTGTATGAGAAAATTCAGGGGATTTTGGCGGTGGACCCGATTGAGGCGGATTCGCCGATTCATACGATTTGGGATTATTGTCGGGGACTGACGAACATTGTCTTTATTATATTCCTACTAGTGGTGATTTATTCGCAGATTACTGGGGTGGGGATTTCGAACTATGGGATTAAAAAGGTGCTGCCAAAGATGATTGTGGTGGCGATTTTGGTGAACTTGAGTTTTTTGATTTGTCAGGTGCTAGTGGATGCGTCGAATATAATTGGGGCGAGCCTTAGAGGGGTGTTTACTTCGGTAGAAGAGGCGGCGATTACGGCGGCGAATGGCGATACGGCGGTAAGCGCGACAGAGGCGGCGATTGCGGAGTCGGATATGTATTCGGCGATTGTGACCGGCTCGACGCTGACGGTGCTGGGCGGGGTGGTGGCGTTTGAAACGGGGGCGATTTGGATGTTGATCCCGATGGCGCTTGGGGCGATTGTGGCGGTGGTGACGGGGCTGATCACGATTGCGCTTAGGCAAGCGGTGGTGGCGCTTCTGGTGATGATTTCGCCGCTAGCGATGGTGGCATATATGCTACCGAACACGGAAAAATTGTTCCAGAAGTGGAAAAAGTTATTGCAACAGATGTTGGTGTTTTACCCGATGTTTTCGCTACTGTTTGGGGCGTCGTCGCTGGCGGGATTTGCGATTATTGCGAGTGCAACGGACGGATTTGGGGTGCTGCTAGGGACGGCGGTGCAAATCTTTCCGTTGTTTTTCTCGTGGAAGATGATGAAAATGTCGGGAACGTTCCTTGGGGATATCAATACGCGGATGCGGACGTTGGCGGCGGGGCCGTTGGCGAAAAATCGAGCGTGGGCGAGTTCGCATCGAGATAATACGCGAGCAAAAATGTTGGCTTCGGGACGGGCGATAACACCTTCGTTGAGGCTGATGCAGTTTGTGTCTAATCGCAAGGTGGCGAGAGAAGAGGAGACGGCGGAAAATGCGGAGCTTGCGAAAAATAGAGGTCTGGCGTATCGGGCGGGGCGAAATTATGATAAAAATGGTGTGCCTACAAGGCGGGGTGAGCGGGCGTATCTGAATCAGGCGCGGTCGCTAGAATATAAACAGGCGATCGAGCGTGATAAGAATAATATGGATAAGGGACTAGGTCAGCTTGCGGCGGTGAAGACACATGGAAATGCCGCGAAACAGGCGCGACTAGAACAACTGGACAACCGGATTGTGCGAGCTTCGGATAAGTTGAAAATTGAGCAGGCGCGGGGCGAGAAAATCACTTATGAAAATGCGGAAAGCTTCCATAATAGAATGGATGCGGCGATTAATGCGCATTTTGATGACTTGCATGCTGGTGAAAAAACTTATCGTCAACACGAGATGAGCGAGGCGGACCGGGCGAGTGCGCGGGCGAGGTATGCGGCGGCGAACCGAATTATGGAGGGGAATTTGGCAGATATTCAATTTGCGGCGGCGAATGCGGCGCACGGGTACGATACGCAAAAGAAAATTATTGAGACTAAGATGCAAAAGTATTTTGATATGACGCCACCGTCTAAGGATTTGGAATATAGGTTGACGGAGATGACGAAGTCTGCTAATGCGGCGGCACAGATAGATTCGATCTTGCCGGGGCTGAAGATCATGAATCAACGAGGCGATACGGATGAAGTACGAAGACAAATTGAGAATATACTGAATAGCGGTGATGGTATTCAACTGGGGACGCATGCGTCACAGTCGTTAGCGTCGTTCTTGATGTTTGATGTAAAAGATAGCGATCCGTTTTTGCGACGGTTTGGTAAATACATTAATTTGGAAACTGCGCAAGTATATAACAAGAATAAACGACAAAATGCAAGATTGTCGCTTGATGAATATGTGACTGGTGAATATGAGGATTGGGATGCTGAGCATAATAAGGTGATCAGGAAGTCTAAGAAGGGCATGACAACGCTAATGGAAGGTACGCCACTTGATAATCTTGAACGGACGGCATTTGCTAACGTGGACGAAATGCTTAGAAACGCTTATACTACTGATGGCAAGCTGGATGTACATAAATATTTGGCGAGGCGGGAAAAGTTAGAGCAAGCGATGGCGCCGGCATTTATTTCGGCCAGCTTGAAGTATTCTTCGGGCAGCGAACAATTAAAAAATGCTGTGTCGTTTCTGACTGGGTACGATGGAAACGTTCCAAAATGGAAAAATGATGAAGATCCATTATATGGAAGCGAAGAGGCGGAGGGGTATTTCCGGCGAAAGACCATGGAATATTTGAAAAATCAAACCCCGGTACAGATTTTTGGATTGAGATCGGATTACCATGATGCCCTATTAGAACACTTAGCCAAAGAGTATGAAGAAACTGATACAACTGGTTGGAGTGAAGAGGCAATTGAAGAGAGAAATGAATATATGCGGGAGCTCGCAGAAATTCAAACGCGATATGGTGAATTGCCGGCGGAAGAAGCGCAAAGAAAGCGTGAGGCGGATAAACAGGCACTTAAGGACAAGATGGCGGGGGCGGAGTTTAGACAGGTATTGGAGTCTAAGGGCATGCTTGGTCAAATTTATACCACACGAAAATCTGGTGCAGCGAACGGTGCGAAGCACTGGGTGCGTGGATGGCTTGAGCTTGATAACGAAGTTAAGGTTAATAGGTATTTAGGGAAAATGAATGCCGAGCAGAAACGGAAGCAGAAAGAGGAAGATAGGCTAAAAAGACAACGGGCTGAAGCGGATGCGCATGATGATAATGTGGAGATATCTGGCGGATTTGACGATACTGATAGGGCCGTGCTCAGGACGCGCGTTGAGCAATTGTGGAATTCTTCAAGAGGCATGGATAGTGAAAGCTTTTATAATGAGTCGTCAGAATTAATTCGAGAACAGTTGCAGGGGATGAGCGGATTGATTCTAAAAAAGTATGAAGATTTTTACAAGTCATTTGATGACGGGGTGGATAGTCAGACATTGGCAGACGAACTGATTAAGCTAGTTGATGATCCTGAAAACTACAGTTAAACTGAGTTTTGGAAATAATTATGCTATAATAAAAGAATATGGCGCAGTATAAGGTCCCGCAGGACGTTGAGGCCGATGATAAACTTTTAGGCCCGTTTAGCTTTCGGCAATTTGTCTATTTGCTGGTGGCGGGGGTTTTGATTGCGATTGCGGTGGGATTGTATCAGTTGTTTCCGCTACTGGTGATTATTCCGGTGCCGCCGATTTTGCTGTTTGCGGCCTTGGCATTGCCGCTTAAAAAGGATCAGCCGATGGAGACTTATCTTGCGGCGGTGGCGTCGTATTATTTGAAGCCGAGGAATCGGGTGTGGATGGCGGGGCAAAAGGGGACGACGATTACGATTATGGCGCCGAAGGTGGTGGATGATAACCGGACACGAGACATTACTGGGGAGGAGGCGACGCACCGGTTGTCGTTCCTTGCGGATATTGTGGATACGGAGGGGTATGCGATTAAGGGTGGGGCGATGACGAAAAATCATGTGAATGCGGAGCTCGCGGCGGAGGCGACGACGGTGGAAGATATGTTTGAGGCGAGTTCACCGGCGCTGAGTCGGGCGATTTCGCAAGATGAGAACACGAGACATAGCGAAGTGATCGAAAAAATGAAGGCCGAAATTGCGAAAGTAGAGAATATAAATGCGGCGGCGGTGGTGCAACCGAGAAGTGTTGTGGCGGAGCCGGCGGCAAAGGTTTTGGCGCAGGCGGTACCGAAAATTCCGGTGGAAAAAGTTGTGGAAAAGTCCGCAAAAAACGAGACAAAACCGACGAGTCCTAGTATAATAGAATTAGCAAGTAATCCTGATTATTCCGTGGCGACGATTGCAAAAGAGGCAAACCGAATAAAGGAAAGGGAAGAGGGCGAAGTGTTTATTTCGCTACATTAAAAGATGAATCCACAACAATATAACCAACCACAAATGATTATACCTGGTCAACAACCGATGCAGCCGACGGGGCAGGCGATGGCTCAACCGGTGGCACAGCCGGTGCAGATTTTGCCGGGGCAACCAACGGCGCAGCCGATGGGGCAAATTCCGACAGCGCAGGCGCAACCGCTGGGTGCGGCGGCGATGCAGGCCCAACAAATGGCGCCAGTTTCGCCGAACAAGGAAAATCCGCAATCTACGCAGGCGACGCTGCTGATTTCTGAACTAAGAGACAATGTGGTGATTATGAAAGACGGGTCGTTTAGGGCGGTGGTAGCGTGTAAATCGGTGAACTTTGATTTGATGAGCGAGATGGAACGTGAGAGCGTGGAATATTCGTATCAGAATTTTTTGAATTCGCTGAAGTTTACGACGCAGATTTTGATTCGGAGCCAGAGAGTAGATATTGGGCCATATATTGAACGACTTTCTGAGATTCGGCGCAATAATGACAATATGTTGCTCGGGGTGCTGATGGATGACTATATTAACTTTATTGATATTTTGTCGCAAGAGGCGAACATTATGGATAAGTCGTTCTTTATTGTGATTCCGTATTATACTTCGGCGGAGGTTGAGAAGAGTTTGCAGGAGACGAAAAACTTTTTCAAGACGTTTTCGCGGTCTAAAACGATGGAAGTGACGCGGATTGACCGAGCAACGTATGATAAGGCGCTGTCTGAGCTGACGAACCGGGTGGATTCGGTGATGTCTGGGTTGTTTCAGATTGGAATTCAATCGGTGAGGCTGAATACGAAGGAATTGGCGGAGCTGTATTATAACTTTAATAATCCGGACACGGCGGTGCGGGAACCGTTGGTGGATTTTTCGAAATTGGCGACGATATATGTAAAAAGAGGTGAAAATCCAAACAAAGGAGCGCAAAATGGCTAAGAAAAAGAAATTGACAGCGGCGGAAATTGCGGCACAAAATGAGGCGATGGAAAGCGCGGAAATTCAGCGGGCATTTGAGCAAGGGACGAATACTTTAAGGGATTTGATTTCGCCGAGTGCGATTGAAATTCATTCGGATTATTTTCGGTTGGGTAATAAATATGGGCGGACGCTGTATATTTATGGGTATCCGCGATCGATTTACACGGGGTGGCTGTCGCCGATTATCAATATTGACGAAGTGATTGATGTGTCGATGTATATTTATCCGGTGGAGTCGGCGGTGGTGATGAAAAATTTGCGCACCAAGGCGACTCAGCTTGAGGCGTCGATGAATTTGAATATAGAAAAAGGCAAGGTGCGGGACCCGGAACTTGAGGCGGCGTTGGCTGATACGGAAGAATTGCGAGACCAGCTACAGGTCGGGGCGGAAAAGTTTTTCCGGTTTGGGCTGTATATTACATTGTGGGCGGATTCGTTAGACGAAATGAAATTTGTGCAACAAAAAATTGAGACGATTTTTGGGCAACAGATGGTGTTTTCGAAAGTAGCAAACACGCAACAAGAGCAGGGGCTGAATTCTGTGATGCCGCAATGTATGGACCAGTTGCAAATTCGGCGGAATATGAATACGGGCGCGATTTCGACGTCGTTTCCGTTTACAAGTGCGGATTTGACGCAAGATAAGGGGATTTTGTATGGCATTAATATGCATAATAACGGGTTGGTGATTTTTGATAGGTTTTCGCTGGAAAATGCAAATATGGTGGTGTTTGCGAAGTCGGGCGCGGGGAAATCGTTTACGGTAAAACTTGAGGCGCTACGTTCGATGATGACGGGGGCGGAAATTTTGATTATTGACCCGGAAAATGAATACCAGAAGTTGTGCGACGCGGTGGGCGGGTCGTATATTCGGTTGTCGTTGAATTCGGATGTGAGGATCAACCCGTTTGATTTGCCGAAAGTGGTGGATGGAGAGGACGCGAATGATGCGTTGCGGGCGAATTTGGTGACTTTGCACGGGTTGTTTAGGTTGATGCTAGGCGGTAGTACTTCGGTGGGGAGCGGAGCGGTGGGGCTGTCGGCGAGCGAGGAGGCGGACCTAGACCAGGCGCTGATTGATACTTATGCGCGGGTGGGGATTACGTCGGACCCGCTGACGCACCAATCGACACCGCCGACGATTGCGAATTTGTATGATACTTTGCTACATATGGGCGGAAATGGGCCGTCTTTGGCGCAGCGACTACGGAAATACACGACTGGGACGTTTGCGGGGATTTTCTCGCAGCAGTCGAATATTGATATCAATAATCAGATGGTGGTGTTTAATATTCGGGATTTAGAAGATGAACTTCGGCCGGTGGCGATGTATATTGTGCTGTCGCATATTTGGAATATTGTGCGGGCGGAGCAGAAAAAACGGCTGTTGATTGTGGATGAGGCGTGGCAACTGATGCAATACGAAGATTCGGCGAACTTTTTGTTCTCACTTGCGAAGCGGGCGCGGAAATATTATTTGGGACTAACGACGATTACGCAGGATGTGGAAGATTTTATGGGGACAAAAATGGGGCGCGCAATTGTGGGAAACTCGTCGATGCAGTTGTTATTAAAGCAGTCGGTGTCGGCGGTGGATGTGCTGTCAGATGTGTTTAAGCTGACCGAGGAGGAAAAACGGCGGTTGGCGAATTTCCCGGTGGGGCAAGGGCTGTTCTTTGCGGGGTCTAATCACGTGCATATTCAGATTATCGCTTCGGAAACTGAAGAGGGACTGATTACTACGAATCCGAGCAAATAAAAGCTTTTTATGTTATAATATATAATATGAAGCGGTTTTTCGCGAGCTTGATTTCGGCGATGTTAGTGGTGTTGTTGCCGGTGTCGACTTATGCGCTGGATGCGTCATTTTTGGACTTTTTTGCGCAAAATAACATTTTATATTATGACCCGTCGGAAACGGCTTGTACTCCGGCGACGATTCAGGGTTCGGAAGTGACGGTGATTGGGGATTCGATTTCGGTTGGGGCGAAGAGCGAATATGAGTCGCAACTTTCGGGCGTGGATTTGGAAGAAAAAACTTATAATGGCACAACTTATGAAATTGTGCAAGTGTCGAAACATTTTGCGATGGATGCGAGCGGGAATTATTCGGGGCTGACGATTGCGAAAGAAATGGAAAAGCAGGGGGATTTGAGGACTTATGTAGTGTTTGCGCTAGGGACGAACGACCCTGGGGCGGTGACGGCGGCACAGATTGATGAGCTGATGGACGCGATTGGGACGAACCACAAGGTGGTGCTGACGACTAATTATGCGTATGAGAATAAGTTGGATTATAGCGGGAATAATGCGGCGATTTTGGCGGCGAAGGAAAAATATGATGGCAAAATTGCGGTGGCGGACTGGGCGAGTGTGGCTGCGGAAAAACCGAGTTTGATTGGTGATGCCTATGTGCATCCGAACGCGGAAGGTTCGAAAGAATTTGTAAGTTTAATTAAACAGGCGCTAGCGGATTTTACGGAAAATTCGATTACGGGAGTGGGGAGCAATAAAAATTATGCCGGGGCGGAAGTGTGGAGTGCGGCTGAGCTGCAGGCGATTGAGGAGAATAAGGAAATTTATAAGGAAGCGGCGGATAAGTATAATTTTCCGTGGCAGGTGATGGCGGTATTGCATCACCAAGAGACGAGCCTTCAGAGGTATAATCCGTCTAATGGGCAGGGGGTGTATCAGTTGTATACTTATACGGCGGGCGGGACGAACGCAAATCGGTTTACGCCGGCGGATTCGATTTCGGAGGAGGAATTTAGGAGACAGACTTTGATTGCGGCGGAACTCGTGAGTCAGATGGCGGGGGATTTGAATGATAATGATAATGTGAAAAAACTGTTCTTTATGTATAACGGGACGGCGAGCGTGTATGTGCAGAAGGCGATTAATATGGGCTTTTCGGAGGAGGAAGCTAAAAATGGTGAGGGCTCGGCGTATGTGATGAATCGGTATGATGCACAGCGCGACCCGACGAGTTCGGCGATGAGTTCGTATTGGCCGGGGCGGTTTGTGGCGGACGGGGTGTATGATTCGAGTTCGGTGACGAATATTTTTGGGGCGTATGTGTTATATGAGGCAATTGCGGGGAGTTCGTATTGTTCTTGGGGTGGGGGGACGATTGCGGAGACGGCGATTTATTTGTCGTGGGAGGGGCATGGTCATGCGATAACGGACCCGAAGCCAGAGTACGTGGCAGCGATGAAAGAAGTGGGGGCGTGGATTTTGCCGTGTGGTTCGAACGGGGAGTGTCCGTATTACGGGGCGAGCTGTGATCAGTTCGTGGGGACGGTGATGCGGTATTCGGGGGCGGACCCGAATTTCCCGATTTTCTTTGGTTATGGATTGGTGGAATATTTAGAGTCGCATACGGAGATGTATATGAAAGTGGATCACCAAAACAATGTGGCGAATTTGGAGCCGGGGGATATCTTTATTACTTATGCGAATGGGAACCATATTTATTTATATATTGGTGAAATTAATGGCGAGCCGTCGCAAGCGTCAGCGTCTTGGGGCGATAGGACGGGCGAGCATTTTGCGGGCGTGTATTTCTCGGATAGTGGCGGGTCGCGGGTGTACGATGTGTATAGGAGGATTAACTTTTAATGTGGGCGGAATTTTTAGTGAAACATAAAAAGGCGACGATTGCAAGTATCGTGGTGGCTTTAGTGGTGATAATTGCGATTTCGGTATATTTTATTGTGGATAATTTGGCGAGGACGGCGACGGTGAAAGTGATTGTGACGCCGAGCATCGCGACGGTGAAAATTGGGGAGGAAAATTTTGCGACTTATGGGGAGTTTAGAATTCGGCCGGGGGAATATGCGGTGGAAGTTGTTGCAGAGGGGTTTGTGGCGAAAAGTATGGAAATTGAGGCGGTAGCGGGAGAGACGGCGGAAATAAAGTTGTATCTTGAAGCGGAGGAGGGGGATAATTATTATAGTGAGAATGCGAAAGACGCGACGATTTTGGGGGATTTGAAAGCGGCGGAGACACAGCAAAAAGTGGATGAGTTAAAAGAAAAATATCCTATTTTGGAAAAGTTGCCGATTAAAATTGATTTTTATACGAAGGATTATTCGCGGCGGGTAAAATATACGATTGCTTACCAGCTGGAGGACGGAAATGACGGGTTTTCTATTGTGATTTCGGATTATACGGGCGGGAATTATGAGGCGGCGCTAGAGAAATTGACGGCGCGTGGGGCGGTTCTAAAAGATTATAAAATTCGGTATGAGGATTTGTCGGGGGCTGATGGGTGGGGGAGGGCGGAGTAGGATTTTTTAGCACTCTTGCATTTGGAGTGCTAATGAGTTATAATAGAGAGTATGGCAAGCAAACGGGATTATTATGAAGTTTTAGGCGTGGGTAAAAACGCGTCGGACGATGAAATTAAGAAGGCTTATCGGAAGCTGGCGGTGAAATACCATCCGGACAAAAATCCGGGCGATAAGGAAGCGGAAGCGAAGTTTAAGGAAATCAACGAGGCGCATGACGTGCTTGCTGATAAGCAAAAACGGGCGCGATATGACCAATTTGGGCATGCGGGGGTTGGTGGTGCTGGCGGAAATCCGTTTTCTGGCGGTGGCGCGGCGGGCAATCCGTTTGGCGGATTTGATTTTAACGGGCAGACGTTTAACTTTGACTTTGGCGGAGGCGGAGGCTTGGATGATATTTTGGGGAGCTTGTTTGGATTTGGTAATGCGGGTGCAAGGCGACCACGGCGAGGGGCGGATTATCAGGCGGCGGTGGTGCTGACTTTTGAGGAAGCAATTTTTGGGACGACCAAGACGGTGGAAGTGAATGGGGGCGAGTTGAAGGTGAAAATTCCGGCAGGGATTGATGACGGGATGTCTATTCGGCTGCGGGGTAAAGGCGGGCCGGCGCCAGAAGGTGGCTCGGAGCCTGGAGACTTGTATGTGCGCGTGAAAGTGAAACCACATAAACATTTGACGCGAGAGGGGGCGATTATTCTGTCGGAAGAGAAAATTGATATGGTGGATGCGGCGCTTGGGTGCGAGATTGAAGTGGAGACGGTGGATGGAACGGTGACGATGAAAGTGCCGGCGGGGACGCAGAGCGGGACGCCGTTTAAATTGTCGGGGCATGGGGTGCCGTTTCGGGCAGATGGTGATCGGGGGCCACACATTGTGACGGTGGTAGTGGAGACTCCGCGAAATTTGACAAAAAAGCAGAAAGATTTGTTAGAAGAGTTCAAAAGTGCGAAAAAACGTGGGCTGTTTCGGTAGTTTTGTGGTATAATAGAGAAGGAAATTTATAAATTGATGAATTTGTTAACCCGTTAATATAAGAAAAATATTGACAGAAACAATTAGAAAGGTTATTTATGGAAATAGTGATTCCAATTATTACTGCCGTAGTAGGCGTGGCTTTTGGCGCGGGCGGGATTTTTGCGTATAACAAGCGCAACGAAAATGGGGGGAAAGATAAGGCCGAAGATTTGGTGCGCAAGGCGAAGCGGGAAGCGTCAGATATTGTGCTGGCGGCAAAAAAGGAAGCCGCGGAAGTGACGGAGAAGAATCAAAAAGAGGAAAATGAGCGTCGACGAGAATGGAAAAAGACGGAAAATCGGTTGGCGGAGCGCGAGGGGACTTTGGACGCGAAGTTGGATCAATTAGAGAAAAAGTCGGATAAATTGAACAAAGAAACGCGCGAAATCGAAGATTTAAAGAACGAAATTAAAGAAATTCGGACAAAGCAACACGAAAAGTTGGAAAAAATTGCGGGGCTGTCGAAAGCGGACGCGCGAGAAAAGTTGATGACGATGACCGAGCATGATATTCGGCAAGATTTGGCGGGGCTAGTGGCGAAGGAACAGCGCGAAATCAAACACGATATTGACGAGACGGCGCAGGCGATTTTGGTGACGGCGATGGAACGGATGTCGTCAGAGGTGACGGCGGACCGGACGGTGACGGCGCTAAAGTTGCCGGATGATGACATGAAGGGACGGATTATTGGTAAAGAGGGACGAAATATTCAAGCGTTGCAACGGGCGACTGGGGTGGATGTGATGGTGGACGATACACCGGGGATGGTGGTGCTGTCATCGTTTGATCCGATTCGGCGACAAGTGGCAAGGTATGCTTTGGAGCGATTAATGAAAGACGGGCGGATTAATCCGGCGTCGATCGAGGAAGCGGTGGCGCGGGCTGAACGGGAAATTGAAAAAGAAGTGGTGCGTGCGGGCGAAGATGCTGTGCGGGAAGTTGGGGTGGTAGGAATTCCGCGAGAACTGATTCATTTGCTTGGCGAGCTGAAGTTTAGGACTTCGTATGGGCAAAATGTATTGTTGCATTCGATTGAGATGGCGCATGTCGCAGGGATGATTGCGGAAGAAATTGGTGCGGATAAGCGCGTGGCAAAAACAGCGACTTTGCTTCATGATATTGGCAAGGCGGTGACGCATAAAATTGAGGGGAAGCACGCGGAAATTGGCGCGGAACTGGCGAAAAAATACGGGATGCCGGAGCCGGTGGTGCATGCAATGGCGGCGCACCATGATGATATCGAGCCGACGACAACGGAAGCGGTAATTGTGAAGATTTGCGATGCAATTAGTGCGGCGCGGCCGGGGGCGCGAAATATTTCGGCGGAGAACTTTGCGGAGCGGATGAAAGATTTGGAAAATATTGCAACTTCGTTTGCCGGTATTGACAAGGCGTATGCGATTTCGGCGGGGCGGGAAATTCGGGTGATTGTTGAACCGAAGCAAATTGATGATTTGTCGGCGCTGAAGTTGGCGCGTGATATTGCGAATAAGATTGAGGCGACAATGAGCTATCCGGGGATTATTAAAGTTAATGTAATTCGCGAAACGCGAGCGGTGGAGTACGCAAAATAATGCTTGCGCCGAAAGAGATGACCAAAAAGGCGATTGAGGTTGGTGTGGCGAAGGCGAAATTGCCGGGGTGGAAAATGGTGTTGCTCGGGGTGTTTGCAGGAATGTTTATTGCGCTAGCGGGGGTGGGGGCGACTTTTGGGAATATTTATGCCGGAAAAGTGGCGGGGGCGTGCATTTTTACGGCGGGACTTGCGATGGTAATAATTGCGGGGAGCGAGTTGTTTACGGGGAACAATTTGATGGCGATGGCGCTGTTTGATAAGAAAATCAAACTCCCAGCGATGCTGAAAAATTGGGGACTGGTGTTTTTGGGAAATTTGATAGGGGCGGTGCTGGTGGCCGGGCTGGTTTCTGTGAGTGGGCTGTTTGATGCGGTGGCTGAAACCGTGGTGGCGACGGCGACAACAAAGGCGGAACTTGGATTTGGCGTAGCGTTAGTGCGGGGGATTTTGTGTAATTTTCTAGTTTGTGTTGCGGTATGGATGGCGTACGCGGCGGAAACGGTCGGCGGAAAAATTGCAGCGATATTTTTGCCAATTATGTTGTTTGTGCTGTGTGGATTTGAACATTCGGTGGCGAATATGTTCTACATTCCGGCGGGAATGATGATGGGGACGGCGAATGGACTTTTGGCGCCGGATTTGGTGGGATTTTTGTTTGGGAATCTGTTGCCGGTGACGCTCGGGAATATTATTGGCGGGGCGATTTTGGTCGCTGGGGGATACTATTTGGCGTATAAAAAGTAGGGGATTTAGCTATGGGGCGAGCGAGAAAGAGTTTTCGGGGCGATTTATATGAGCCGGAAAGGTGCTGGGTCGGAGAAACGCATAAGATTTGTTATGCGACACGGGAAGAAGCGGAACTCGCGGCGCGAGTGGCGGAATATGACCACGGGATTTCGGGGCTGACGGTGTACAAATGTGAATATGGAGAGCATTGGCATTTGGCGAGCGGGGATTAGTGACATTCGTAGTGTGCGATGATTTTGAGCAGGGGTGACATTTTTATGGAATGAAAACAGGTTAAAAAAATAGAGTTTTCAAAGTTGGGATTTTGTGATATAATTGTAGGTATGGTGAGAGCGACGGATTTGTCGCCTAACTGAACCATGTTCGGGCCGGTAGCTCAGCTGGTTAGAGCACGAGCCTCTTAAGCTTGGTGTCGTGGGTTCAAGTCCCACCCGGCTCACCAATTGTTATTTTCATGCAAAAAGTCGCTGTAATGGCGATTTTTTGTTGGGGTAAGGATGACTCGGGTTTGAGATGGAACGGGTGATTATTCTGAATGGAGATTTTGTCTCAAAAACTACCCAATTTTGGTATAATGGGAGTATTAACAGGAGGTTTGTATGTGTGGAATTGTTGGATATGTGGGGGAGAAAAAGGCACAGGATTTTTTGGTGTCTGGGTTGAAGCGGTTGGAATATCGGGGGTATGATTCGGCGGGGATTGCGACGTTTGACGAAGGAGGTATAGCAACGCTGGTAAAAACGAAAGGGAAAATTGCGGGGTTAGAGACGAAGCTGGTTGAGAACCGGCGAACGGACCGAGCGGGGATTGGGCACACGCGGTGGGCGACGCATGGTGAGCCGTCCGAGGTGAATGCGCACCCGCATCATGTTGGCGATATTTATTTGGTGCATAATGGGATTATTGAAAATTATAAAGAATTGAAAAGAGAGTTGAAAAAATATGATTTTCAATCGGAGACGGATTCGGAAGTTTTAGCGGCGCTGATTGATACGTTTTATCATGACGGAAAATATTCGCTGACGGACGCGGTGGTGCAGGCACTGAAATTAGTGCAGGGGACTTATGGCATCGCGGTGATGTCGGACAAAAATCCGGAGGAAATCGTGGTGGCGCGAGCGGGGTCGCCGTTGGTGATTGGAGTGGGGCATAACGAAACTTTGATCGCGTCGGACGCGTCGGCGCTGCTTGGCCATACGAAGCAGGCGATTTATTTAAGTGATGGGGAAGTCGCGACGGTGACGAAAAATAGTATTGAGATTAAGACTTTGAACGCGGAGCCAGTATCGGCAAAAGTGGAGGAGATCGAGACAAATCTCGCGGCGATTCAGAAAAATGGTTATGATCACTTTTTGCTGAAAGAAATTATGGAGCAGCCGGAGACGCTGAAGGAAACTTTGCGTGGGCGGATTGATTTGAAACGAGGCGAAGTGCGATTGGGCGGACCGGGACTTTCGGAAAGGGAGCTAAGAAAAATTAAACATTTGGTGATTGTGGGGTGCGGGACGGCGTATCACGCGGGACTTTTGGCAGCGTATTATATCGAGCAATTTACGCCGGAAATTACGGTGGAGGTGGTGATTGCGAGCGAGTATCGTTATCGTGGGGCGTATATCCCGAAGGATTCGGTGGCGCTTATTGTGTCGCAGTCTGGAGAGACGGCGGATACGCTAGCGTGTCTTCGTGAAATTAAAAAGCAGGGTGTGAAGACGGTCGGGATTGTGAATGCGATTGGCTCGACAATTGCGCGCGAAGTGGACGGCGGGACGTATGTGCATGTGGGGCCGGAGATTTCGGTAGCCTCGACGAAGGCGTTTACGTCGCAGGCGATTGCGATGGTGATGTTTGGGCTGACGATTGCGGAGGCGAAAGGAGTGAGAAGTGGAGTTTTGAAAGAATATATTAGAGAGATTGCGGAGTTGCCGGAAGAAATTCGGAAAGTTTTGACGGAGTTTAACGAGCCGGTGCGAGAAATGGCGGAAAAATATAAGGATTATGAACACGCGATTTATCTTGGGCGCGACACGGCGTATCCGGTGGCGATGGAAGCGGCGCTGAAGCTGAAGGAGATTTCGTATATTGATGCGAATGCGTATGCGTTTGGGGAGTTGAAGCATGGGCCGCTGGCGTTGGTGGACGATCGGTTCTTTGAATTTGCGCTGTTGCCGGAAGGGGAATTATATAGTAAGGCGGTGTCGAACGTGCAGGAAGTTTTGGCGCGGGGCGGGCACGTGATCGCGGTGACGAATAAGGCGGAGTTTGATTTGGAAGTGGAAAGTGTTGTAAAAATTACAACGGGGCTTTCGATTTTCGCGCCGATTTTGATGAATCTCGTGGCACAGTTGTTTGCGTATTACGTGGCAGCGTCTAAGGGGCTCGATGTTGATCAGCCGCGGAACTTGGCGAAATCGGTGACGGTGGAGTAGGGAAAGTCGCTTGCAAGAAAAAGGCCTCGGTTGAGGCCTTTTTCTTGAATAATAACATTATGCGTTGATAGGTAAATTCGGATTTCTATTAGTAACTTTGTTATTTAGCGTCGATTCGTGTAGAGCTTGTACTT